>NZFR01000026.1 GCA_002689335.1 Verrucomicrobiales bacterium
GTCGTATTCTCGTGAGCGACCTCGCAGGTCGTAGCAACATCGTAATGAAGGCTCAGGAGATGGGCATTCGGATCAACAACGACACTCCAGAGTTGAAAAATATCCTCACGAAGGTGAAGGAACAGGAGCATTTCGGGTACGATTACGAAGGGGCGGAGGGGTCTTTGGCATTGTTGATTCGCAAGGCGATGGGCCGCGTGGATCCGGCATTCGATCTGGAAGCGTACCACGTTTCGATGCGAGGCGACTCGCTGGAGCATGTTTGCGAAGCGACGGTGAAAGTGCGCGTGGGCAACAAAATCGCTCACACGGTGGCTGACGGCGATGGCCCGGTGAACGCGCTCGATCAGGCGTTGCGCAACGCGCTTAGCAGTTTTTATCCGGAGCTGAAAAAGGTAAAGCTCACCGACTACAAGGTTCGCATTTTGAATTCGTCGCGTGCGTTTGGCACCGCAGCCAAAACACGGGTGTCGATCGAATCCACCGACGGCAAGGAACGCTGGTACACGGTGGGCGTGAACGAGAACATTATCGAGGGCAGTCTTCAGGCTCTTTTGGACGGTATCGAATTTCGTCTGCTGAAGAAGTAGCTATACAGGCACATTTTAATTTATTCCATGGCGGAAATTCCCAAGGCTTACGAACCGCAGGCGGTTGAAACGAAGTGGTATTCGTTCTGGCAAAAGAACGAATGTTTTACGGCAGATCCGGATCGGGTCAGTGATTCGCGACCGGGTTACTCAATTGTCATTCCACCTCCGAATGTCACCGGCGTGCTGCACATGGGGCACGTACTGAACAACACCATTCAGGATATCCTCGCTCGCAAGGCGCGCATGGATGGCAAGGAGGTGCTTTGGTTGCCGGGGACGGATCACGCCGGTATCGCGACTCAAAGTGTCGTGGAGCGTAAATTGATCAAGGACGGTACCATGCGGCATCGGGATGACCTTGGGCGCGAAAAGCTTTTGGAGCATATTTGGGGGTGGAAGGATAAACACGGCGGCATCATCATTGAGCAGTTGAAAAAACTCGGTGCCAGTTGTGACTGGTCACGGCTGCGTTTCACGATGGATGAGGATTACACGAAGTGCGTCCAGCGTGTTTTCGTCGATCTGTTCCAGAAAGGGCTCATTTATCGCGGCAAGCGAATGGTCAACTGGTGCCCCAAATCTCTAACGGCTCTTTCGGATGAAGAGGTCATCATGAAAGAGCAAAACAGCCAGCTCTACTATTTTAAGGTGCAGGTGGTCGAAGAAGCGGACACGTGGTTGGAGATCGCCACCACGCGACCTGAAACCATCCCGGGNGACACTGCCTTCGCGGTGAATCCGAAAGATCCGCGCTACGGGCACCTCGTTGGGAAGCATGCCATCCGGCCGTTGCCGTTGGAAAATCAGGCTCATCTGCCAATCGTGGCCGATGAGCATATCGATATTGAGTTTGGTACCGGTGTGCTCAAGGTAACGCCCGCCCATGACAAGGTCGATTTTGAGATNGGCCAACGCAATGGAGTGGAGGCCATCGAGGTGATCGCGGCCAACGGGAAGATGAACGACCTAGCNGGCGAAGAACTTGCCGGGATGGATCGNTTNGAAGCNCGCAAAGCCGCNGCCGCAAAGCTGGAGGANTTGGGTTCGTTAACCAAGGCGGAGGATTACAAAAACAATGTCGGCTTCAGTGAGCGTGCCGATGTGCCGATCGAGCCGCGCCTGTCGAAACAGTGGTTCCTCAAATACCCAAGTCAGGATCAGGCCCGTGATTGCGTGGCCAACGGTTCGATGAAATTTTATCCCGAGCGATGGTCGAAGACGTACGATTACTGGATGGGNGGACTNCAGGACTGGTGCATCAGTCGNCAGCTTTGGTGGGGCCACCGCATTCCGGTTTGGTATCGCGGTGAGGAAATTCACTGCGGCCTCGAGGCTCCCGAGGGTGATGGGTGGGAGCAGGATCCGGATGTGCTCGACACGTGGTGCAGTTCATGGCTGTGGCCATTCGCCACGATGGGTTGGCCCGAAGAGACGGAGANGCTCAAGAAATTTTACCCCACCACCGATTTGGTCACCGGGCCGGACATTATNTTTTTCTGGGTCGCGNGGATGATCATGGCCGGATACGAGTGGAAGGGCGACTTGCCATTTCGCAATGTCTATTTCACAGGCATTATTCGAGACAAGAAGGGGCGCAAGATGTCCAAGAGTTTGGGGAACTCGCCTGATCCGCTGGAACTCATCGCCAAATACGGGGCTGACGCCCTTCGCTTTGGCACCATGCGCAGCGCCCCGCTTGGCCAAGACGTGTTGTTCGATGAAAAGGACGTCGAACTTGGCCGGAACTTCTGTAACAAACTTTGGAATGCCTGCCGATTTCGGCAGATGCAGGGTGGCGAAACGGANGGTGAGATTGGCCCTGAGTTGCTGACCAGTGATGATCGCTGGATTTTGCTGCGGCTTGGCCAAGCGATCGATGAGGTCACGGCGGCGTTCGAGGCGTATCGATTCACCGATGCCACGGCAACGCTCTATCGCTTCTTTTGGAGCGAATACTGCGACTGGTATATTGAGTCCTGCAAGGCGACCTTCTTCGGTAACGATGAAACTCGCAAAGCCAACGTGCTGGCGGTGGTNGATTTTGTCATGGGCAACACGCTTCGATTGTTCCACCCGTTNNTGCCNTTCATTACAGAGGAACTTTGGCATGGAATGGGTTTCTCGAATGACATGCCAGAGGAGCAGGGTGGCCAGACGATTATGACCGCTCGCTGGCCGAAGGCNTTCGATGCCGACTTCTGCGAATTGTATGAACTGGACGATACGATCGATCGCCTAGTGTCGGCTAAGCATGAACTTGTAACGCAGGGACGAAATCTTCGTGCCGCCTATAACATCCCATTTAACAAAAAGATCGATTACCGATTCCAGCCTGCTGGCGAATTGAATGAGTACGAAGTCGAGGTGATCAAGATTTTACTCAANGCTGAAACCGTTACGGTTGGTTCCGATNNTCCAAAAGGAACGCCACGAATCGGATCGCCAATCGGTGATTTGTATTTGCCGTTGGAAGGGTTGATCGATTTCGACGNCGAGCGTNAACGCTTGGCCAAGGAGTTGAAAAAAATCGAAAAAGAAATAGAGAAAGCCGAGAGCAAATTGAACAATCCGAAATTCGCTGAGCGCGCACCGGCCGAGGTGCTTGAGGAACAGCGTGAGCGCTTGGCCGANTGGCAGACNAAGCGAAACCAAGTAAACGAAGCTCTCGAAAATCTTTCCGCTTCCTGACATGACCATCGCCGAAAAAAAGAAACTGCTCGCGACCGCTGTCAAAGCGGCACAGGCCGCCGGGGCAATCATGTCGCGAAACCATTTCGCCAAAAAGAAGATCAACNAATCAACCCAGCGAGACATCAAGCTGGAGTTGGACGTGAAGTGCCAACAGAAGATCGAGTCCATGTTGACCAAGTCACATCCGGATGTGGCCATCCTTGGGGAGGAAGGGAACGCCGGTGATATCGAGACCGATCTTCGTTGGNTCGTCGANCCGATTGACGGGACAGTGAACTATANCTATGGCATCCCGCATGCCTGCGTATCGATCGCGCTGCAGCAGCGCCTGGCCAAGCGGAGTGNCGGCGGAGATGATTTTGAGACCGTCGTGGGCGTGGTGTTCGATCCGTTCACCANNGAACTGTGGACTGCTGTCAAGGGGCAGGCGGCCAAGCTCAACGGGAAGAAAATCAGCGTCAACGANGGCCCTCTTAAGGAAGCCATGTTGGCGATCGGTTTTGCCAAGGATAAACCGACGATGGATTACATGATGCCNTACTTCATGAAACTGGCNCCCAAAATTCGCAAACCGCGAATGATGGGATCGGCGGCATTGGCGATGACTTACGTGGCTAGCGGCCGTTTTCATGGCTACATCGAATCCAAAATACGGCTTTGGGATGTGGCCGCCGGTGGGTTGATCTTGGAGTGCGCTGGCGGCGAGTTTTGGCGNATGCCTCGAAAAAATGGTGAGCANACNTACGCGGTCATCGCGAGCAACGGCAAGATCCGAAAACAAATCGAGCGGACTTGTGGCCCGCTCGATCCGGATGGGTTGTTGAAAAAATAACCTGCGTTACTGAACCGGATTCTCGTTGTCATTACCCTTGGCGGCGATTTTCTTTTTCGGATCCAGCAGTTTGATGTAATCGTGCAGGATGTCGAGCGTTTCGCGCAAATGTGGATCGAGTTTCGGAGCATCTTCTTCGTCCTCTTCAATTTCCTCCTCGTCTTCGTTTTCTTCCTCGAGACGGATTGGTTTCTCTTCGTCCTCCACTTCTTCGCCGAGTTTGAGGTTCTTTTGAATCATCTTGATGGTGAGGTCGTAGACGGTTTCCTCCGATTTGCCGCGTTCTTTGCGTTCCTTTTTGCGGGCTTCGCGTTTTTCCTTTTCTTCGTCTTTTTCCCTTAATCGTTCGGATTCGTTTAGGGAGAGCGATTTGTCGAGTAGACGCTTCTTGAGAGTTTTGATGTCATTCAGAATGTAGGCGAAATCCTGATCCGTTTTGATTCGTTCATCAGACTGAGTTGTCAATTTCTGAACGTAATCATTCACGCGATTTAATTTGCGGTAGTTGAGGGGAGCGGTGTGGTCGGCGGCGAGGCTGTTGGGAAGGGTGGCTTCGCCAATGTCCATGTAATCGTACGGTGTTGGCAGGATGATATCTGGGGTGACGCCCTGTTTTTGTGTGGTGCCACCGGCCACGCGGTAGAATTTGGAGATGGTCAGCTTGAGCTTGCCGGGATCTTTGATCCGCACCCAGTTGATCAACGGCATCACGGTTTGGACGGTGCCTTTGCCGTGGGTGGATTTGCTTCCGACGACCACGGCGCGTCCGTAGTCCTGAAGTGCCGCTGCGACGATCTCCGAAGCCGAGGCGCTGAGTTTGCCTACGAGCACGATCATCGGACCGTCGTAACGGATGTTCGTGTCGTTGTCTTGAAGGATTTGTTTACGTTGGCGACTGTCGATGACCTGTACCATTGGGCCTTGTTCGATGAACAAGCCGGCCAGCTTAACCGCTTCCGGTAACAGCCCGCCGCCGTTGCGGCGCAGATCAAGCACGACGCCGTTCACTTTTTCCTGCTGGAACCGGTCGAGTATCANGCCCACATCGCGGGCGCAGTTTTCGTAAAATTGNGGTAAGTCGATTACACCCAAACGCGGCATGTTTGGAAAATCAACGACCTGTCCTTTGGCCAAACTGTCGGTCAATTTGATCTTGTCGCGGATGAGGCGAACCTCCNTGGTTTCGCTTTCGTCGGCAGCATCGGCCGGGATNATGGTNAGGCGAACCATCGTACCTTTCTCACCGCGAATCTTGTCGACAACTTTGTCCAGTTCCATCTCATATACGTCNANNGGTTCGCCGTCTTCACCCTGTGCCACGGCGACGATGCGGTCGCCNGGCTTGAGTTTTTTGCTGCGGATTGCCGGGCCGCCGGGGACGAGTTCGACCAGTTTTGTGTAACCATCGTCCCACTGAAGCCGCGCTCCGATGCCGGTCAGCGAGAGTTTGATGTTGTTGATTTCAAAATTTTCGGCTTCGCGCGGGCTGAAATAGTCGGAGTGGGGGTCNTAGCCGTTCGAGAGCGCNGTGAGATAAATTTGCAGCACATCGCCGGAGTCCATCTCGGTTCGTACCCGGAGAAAACGCTCGTAGCGGCGGAGGATTTTTTCCTTCTCAACTTTGATCTCGTACGGCTTCACCGCAGTACCGTCTGATTTTTTGATGATCTCACCGTTGTTGGCTTTGGCGTTCATGGCTTCGACGCCCCGCCGTTTGCCAAGGCGNGTGCCGAGNACTTCGTATTTGATCCGTTTGCGCCAAAGGTCGCGCGCTTCCGTTTCGNCGGCCGGCCAGTCGGCTTTTGTGCGGTCNGGCGTGAAGGACTCGTCTTTACCGAAATCAAATTCCCTCCAAAGGATATCTTCGAGCCATTCGTGCGAGGTCTTGAGGCGTTTGACGTAGCGTTTCTGAATCTCAAAAGCGGGTGAGACGTTGCCTCGTTTGGTCAGGTTNTCGAGAAGAGTGCCGTACTTGGNGTTGAACTCATCGNAGTCGGACTGCAGGAAAACCATTCNGCTGTAGTCGAGCGACTCCATGTATTTCNTCAAAAACGACTTGGAGATATCGTCGTCCAGTGGGGCGCGCTTAAAGTGGGTTTGCGAAAGCAGGAAACCAACTACNCGNGCGATTTTGCCGCTGTCTTCGTCGGACAANTCNACCGCTTGGCCAAGCGGNGNGCTGATTAAAATAGTCGNACAGAGAGTGGTTATAAATTGTTTCAACCTCATATTTCTTGAGACGGATCATGGCCAATCAGGGTTCAAAATGCAATCGAGAATTGACCTTGAAGGCTGTCCGGGCAAAATCCGCCACTTGATGCCATGAGCGAATCGGACACTTCTGTCGAGAAACCGGCCAACGGCGGTTGGCTTGGCTGGATCGAGCGGGTGGGGAACCGCCTGCCGGATCCTGCGACCCTGTTTTTGATCGGCACCGTGCTGGTGATGATCGCTTCTGCGGTGGCGGTGAATTCCGGCTGGGTGGTACACGAGCGACTGCCGGATCACTCGGCTGCGCTTGACCAAGCGGTTGACGGCAGCCAAGCGGCGTTGAAGTGGATCGAAACCGGCCGAACCTTCGAGGCGAACAATATTTTGACCCGGGATGGTCTGTTTTGGGCCATCTCCAGCATGGTCGAGAATTTCATAAACTTCGCCCCGCTGGGAATCGTGCTGGTGGGGATGCTGGGCATCGGTATCGCCGAACGCACCGGCTTCATCGGATCCGCGCTCAAGGCGATGCTCATGGTGGTGCCGCAAAAACTGCTGACTCCGGCGATGGTTTTTCTCGGCATCATGTCGTCGATGACTTCCGACGCGGGGTACATCATTCTGCCCCCACTGGCGGCTGCCCTGTACAAGGCGGTTGGCCGAGCTCCGTTGGCCGGCTTGGCGGCGGTGTTTGCTGGCGTGGCGGCTGGCTTCAACGCGAACCTCGTCATCACGAGTCTGGATCCGATGTTGTCTGATTTGGCCACGATGGGAGCGCAGGTGATCGATCCTAACTACGAGGTGAACCCGGCGTGCAACTTGTGGTTCATGATCGCTTCGACGATCGTCATGACAGGGCTAGGTTGGTTCGTGGCTGACGTCATGGTTGAAAAACGGTTGTCTAAAAAAACGGCTGAAGAGGGTGGCCCGTCGCCGGTGGATGTGTCCGATCTGGAGGAGCAGCGATTAACCCCGGACGATAAGCGGGCACTCAAGATCGCCGGGATCGTTTTTGCCATCGCACTGACGACTGTGATCGCGATGGTGAACATCCCCGGCTCTCCACTTTACACGTACGAATTGGAGTCTCCGACCAAGCCCGGAAAAATGATCACTGTCGAGGTGGTCGAGGTCGAAGCGGGTGAGCCACTCCCCACAGGTGCAATCGAAAAAGACGGCCAAGTGTTCGTGCCGTCCAAAAATATTTTCCCGCGGTGGGTGAAGGCGATCGTACCACTGGTGCTGATCGTGTTCATCATCCCCGGTATCGTTTACGGTGTGGTGCAGAAGAAAATCCACAACGACCGCGACGTGGCCAAGTTGTTGACGGAGTCGATGGCCGGCATGGCACCGATCGTGGTCATGGCGTTTTTCGCCGGGCAATTCGTGGAGCATTTCAAATACTCCGGCCTCGACAAAATGCTCGCCATGAGCGGAGGCCAAGCGCTTGGCCAAGCAGCGTTGCCCACCTCTCTGTTGCTCGTCGCGTTCATAGTCATGACTATGTGCTTCAACATGTTCGTTGGGTCAATGTCGGCCAAGTACACCATCTTTGCGCCGATCTTCATCCCGATGTTCATGATGGTGAGCATCTCTCCGGAACTGACCCAATGCGCCTACCGAATTGGCGACTCGGTGACCAACTGCATCACGCCGCTAAATCCGTATATGGTCATTCTGCTGGCGTTCATGAAAAACATCGCTCCCAAGGGCGGCATGGGCACGCTCATCTCCACGATGCTGCCATTTACAATTGTTTTTTCGATTGTTTGGACGCTTTTGCTCTTGATTTGGTTTTGGCTTGGCATCCCGCTTGGTATGGATGGCCATCTCTCATACACGCTACCGGGGTAAGTTGAAGGGTTGCGCAAGGCTTAGCCAATCGGTACGTTTTGCCTGTCAGTCAAAATGAAAACGAAAAAAACAACCCGACTAAACGGGTTTACCCTAATTGAACTCTTGGTGGTAATCGCTATCATCGCGATTTTAGCTTCGCTCCTTCTTCCGGCCTTGGCTCAGGCCAAGAGCATGGCACTGAAAGCCGTCTGTACCAATAATATGAAACAAACAAGTCTCGGGCTGTTCATGTATCGCGACGATAACCAAGGAAAATATTTGCCAGGACGGGGAGCCCAACGGGAGCGCGCTGATAACATCGTGCAAAAGTGCTTGGACCTACCACAAGTGGAGCTTTTGACGGGGTACAATTTGGCGACGAAAAAGCCAGCCGGCTACGATGAGCGCAACGATCCTTACACCTACAGAGGTTTACAATTAAGTAAAGTATTCGGTTGTCCCGGCCTACGTTACACCGGCCCAATGCCGAAGGGATACACCACCAACCCACTTTTCCCTGCATGGGAGAAACAGTACCCNCAGATGATTTTGGGNTTTCAGCATTTTGGTGGAGCAGACACCTGGCNAAATTCCCGTGGAACGTTTAAATCCCGCAGCCCTGTAAATTCGGGACAGGATGGCCCGCAGATGGTCTTGTTGGCTGACCTCGTNGGCAAGATCGATGGCCGTTGGGGNGGGGGGCGCGCAACGGCCTACGGTGGTTATCCGGCTCACGCAAACAACCAAGGCAAACCNTCCGGAGGAAACCAATGCTACGCCGACGGTTCTGTAAGTTGGGTTCCCTTTGAGCAAATGTATTTTATTCACAGCTGGAATCCGGGGGGGCGTCAGTACTACATTTATCAGGAAGACCTTGGAGAATTGGAGGCNNGGGGAGGACTTATNAAGGCCCGTTTATGAGCGAATCGGGGACTAGTCCACAAAAAGCNATCGGAACATTGGTTGCTGCAATTGGAGCAGTGTTCTTAGCTTATTGGTCTTTCCAAAAGAGTTGCGCAATCGCAGAGGTAGAACTTGGATATTANTGTTTATCCTGCAAACAAACTGAAAACATTACTGCCTACCAGCAGGATTTTCCGAATAATTGGAAGCAGTATCCAGGAGGTGGTAGTGACTCGGTTCTGTTTTGCATCAAATGCAAAAAAGGCAGGGCGCATCCGGTGAACGAGTGCAAAACTTGCAGTACCGTTTTCATACTACACTTACTACCCAAGTACGACGATTACGGCGATCCTTCCTGCCCCAAGTGCGATAGGGAGTATGGGCAGATTGCTAAGTCGAGGGGAATCGATCTGATGCCNAANGAGTTNAATCCTTGATTCTTCAAAATCTTTGCTGGAAAAACAGCGNGTTTTTACCCACTCTCTCAGCGCTTTTTGATGAAGTTCACCGGCACATACACGGCGCTAATTACNCCCTTCCGACGCGGACGCGTTGACGAGGCTGCGTTTCAAAAACTCGTNCAGGAACAAATCCGCGGTGGGGTGGATGGCATTGTCCCGACTGGGACNACCGGCGAATCCCCCACGCTNNAGTTCAGCGANCACATTCGCGTGATCGAACTGGCNGTGCAGGCANGCAANGGCAAAATCAAGGTGCTCGCCGGTACCGGTGCCAACTCCACCGNCGAGGCGATCGAGTTAACCAAGGCTGCTGAGNCGGTAGGTGCNGACGGTTCACTCCTNGTTTCACCCTACTACAACAAGCCGTCGCAGGAGGGNTTGTTTCAACATTTCAAAAAAATAGCTAAANCCACCAAGNTNCCGATCGTGCTCTACAGCATNCCCGGTCGNTGCAACATCNCGATTGAGGTNGNNACCGTGAAGCGCTTGGCCAAGGNNTGCAAAAATATTGTGGGCATCAAGGAGGCGGGGGGAGATGCGGACCGNGTCAGCCAATTNCGAGAAGCGCTTGGCCAAGCGTTNCACATCCTCAGCGGNGACGATGCATTGACGCTGCCGTTCATGTCGGTNGGTGCTCAGGGTGTCATTAGTGTGGCCTCCAACATTATCCCGAGAGAGATCGCGCGAATGGTAAATTCGTTCGCCGCCGGTAAACCCGCCGCCGCACTCAAACTACATCAAAAGTACTATCCGATGTTCAAAGATTTGTTCATCGAAACCAATCCGGTGCCAGCCAAGGCGGCGCTTGCGATGCAGGGGAAGTGCGCGGAGCAATACCGCTTGCCGCTCTGCAAAATGTCGGCCGACAATCGCAAGCGCTTGGCTAAGACGTTGAAATCCTGCGGCGTCGTTTAACGTACTATAATGACCAAGGTAATTATTAATGGATCGAAAGGCCGCATGGGCCAAGCGCTGCTGAGTTGCGGTGAAGCCAACCCGGATATCGAAATCACGGCCGGCGTCGACGTTGGGGACAATTTGAGTGAGGTGATCGGACAGACCGGTGCCGTCATCGAATTTAGCTTCCACGAAATTACCCGATCGGTTGCGGAACTGTGCGCCAAACACAAAAAGCCACTCGTCATCGGCACCACTGGTCATTCGCCCGAGGACAAGGAGGCGATCTTTAGTTTGCAGTCGGAAATTCCAATCGTTTGGGCATCCAATTTTTCCACCGGCGTGAACACCCTCTTTTGGTTGACGCGCAAAGCGACCGAAGTCCTGGGTGCTGATTTTGATTTGGAGGTAGTGGAGATGCATCATCGCCTGAAAAAAGATGCCCCTAGCGGCACGGCGGCCACGCTTTCAGAAATCCTCGCCGAGGTGCGCCAAGTTTCCCTCGAAAAAGAGCTTCGACATGGCAGGGTTGGCATCGTTGGCGAACGAA
>NZFR01000027.1 GCA_002689335.1 Verrucomicrobiales bacterium
GACGATCATGTCGAGCGCATCGGTGTGCGAGGCCGCCTTGTCACCGGTCAGGCCTGCCTCCGTGAGCACGCCACCGCTCCGGTCCGCCGGGCCGTGAAAAATACGGTTGTCCGCCAGCAGCGCAAACGACCCCATGCCGTTGCCCTTGGCAAACTGCCCGAGCCGTTTGCCGGTGCGTCGATCAAAATAAAACGGCGTGCTGCGTCCGCCCGGCATGTAGATTCGCGAGTCCGACAGGAGTATGTAGCCTTGGAACGAGCCCTTGTTGAGATGGTGTTGTTTCCAGTGATGCCTTCCGGTTGCCCTGCCGGTGACGGCATCGACCGCGCTCATGTAGACGCCCTCGTGCGGGAAAAAACCGGAGGTGAAAAAGGCCGTGTCGCCGTCTACGGCGACCGAGCTGCGCACGCTCCACGGCGAGACCAGGCGGCCGTCGTTCGGGACAAGAACGTTTTTCTCGCTGGCAGCGGTGTGGCTCCAGACCAGCTTGCCGGTGGCGGCTTCGAGGCAGTAGGCCGTGCCGTCGTCTGAGCCGGCATAGACGCGGTCGTTGTCGATCGTCGGTGCGAAACGTACCGGGCCGTCAGTGAAAAACACCCACTGCTCCGCGCCACTGAAGGCGTCGAGACAATGCACCGTGTGCTCGGCCGATGAGCCGTAAAACACGCGGTCGCCGACGGCGGTGACATGGTAGGCATGGTCGTAGGCCAGGCGGTGCACGAGCGGCTTGCGTGACTGCGGCGAGACGTAAAAATCGAACTTGGCAGGCTTGGCCCAGGCGGGGGAGGGCGGCTGCGCCGGGATCATCTGCCATCGCCGAGCCAACGGCAGCTTGAGAGTCTCGGCGGTGATAGCGCTGCGCTGGTTGTCGTGTCGGTAGGTCGGCCAGTCGGCGGCGCCCGACCAAGCATTTGACCAAGCGATGACGATCGTCAATCCAACCACCCGTTTTGTTTTGCGTAGCATCATCGTCTCGTGAACCCGATCGAGGTTTGAATGGGGTAACGGCACCGGCAGCCGGAGCTGGCCGTTGGCGAGAGGATCATGCCGTTGCCGGAAATCAGCGAAAGCCAGCAACTCGAGCGGGAGCCGACCATCAGTCGCCGCCGGTTGGTGGAGACATCCCAAAAATACATCGAGCCCTTGTCATAGTCCCAGTTGATNTAGTGCACCGTGTCTTTCGAGGCTGACATGGTACTGCATCCGCCGCGTTGCGGCAGTCCGCGATGAACGACGGAGCCATTGGACAATCGATAGCCAAACGGCTCGACAAGCACCGCATCGTCGATGATCAACGGGTGGTACATGTGGCCGCCGTGATGGTCGCGGTTCCACGAGTGGTTTTTCGACCAAACCTTCCTCCCCTCACGGGTGGAGTAGGCGTCNACGTAATACCTCGTGGTGGTGTAGCTGAGGATTAAACGATCCCCGGCCTGCGTGAGGAAAAACACGANAGGGTAAGGCGAATTGTTTACCGTGATCGACTTGCTCCAGACCCTCGCTCCGTTTTTCTGGTTGAGCGCGACGAGGCGCAGGCTCGACCAAAGGTTGCTGGAGGCGATTCGGCTGGTCGGTTCGTTCTGNATTCTCGACGAGTTGGACTCGACGAAGTAGACACGCCCGCCTCCGATGGCGATGCTGGAGTTGATGATTTTTCCGCCCCAGTACTCCCACTTTTTCCCGCCGGTTTGCTTGTCGACGGCGAACAGGTTGTCACTGCAAATCTTGGCCGTGTCCTGCGTGCCGGTGGAGTCGTACCAGTAAGGTGTACCCTTAAACTTGGTNTACTCCGAGCCAGGCTTGATNCTGCTGCCGAAAAGCAGATCGCTTTCGTTGGCGATGTAGCCCCAATTAGCCGCACCCTCGGAGATCACTGGAAAGCTCTGGAGCAGATCGCCGGTGTGGCCGTCGAACCGGTAGGCTCGNTCGCGCATCGCGACGAATAGTGAAGAGTCGTCCGCGCACATGTTGCTCCCGTCTCGAGGGGTGTTTACGCGGCGTAATTCGCTCGGGAACTCGTAGTTCCAGAGGATCGTCCCGTTGAAGGCGTCCTGCCCCCAGATGCGATTATCCCCCTGCACGTAAAGGAGACCGTTACTGGTGAGCGGTGGCGGATTGCGGCCTTGCCGGTCGATCATACCGCGNGCGCCCGGTTTGCCGAACCACTGCAGCGCCATCCGGCTGCCGTTGACAATTTCGTCACCGCTGTTGGANGTCTGNGCGGCGGTGCCGTAGGTGTGCGTCCATTCGCCTGCGCCNTCGAGAGGCTTGCGTCTGGCTAGGAGCAGNTCGCCANTGGACTCGGNNATTGNGGNGGGTTCAAGGGGTGGCCCGGCGATGAGCTTNGCCAAGCGGCCCTTCGGTAGACCTCCCAGCGCGAGCACGCCGCCGCTTGGCCGGAGGACGCGCAGCAGTTCCGCGCGGTCGCCGGGCAGCGTGCCCTCGTGCAGAAGCTCGCTTGACACNGCGAGGTTGAANAGGTGGTCGGTGTGCCCGAGTTTGGCCAGAGGGCGGTGGTGGATTGTCACCCGTGAGCCGTAAATACCGGCCCGCCGCAGNGCNGCCCGGGCGCGTGTCGCCTCTGCTGCGTCGTTAGTCACGCCGATCACGGTCAATTCGGTACGCTTGGCCAAGGCGAACGCCAGNCGCCCCTCGCCGCAGCCGTAGTCGATCGCGTAGCCTTTGTGGATGCCGGTGGCTGCGAGAATCGCCTCGGCGGCGGCGTGGCTTTTGCTCATTCGTTCATCCTCGGCGAACGGCGATGCGATAGCGCTGATGTCTCGGCGTGCGTAGTTGAAATCTGATTCGCCGGTTGCCGGGGCTAGCCATTGGACTGCTCCCTCGCGCTCGACACCAACCGAGTAGTGGTACGTGTTACCGGGCGTGACCCCGTCGATCGTGGCTTCATGTTTTTGAGTCTTATTGCCTCGATTGATGCGGTTGCCCAGCTTGGGCGAGGTGCCGTAGGCGAGGCGAGTGGGCATCGGTTGAGCCGTTTCCCAGCGAACCACCGCCCGATCCCTCGCGGTAAACGTCAGGTAGGGGCCGGCGCTCAGGTCGCGGTTGCTGGCCACGGTCGGCGGCTTGGGCCGTGTCGCGTGGCTGTTTTTTGTGCTGTTGTAGCGATTGCGAACCTGCTGGCCGGTGAGAGCACGATTGTAGATTCGTACCCCGGAGATAAAGCCTTCGAGCGGAAAAAACTCGTTGTCGTCAAGGTAGCTGCCGATGACGAACGTGGCCGGCGAGTAGTCGATGGTTCCCCGGCGCTGGCTGCTGCTGCCGCGCTCGACGCCGTTGACGTAGAGNCGCATTCGCGAGCCATCNAAGGTTCCGACGACGTGATGCCACNGGCCGGTCTCGTACGGNACGGTGGCGTTCAGGTAGGTGAGGGAGCCACTGGTGGAAAGTGCGAAGTTGAATTTGTCGTTGTTGTAGCCGAGCACCCATCCTTTCTCGAAGCTGCCATTGTCCTGAAGGCAGCCGACGATGCCTCCCCATTCGGCGGGGGAGTTCACAGCCACCCACGCCTCGGCGGTCAGCTTGTTTTTTGGCAGCGACTTGGGCTCCTCCTTGCCGGCCAACTCGATGTAGGTGTCCGTCCCGTCAAAATACATTGCGGGGGGCTTTTGGATGGTCGCCATCCGCCCGTGCAAAAGACCATCCTCGTTGCCGGAGAGATCCTTCACCGTGGTGACATCGATATTCGCCGGAGACAGCACCCACTCATTCATCGGACTCTGTGCGTGAGCGCACAAAAGACCGATCCAGAGTAGGGCGAAAACAGTGAACGCACGAAACCGGGGAAACCGGTTGACTGCCCCCTCACTCTGCCCCTCTTCCAATTGAGGGAGAGAGAAGGTTACTGACCTTTCCATTGAGAGAGAGGGCGAAAGCGAGCGATCTGCGACAAGCTCTCGCAAAACAAATGTGAATGACAAACTGTTTGTTCGTCTAGCCATCTCAGGGGTTCGCGGGTTTGAGGCGATTGACAATGACGCCACGGTAGAAGTAGTTGCGCCCGTCAGGGGTCTCGAGGAACGACTGCACGTTGCCGTTGCCCGGTACGTTATCGAAACCGGGCACGGTCTGCCACTGCCCTTGGCCAATCGCGGCCCGGCGTTGCAGTGTGTACTCAAGGCCGGTGATCGTCGGGATCGACAGCCGGGTTTGGCCGCTGTCTGCCGAGTCTATCTTTACGGCGAAGATTGAACTGGGATCGGCCGGGTGGGTGCCTGCAGCGATTTCTTGAGCGTCACTCGCCCCGTCTCGGTCACTGTCTGCCAGCAACGGATACGAGCCGTAAAACTTGGCTTCATCGAGGTCGTTCAGGCTGTCTCCATCGCTGTCGCTGTCGAGCCCCCAGGTCGATAGGCTGAAGTCATCCAGATAACTGTTCGCTCCGGCGAACCGCTTGGCTCCGTGAAACTGGGTGACCGAGTTGTCCTTGAATCCAAGCTTGGACAGGGCCGGCTTGCCATCCACCCAGACGTCGAAGCGCTTGGCCTCGTAGTCGGTGCGAATGGTCAACCGCGTGAAGCGGTCTCCCGGAAGTTCCGCGGCCGTGACGAATTTGCCGCTGCCGTTTCCGTCGCCATTGAGCGCGAGGAGTTTGCCGTCGTAAAATAGTAGCACGCTGCTGGCCTTGCCATCCGGGATTTTGCTCGNTTGGCTGATGCCGGGATCCTGAATAAAGGCATCGGCCCAGAGAATTTTTGCCGGGTTTTTCAGCGTCATCTCGATGACGCAATCGCCGGTGCGTACCGCCTGGCCGCCGTGCGCGACACGATTGGTCTGCACCTCGGCCTGGCCCTTGGCCACACGCCACGGCCCTGTTTTTGTGNTGATGGCACCGGGCAGGAAAGCCACCGGNTCGGTCGGCTCAAAGCCGGNTGAGTANATGATCCCGGTTTTNTGCGGGCGAATCATGCGCGGTTCCGAGGTGACTTCCCCCTGAGGGGTCGACTGCACGAAAACGAATTCGTGATCGACGAATACCGCCAGCGAATCGAGTCGGGCCGAGACCGTGCCGGTTGCATCCGGTGTGAGTGTCATCGACTGCCATGTAGTGTCGCTTTTGGCCTCTCGCCAGCGCAGTTCGATAGGGTCGCCGGTTTTGTCGGTCAACGTCGCCCGGATGACGGCATGGTCTTCACCCAGTTCGATCATCGGTTTGCCGGCGAGCACCGGCGGTGTATGTTCGCGCAACATGAGGGCTTTCAACTGGCTGCCGCTGGGCGCTTGATGGATCACACGGAGATCGCCGTCGGCACCGCACCGGATGGACGCAAACCGGCAGATATCGCCCCGCGCCGGGTTGTCGTTCCCGGCTGTCTCGATGGTTGTCGTGCGATTAAACTGGCCGCCAATCGTTACCCTGTCCGGTGCGACGGCACTGCGATTTTCAAACGACGAAACATCCCACAACGTGAATGAAACCGGCTTGGCTTCGCCCCCGGTCGCATCGCTTGCGAACAACACCAATTCGTAGCGCTTAGCCGGGTCGAGGCCGGACAGGTCGATGAAATGCACCTCGCCCGCGGGGAGCGGGGTGCCGCCTTCACAGTTGACTCTGTCGCCAAAGACCATACCAGCCTCGGTTTCGGCGTGAGGCTCGGTACCAATCTCCGCCTGGCCAAGCGGAGAGCCGGTCACGGTTAATTTCAAATTGATGCCGCTGAACTGACCGCTGGTGAAGTTGATCAGTGTGCCAGTTTTTACGACGCTGCCGTTGCTGGCTTTCAACTCGGCCAACGTTGCGCCGATGCGTGAGATGGAGTTGATTCGCAGGCTGGGCGCACCAAAATCGTTGTAGGCCGTCACCCCAGCCGAAGCCCCCTGGCCAAGCGCGAGCGTGCCGAGCAGCAGGCATCGAGTGGCGACCCAGTTGTATCCGCGCTTGGCCAAGTGGATTGGGGTAGTCGCCGTATCTTGAAACTTGAAACTGAAAACTTGAAACACCATTGACTACTCGCCGACGTAAATGTTTTTCACCTCGGTGCAGGCCTCGATGGCCGACATGCCAAGATCGCGCCCAAGGCCGCTGCGCTTGAATCCACCGAACGGTGCCTCGGTGTGTACGCTGGAGTGGCTGTTGATGCTGATGACGCCGCTTTCGACTCGGCGTGCCACGCGCAGCGCACGGCTAAGATCGTTAGACCAGACGGAGCCACTCAGGCCAAAGTTCGTGTCGTTGACTTCGCGCAGCATCTCGGTCTCGTCGGTGAACGGGCGCAGGCAGACGACTGGCCCGAAAATTTCCTCGCGCCAGGCGCGGTCCCCAGTCTTGACGCCGGTGATCACGGCTGGATTCAGGTAAAAGCCTCCGCCGCTTGGTCGGTCGCCGCCCGTGCGAATCTCACGTCCTGAGTCCCGCACTCCAGCGATGTACGACTCGGAAAGCTCGCGCTGCGCCGCGCTGACCATCGGGCCGACCTGTGTGGCTTCGTCCGTCGGATCGCCGATTTTGAGAGCATTGGTGGCGGCGGTGAAACGATCAACGAACGCATCGAACACCGGTTGCTCGATGAACATGCGACTGCGGGCGCAGCAGTCCTGACCAGTGTTTCCGAAGACACTCATTGGGGATTCATCTGCGGCGCGCTCCCAGTTGGCATCGGCGAAAACGATATTCGGCGACTTACCGCCCAGCTCTAGGGACACTCGTTTGATGTCATCGGCAGCCAATTTCATGATAGTCGCGCCGACCTCGGTCGAACCGGTGAAGCCGATTTTGCGCACGAGCGGGTGGGTGGCCAAGGCTTTGCCGGCTTCCGATCCGCTGCCCGGCAACACCTGCAGCACGCCGTCTGGCAGGCCGGCTTCCTGCGCCAGTTGACCCAGCATTAGCGCGGTCAATGGAGTGAGCGATGCCGGCTTGAGGACAACTGAGTTGCCGGCGGCCAGTGCAGGGGCAACTTTCCAGCAGGCGATGAGGAACGGGAAATTCCACGGCGTGATCGCCGCGATGACGCCCATCGGTTGCCGTAGCGTGAAATCAAAGCCGCCCCGTGCCACGGGGATCGTTTGCCCGCACAAATGCCCGATGGCCCCGGCGTAATAGTCGAACACCTTTGCCCCGGCATCGGCTTCCCAGCGGGCATCGCCGATCGGCTTGCCGACGTTACGGGTTTCGAGTTGGGCGAGGGTTTCGACGTTCTCGTGGATACGCTTGGCCAAGTTGCGTAGCAACCGGGTGCGTTCGCCCGGGGGCATGTCGCGCCAACCGGACTCAAACGCCGACTGACCCGCCTCGGCCGCCTGGCCAATTTCATCGGCGGTCGCAGAGCTGACTTCGCCAAAAGACTCTTCGGTCGCCGGGTTGACAATGGCCAAGCGCTTGGCCCCAGAGCCGTCGAGCCACTGGCCGTTAATCAAAAGTTGGGTGGGGAAATCGCTCACAGTGCCTTCAGAAAAAGTTCCTTCAAATCTTCACGNGAGACCGGTACCGGGTTGGTCTGGTGGCAGGGATCCAGCCACGCCTGATCGCTCAGGGCNTCNATGTGTTCCTCCTTCACACCGACCTCCTCGAGTGAATTGGGTATGCCGCAGCGCCGGATAAAGTCGTCGACGAACTGGACGGTCAACTCGGAGGCATCGACGTCGCTGCACGAGACGACGTCCAGCCCGCAGGCGATGCCGATTCGCCGATAGACTCCTGGTTTTTGCCGGGCGTTGTGGCGCATGACATGCGGCAGACAGATGGCGTTGGCCGTGCCGTGGTGCACGCCGCAGATTGCNGAGAGCGGATGCGCCAGAGAATGGGTTGCCCCGAGGTCCTTTTGAAACGCCACGCCGCCCATCGCGGCGGCGACCAGCATGTGGCCGCGCGCATCGAGATCAGCACCGTCGGCGATGGCCTTGGGCAGCGCGTCGATGATGAGTCGAATCCCCTCGAGCGCGATACCGTCGCACATCGGCTGAAACGCCGGCGACGTGAATGACTCTATGCAATGCGTGAGGGCGTCGAGTCCGGTGGCGGCTGTCAACCCGGCTGGCAGTCCGGTGGTCAGTTCCGGGTCGAGAAAAACACAGTGGGCAAGCAGTTCCGGGTGAAAGTACATTCCCTTGCTGTCGGAGCCGTCCGGTGTGACCACGCCGCTGCGGCCAACTTCGCTGCCGGTTCCGGCGGTGGTGGGCACGGCGATGAACGGTAACAGCCCGCTCCAGTCGGCCTCCCAGTCATAGTCGGCGAGCTTGAGCTGCGGCTGCTTGATGAGGATGCGGCAGACCTTGGCGGCGTCCAGTGCACTACCACCGCCGAGGCCGATGACGCCGTCGCAGCTTTGAGCCAAAGCCAGCTCGGCTGCGCCTCGAGTGTTGGCCTCTGTCGGGTTGGGCTGCACGTCGGAGTGCAAAAACCAGTCGCGATCCGGCTCGCCGGGGAGCAGGGCGGCGGCGAGTTTTTTGTAGGCCTCGGTCGACAGCAGCCCGGCATCAGTCACGACCAGTGGCCGATGGATGCCCAGTGCTGGGAGCATGCCCCGGAGCTGGTCGATAATACCCGCGCCTGAAAGGACCTTTGTGGGAAAGCTAAAGGAGGAAGTTTCCATCTATATGAGTCAATGATGTTTCATCAGCCGACACTAAAATCCGGGGTGCGGCGAGTCGGGTCATTAATTCGGAGTGCACACCGCGGGGAGTTTCCCTTGACTGTCCTTGGTTCGCAACACTGCAATGATCCGGGCCGCTTGGTCCGTGTTCATGGAGTGCCACTTGGGTGAGTCGACGGTGCGCACAAACCGGTGGAAATTTCTCGCGGAACGATCGATGACGTTGGGCACGGCGTAGCCGGCCTCCTTGGCTTTTGCGGCGGCCTCGAGCTGCTGTTTCAGTTGCGGTGACCATTTTTCGAGGTAGGCAATTCGGCGGGCCGAGGCGTCCCGGCTCTGGCCTTTCGGGGCGATGACGATGGCCCGGACGCCGTCGAGTTGGTCGTCGTTAATGCCCTTGATGGGCGGGATGGAGTCGACGGATGCCTCAAACAATTTCTTTTCACTCTCATCGTAAAAAAACTGCATCGGCTCCGGTTCAGCACGGTTGAACAGGAAGAAAAACAGGATGGCCAGCCCGAACAGNANACCGGCNAGGGTNAGCTGTTTTTTCTGNTCNTTTTTTANCGCCATGTCANTGCGGGCTGCGCGGTGCAGACCACCAGCAGGCTGACTCGTCGCAGGGGATCATGTTTGGATCGAGCAGTTTTGCGCGGCCGTCGCCAAAGACATAGTTGGACTTGCCACCGTGCCGCATTGCGCCCGGGTCGTTTTGGATGAACCGGTTGTATCCCGCAGAGTTTGCGTTACCTAAGTCCTTCCAGATCCACCAGGCGTCATTGGGCCAGCCACCGAGGTTGCTGTGTCCATCGCCGAGGAGAATCATCTCGGAGGCTGATTCCACCGAGCCCCATTTGCAGAGGTTGTTCTCGTAGCCGGCCCCCCGGCCGAATGGAGGCTGCGCACCGCCCTTGACCCAGTGAACGTTCACCGCGCCGATGCCGCTGGCGATGCCGATCTCGCCAAATCGGAACTGGCCGACGATGGCCGGTTTGCCCAGGTGGTAGACATCGCCCTTTTTGCCCTTGGCGTTTTCGGTCGGGCAATCGTAGGTCTGCTTGCTGCCGCCGAGGAACATCTTTTTGTCGTTGTCCCACGTCGCGCCAAGATATTTGTAAAGATACGGTCTCCAGCTGGACTCGAGGCCGGGGGTGATCCGGTCCTGAATTGGATTGATCCAGTCGTCATTGTCGCCGGAGTACAGTTGCACTGCCAGCCCAAGTTGCTTGAGGTTGTTGAGACAACTGATCTGTTGGGCCATGCCCTTGGCCCGGGCCAGGGCCGGCAGTAGCAGTGAGGCGAGGATGGCGATGATCGCAATGACTACGAGCAGCTCGATCAGGGTAAACCCCCGCGTCTGGTTGGACTGGCCTGTGTCTCTTTTTTTCATCGTGCGATTGGCCAAGCGGGCTGGCCTAATTTCGGATGAGACGATAGTACGACTCTGTCTGATCGGCAACCTCCTGTGCCGAGGATTCCCCCTTGGTGCCGGGTACGTCCTGCCAATCCGGCTTCGCCAAGCGGGCGGTTTTCTGCAACCGCACTCCGGCCGAGCCCTGCCAGTTAATGGTGACCACGCCGCCTTCCACCGAGATGCTGTCGATGTCCGGTGCGGTCGGGGTCGTCTCCTGGATGCTGTATAGGCCAAAGTTATCGACTGCCCAGTACCAGCTCCACGTGCCGTTCATGGCGAAGCGGATTCGCACCTTGGCCTGATTGTCCGCCTTGGGAAGCCGGTGCAGTTCGAAAAGTCGGGACTCTGCGTGATTGTCGTCCACCCGTCCGCTGATGTGCGGCGAGATCGATGCGTCGATTTCTGCGCCGATGAACGCGCCGTAGCTGCCGCCGAGCGCTTCCTCGAGCGGCTCCATGTCCCAGATTTCGTCATCATCTTCAAACAGGATGTTGTTCACTAGGGCCACGTCGCCGTGGGCTGCATTGAGTGTGGCCTCGGCGTCGACAGTGCCGTCGTCACCTGCGACGATGTCGGCTTGGTCCAGCATGTAGAGCACCGGCAGCCAGGTGTCCCCGCCGTCGATCGAGTATTCGACACTCGCGGAGTTATCCTGGTTCTGAGTGTAGTGACTATAAAAACCGAGGTGCACATCGGCGGCTTCACTCAGGTCGAAATCCTTCGTCTCAATCACGGTCACAAAGTTGGCGTTGCGCAGGGCGGAGTCGGCGATCAGGAAATTACCTTCGGGGAATTGGGCTTTGCCATTAACGAATATCGGGGGACTTGGTGCCTCTGATTTCTCAGTCCAGTAGGGGCTACTCTTCCAGCGGTTCAGTGATACGGATGTCCAGCCGGCGTAGGTCATCGATGTCCAGTCATCTGGATCTTCATCCAAGATGATCGCGTCGGCCTCGTTGACGTAGCTCTTCACGGCCCAACCTTGCGGCAGGGCGAATTCCTCCAGATCGTCAAACGACTCGAAGGCGATCGGCTCGGGCAGTTTGTGGCTGACGAAGTCGCCCACAGTGAAACTTCCCTCGTAGGTCCCCTCCCGCTTGTCAGCGGAATCCTCCGTAAAAGTGAGCTTGAAGCTATTATCTGAGAGGGACTCCAGCAGCTCGGCCACCTGCCATGTGACCTGGTGGCCGTCCTCCGCGCCAATCTTGGTCTCCGACACGGTGATGCCTTCCGTCGCCAAGCCGTTGAACTCTAGCCTGACCGAACCTGGATCCAGCTTGGCCTGGCCATTTTTGATTATAAAAGTCATTAAGGGCATTGGGTTGACTCCCTGGCTTCCTGCGGCCGGGCTGGCCTCGACCACTTCCGGCATCGAGTTGGGTGCGATGCTGTAAATGCCGAAGTTATCTATCCCCCAATACCAGCTGGAGATGCCGCTCTTTGCCAGACGGAAACTAACCGTATTTTGCCCGTCCGCCTCGGGTAGCCGAAACAGCTCGTAGCGCTTCGACTCGGTCTGGTTGTCGTTGATCCGGCCGCTGATGTAAGGGACAAGTTCCTCGGTGATCTCCGCGCCGATGTAGGCGCCATAGTAGCCGCCGACTTCCTCAAATGTCTCCGGGTGATAGCCGGTCGCGATGTCGCCATGCTCATTCTCCAGCGTAGCGATGGCATCCACGTTCCCGTCCCCGTCCCGGACGATGTCGTCGCGGTCGATCATGTAAAGCACAGGCAGCCATGTTTCGCCCTGGTCGATGGAGTATTCGATCGAGCCGGAGCTATTCTGATTTTGCGCATAGTGGCTGTAGAAGCCAAGATGCACATCCTTATGTTGGCTCAGGTCGTAATCGTTCGTGTAAAAGAATGTGATAAATTGGCCGTTGCGCGAGGCGGAGTCCGCGACGAGGGCGTTACCCAAGAGCCCCTGCCGGGTGCCGTTTAGGAAAATCGGCGGAGCAGGTTGAGTCGCTTTCTCCGCCGCGCTGCCGCTTTGGCTCCAGCGACTCATTGCGACATTCACCCAGCCCTCGTAATAGGCAGAGGTGAAGTCGTCAGGCTCCAGTTCAGTATTGAGTTCCTGCGATAGGTTGACGCCTTCCCAACCGTTCGGCAACTCGAACTCCTCAACGCCGTCAAAGTTTTCAAAATAGATCGGTTCCGGCATCTCCAGTTCAAGATAGCTGGCAACATCAAAATCCAACGTGATAGTCTCGCTGGTCACCGGATTGCCGTCATCGGAGAATTCCAGTTTGAAAGTGTGGCTGGAGCCGGCTTCAAACAGTCCCTCACCGGTAAAGGAAACGGTGTTGAACCCGTTATCGCTGGCGGTGATGTCCACCTTCACATCCTGATTGTTGAGGGACAGCTTCACACTTTCTCGATTCAGCGACGTGTTGCCGTTGCGGATAACTGCCGAAAAGGCAATCGCCGGATCCGCGTTCTTGCTGCCATTCTCTGGGGAACTGGAGACCAATTGCGGCGTGTCCGGCGCGGTCTTTTGAACCTTGAAGAGGGTCTCGGCAAAAATTGTGTAACCGTCGTTCTCGAAGAACACCGCCTTGTAGTCACCCTCGTCTATCATTCCGCCGTCGAACGCGATCGTGCCGGTCTCGATCCCCTCGTTTCCGGCCTTCGTTCCATCTACGTAAAACCAGGCGAGGCTGCCGACCGAGCCGGGCACCATATCCACCTTGTAAAGTCCCACCCAGTCCTTGGGGTTGGCTGGGCCAAGGAGAAAATCAACCGTGATCGGTTCTCCAGGCGTATAGGAGGACTTGTCTGTTTGGACCCCAGGACCAAGATCGCCAACGGCAAATGTCGTCTTGGCTAATAGTGTGTAGCCGTCGTTCTCCAAGAATCGCGCCTCGTAATATCCCTCGTCCGTCATCCCGTCGGGGAAGGTCAGCTGGCCTTTAGCGAGGCCATCGCCGCCGGTCCTGGAGCCGTCGACATAGAACCACGCGAGCGAGCCGACCTCGCCTGTGACCATGTCCCTCTTGTAAAGCCCCACCCAGTCCTTCGGGTTGCCGGGCCCCTCACTGAACGTGACGATGATTTCTTCTTCGGACGCGTAGTTGCTATAATCAGTGCTAATCTCCTGCCCTAGCACGGGCGGACAGGATGACAGTAAGGCTGCAAAAAGAGGCAGAAGACTCAATTTTATTTTGTTTTTCATTTCTGTGAAATATTTAATTGAGAACGGATTGGAAAATGTCGTTGACGTTNTTGTTGACAACAGAAAANATANACTACAATGACTAGACCACAAAAGAGAGTCTTAATTGTTACAATCTGGTTAAAAAGAAAAAATGTACTTTCATTCTCAGAGAAAAAGAGCCTAGTAAATGTGGTGGTATATATTTAAATTTCATTTCTTCTAAATTGTCTAAGCCAAGATCTTTTGTTTAAGAATAGTACTGAGGTTTATCAAGAACAAACAAATAATGACTGAGCAGCATGTCAAAGCAAACAGCAGTTGGACATTTCATAATCGCCTCAAGAATATCCTCGAAAAACTGGGCGTTCAGAATTGCCCCGAGGCAGTCATGGAGTATCTGCAAAAGTAGCGCGATGGCTCATGCTCCCCAAAATTGGTTATACANCCGGGACGTNCCGCTTGGCACACTCGTNNNANCAAGCGACCCGCTCGTTTTTGATTCTCGCATACCATGACTGGTGCACCCGAACAATTGGATCCTGCCGTCGCCGCCGGGGTCTGTCCGGAGTGGCGCAGTCTGCCGGGTGAATTTTTTACCTCGGACGAAATCTATCGGGCTGACATTGATCGGGTTTGGCGGCGGGGCTGGCTCTTTGCCGGGCACGACTGCGAGATCCCCAACGCCGGCAATTACTTCACCTTAAACTTGGGCACCGACCCGCTGATCGTCATCCGTGGGGAGGACGGAGTCGTGCGGGCTTTTCACAACGTCTGCCGTCATCGCGGCACGCTGCTCTGCCGCGAGACGAGCGGCACGGCACGGCAACTCGTCTGCCCCTACCACCAGTGGGTCTACGGCAAGGACGGCAAACTGTTGTCCTGCCGGGGTATGCACGAGGAGTTGGACAGCGACTCGCTTGGCCTGTTGCCGGTGGCGACGGAGAATTTGTGCGGATTCATTTTCGTGAATCTCGATGATCGCCCGGTCGATTTTGGAACTGCTCGCGAGCAACTGGAGCCGATGCTTAAGCCACAGGGCGTTGATCGCGCAAAGGTCGCCAGGGCTGTCAACTACACCGTGCGTGCCAACTGGAAACTCGTCTGGGAAAACAACCGCGAGTGTTATCACTGCAACCTGAACCACCCGCAGTACATCAAGGCCAATTACGATCATTTTAACACCGACGACACCTCACCCGAGATGATGGCCCGTATCGATGAAAAATCCCGTCAAAGCGAGGAGGCGTGGGGGCGGCAGGGTCTAGCCATCACGCATCAGGCCAGCGGCATGGCGCCGTTTCCGAGTTCCGGCCAGCAAGGCTGGTTCTCCATCAACCGCACGCTGCTATCCGACGGCTACGTCAGCGAGACGATGGACGGCAAACAGGTCGCACCGTTGATGGGCGATTACACCGACAACACCGTCGGTACACTGCGACTACGCACCGTGCCCAACATGTGGTGCCACGCCAGTTGCGACCACGCCGTCAGCACTCGCCTGCTGCCGATTGATAAGGCCACCACCGAGGTGCGGGTGATCTGGTTGGTCGACGAAAAAGCGGAGGAAGGTAGTGATTACTGCCTCGCTGAACTGATGCCGTTCTGGCAACTTACCTCTGAGCAGGATTGGGAACTTTGTGAGGCCGCACAACTCGGTGTCCAATCAATCGGTTATCGGCCGGGTCCATATTCCAAGAATAAGGAATACAATGTAGAAAGATTTGTTCGTTGGTATTTAAATGAGCTAGCAAAATAAAATAAGTGAAACTTAAAGATTCGAAAATTATTGTAATCGGAGGTGGCGGTATAGGTTGTGGAGTAGCTTACAGCCTATGTAAGGCAGGGTATAACGATTTACTTTTAATTGAGAAAAATTCAGATCTCGCATCCGAGACAACTTCTCAAGGGGCGGGTTTAGTTGGCCAATTAAGAGATGATATTGATAGGGTTTCTTTGGCTAAATGGTCTGTTGATGTGTTTGATCATTTAGAGGCCAAAGCAAAAATAAAACCCGAATGGAATCAAGTAGGATCATTGAGAGTTGCTTTAACTGAAGAGAAAGCTTCTGAGTTTGAAGAACTTAGAAAAATTGGAATTAATGCAGGAGTTAATACTGATTGGATTAGCTCTGAAAAAGCAAAAGAATTGTGGCCATATTTTGATTTTTCATCCACGAATGGTGTCCTTTGGTGTGGAACAGACGGCTATTTAAGTCCCTCAAAACTAGCCAATTCATATTCTGATGAAACAAAAAAAATGGGAGGAGAAATTGCTACTGGAACTTGGGTCGAAGATATAATTTCTTTAAATGGAAAAGTCACTGGTGTAAAGACGAATCTTGGTACAATTTCATGTGACATTCTAATTAACGCAGCTGGCGCTCACGCTTGGCATATAGCTAATATGGCTGGATTAGATTTGCCAATTTTTCCAATTAGACATGAGTATCTAGTTTCAAGCGACATTGAGAATATAAATCCTAATTTACCGACGATGCGAATACCAGAGGCATCACTATACTTACGAGCGAAGAATAATGGCCTGCTGCTAGGGGGGTGGGAGCAAAATTCCATATCGATTGATCCAAAAGAATTTACGAACAAAGAACGGCCTCCAATAATTAAAGAAGATATTGAAGTTATGAGTTGGTTCAAAAAACAAATCATGCCAATAAAAAATGATATTAATAAATTAGAAATAAAAGATATCTATAAAGGATGGCCAACTTTTGTCCCAGATGGAAAGTTTATTGTTGGGCCTACAAAAATATTGAAAGGGTTCATTATGGCGGCCGGCTGTAATGCTCATGGTATTAGTGGTTCAGCAGGAATTGGAAAACATGTATTAGAGTCNATAACTCAAAAAACTTTTACGNCTTACCTAAGTTCTTTAAGTCCGGATCGTTTCATTGANAAAGAATGGAAAAGAANCGANGCGATTAAAGACTCTCAAGATGTCTACGAAGGTTATTATAAATAAATATGAATAAAATACCAAAGGAATCCAGAGTTGTTATCGTAG
>NZFR01000028.1 GCA_002689335.1 Verrucomicrobiales bacterium
TTGATTTTTTCTACATCGGCAAGGTGCCATTGGTGATCCTCATTAGCGTCTTTGGGTTTGTGCTTTGGCCGATCTGCACTCTTTCAAATTTTTATCTCAACCCGGAAAAAACATGGGGGCTTGGTTTGTTGATTCTTGCGCTTGGCTCGGTGGTTTCCCTTTTTGCGATGAAAGTTTCCATAATGCCATTCGAACGATTCTTCGAATCCATTGCAAAACTGGATGAGTTGGATTCACCCAAAGCCTTTCTAGGAAAGATTTGTACAATAAGGAGTCCGAGGGCGGACCATAAGTTTGGCCAAGCTCAGATAGACAATCCGGACGGAGCGCCATTTTTATTTAATGTAAAACCAACCTCGGAAAGTGAGGTGCTAAAGAGGGGAGAATCGGCCGTGATCGTTGACGTCGATAACAAGATTTTTAGCGTTAAAAAAATAGATATCTAAAAAAAGGAAATAAACATGTTAAATATCATTACTATAGCAATATTCGAAACTGTAACTTTAGTTATGCTTGGGGGAGGTGTAATCCTATTCCTCGGGTTCCTAGCGCTTGCAGTACGATGCATGAGGAAGGTGGAACCCGGCACTGTGGGGGTTAGAACAGGACTTGGGGGAATAAAAGTTAGAGACTCCTGGTGTGTGGTTCTTCCGCTAATTCACAAGTACGATATCATGGATATTTCTGTGAAGCGGCTGGAGATCAACCGGCAGGGCACAGACGGCCTGATTTGTAAGGATAATTTACGGGCGGATATTACCGTGGCGTTCTACATCAGAGTAGATAAGCCTCAAGCTCAGGAAGTGGCCCAAGCGGTTGGATGCGACAGGGCATCGGAAATTGATCAACTTAGGCAATTATTTGAAGCAAAGTTTTCTGAAGCCCTCAAGACAGCGGGTAAACAATTTGAATTCACCTCACTTTACACAGAGCGCGATCAATTTAAGCAGTCCATTCTGGAGGTAATTGGACAAGATTTGAATGGGTACCATTTGGAGGATGCTGCAATTGATTACCTAGAACAAACGCCTCTAAGTAAGATGGATGCTAATAATGTTCTGGATTCGATAGGTATTAAATTAATTAACGGAGTCACATCCAAGCAGGCCGAGGAAGCCAACCAGATTTTAAGGAATAAAGAAAAAGAGATTAAACGTCAGGACGTGGAGGCAACAGAGGCTATACTTCAACTAGATAAACAAAAAGCAGAGGCTGAGGAGCAACAAAAAAGAGAGATTGCTACCATCACTGCTCGTGAGCAGGCCGAAGCCGACAAGGTGACCGAAGAAGAACGTTTGAAAGCGGAATCTGCGCGGATTAATACCGAGCAAGAACTCGGTGTAGCAGAGGAGAATAAACAGCGACAAATTATTGTGGCGCAAAAAAACCGCGAGCGAACTCAGGCAATTGAAACTGAGCGAGTCGAAAAAGACAGGCTACTTGAAGTCACCGAGAGGGAGCGAATTGTTACACTTGCAAACATTGAGAAAGAGAAAACCATCGAGACCGAACAGAAAAACATTCAAGAGGTTATCAGGGAGAGGGTGGAACTCGAAAAAACGGTTGTTGTTGAGAAGGAAAGAATCAAGGATACCGAATCGTTTGCTTCTGCTGATCGTGAAAAACGAGTGCTTATCACTCAAGCGGAGATGCAGGCAGAGGAGGCATTAGTTAAAGATATCAAGGCAGCAGAAGCAGAGAAGAAATCTACCGAGCTTCATGCTGAACAGGAAAAATACAAGCAAGTGCTCGCTGCAGAGGGGGCCAAAGAAGCAGCAGAGATGAAAGCGGAGGAGATTATGATCGCCGCAGATTCAGAGGAGAAAGCTGCCACCAGGTTGGCTGCAGCGAAGAAAAGTGAAGCATCCGGGATAAGTGCGCTTGAAGCTGCTGCCGGCTTGGCCCAGGCGCAGGTGATTTCTGCAAAAGCGGAAGCCAAAGAGAAGGATGGCACTGCCGAGGCCAAAGTAATGGAAATTAAATTTCAGGCCGAAGCCAATGGGATCACAGAGAAAGCCGAAGCCATGAAGATCTTCGACGGCGTGGGACGCGAGCATGAAGAGTTCAAGCTGAATCTGAATAAGGACAAGGAGATTGAACTGGCGCAAATCGGAGTTACAAAAGACATCGCGGAACAACAGGCCCTTATTGTTGGAGAAGCATTGAAGAGCGCGAATATAGATATTGTGGGCGGCGACAGTGTGTTCTTCGATAAGATCACCAACGCCATAACACAGGGCAAATCGGTAGATCGACTCGCCAATAACAGTCAGGTTATTACCGATGTTAAGGACACGTTTTTTAACGGCGACCCAGAATATTTTAAACAGAAACTTGCCGAGTGGGCGGGCGAGTATGGGCTTACAACTGACTCTATCAAGAACCTGACAATCTCCGCCCTTATCGGGCAGATGATTAGTGAATCCAAGGATTCGGGGAAGACCTCCATTCTGAAACAGGCACTTGAGATGGCTGGTAATTTTGGTATCGCGGATAATCCTGCCAATTCAGTGATCAAGTTGCCTGCTTCAGATAGCTAATGCAATTAGTTAATATATCTATAAAAAAAGTGCTTTTACTATAGCATTATGTCTGAAGAAGACGCAGAACACTTAGCGTCTGCCGAGGTAACACCCGCCTTGGAGGGTGGCACATACGAAATCATTAGGCAGCGGTTGCTCAACCAAGCGAGCGATTTAAAAACCAAAGTCGGAGAGCTTGACGAGTTAAGAAAGAACGTCTTTGGTTCCGTTCCATTAGCCCTGATAAAAGCGGAACGTATCACCACAGAACACAATTGTATTCCTAGGGATATGATCAGGGCAGTGGGGAGCACATTTATTTTTGGATATAATGTTCAGTTTGGGCTTAAGACATCCGTTCAAATCAGTGATGTATTTTCAATTTTTAATTATAAGGATGAAACATTTCATCCCCTGAGCCTCGACATTCTTAAAAGCGGGCAATTCGATCAGGATTTTGCGAATCTATATAAGTACTACAAAGAAACAAGGTTTGTTAAATTTTCACAAATAGGTCCATTTCTTTTTATGGTCTTTCGTGTTGGTAAAAATGTAACTGACATTAAGACTTTCAAGTGGGCCATTCAGGGCGGCAAACTGCATTATGTCGACAACCGAAGTGACCACGAGTTCGTTTACCCAGATCAATACCAATTTGAATGGGTGAGAACCCATAGGGATTTGCATCGTTTTGGCGACCATCCCCATATATCAATTGAGGATATTTTATTTGTGGAATGTATAGGGGGCGACCTAACAATTAAAATTGAGGATAATACAGACACAGGCTCTGGAATTTTGTCCGAAGAAGTTGAATTTAAGGATCAAACTTTAGATGACGCTGAAATCTTTTACGCGAAGATTGGTCAAATCATCCTTTTAAAAATAAAGCCATTTCAGGAAAGAGAATTCAGATATTTTGTTTACAACAATAAGCTACGCGAGGTTCACAGGTTTGATTCCTTGAAGGATGCCTGCTGTGTCCTTCCTGAAGGACATGGGATAATCGTCCCTAATGGCTTTTATCTAATCAACGGACAGATAAAGGTTTATGATAACAACCTAACAGAAATGATGTTCGAGAGGATGGTAAGTTCTCCAAATGGTGAAGATTACATGTATGTTTTTTATAACAGAAAACAGGGTAACTACACTATCCTGCCTTATAACATTATCTCTCAAAATGTTGACAACCCAATTTATTGTAACGGGTTTTCTCTCTTCAAAAACGGGGAACTGACTTATTTCCGGGTAGATGAGGAACCACAAAAACATCATGTAGCTCAAATCTGGCAAACCCCATTTACTCTGGAAGAGCTAAGCAATGAAACCGACAAGGATCACTTTCTGTATCAAATTGGAAACCGGGACGTTGTGCGCTGCATGGCAGAATGTAGCGAGATTTTGAATCTCGCAACCAGAGACTCGACATACGACGAATTGTACATCGACTTGGTCAAGAGATCGACGGATGTGGTTGAATCCTATTTTTGGATTGATAACGACGGATTGAACGGACTTGTTGATAGCCTGAATCAAATTAAGGAAACGGCGGGCCANGCCATCGATGAATTCAACAAGGTCAATNGACTTAAAAAGGAGGCGNTCGAACGANTCAAGGCTGTAGAANTTAAGACCAATGAGATTTTNGAGGAGATCAGCAAGAGTGAGTTTTCGTTAATTGATGACTTTGTTTCAAGGCTCGCTGAGTTAAGGAAAATTCGAGGNGAGATTATATCGCTAAGGGATGTTCCCTATGTCGATTTGCAAGGGGTGGATTCTTTTGAAAAGACGGTATCTGGTAAGACACTTGAACTTTCTGAGGCCTGTGTTGAGTTTTTATTGATGGAGGAATCCTTGAATCCCTATCGGGGTCGTGTGGCACAGTTGAAAGATTCGCTTGGCACGATAACCAAGGTTACAGAAGGGAATGAGNTGGTNGAAAATGTGACCGGNGCAGGCCATGAGTTGGAGATGCTCATTGATATAGTGAACAACCTGAAAATCGAGGATTCCACACAGGCGACCCGGATAATCGATCAAATTACGGAAATATTCACTTCGATCAACCAGTTAAAAGTTGCNGCGAATAAAAAGATCAAGGAGTTGCACGGGGTTGAGGGTAAGGCACAATTTGCAGCTCAAATAAGGCTTATCAGCCAATCAGTTGTCAGTTTTCTGGATCTTTGTGATTCGCCGGAAAAGTGTGANGAGTACTTAAACAAGCTCATGGTGCAACTCGAGGAANTGGAAGGTACCTTCGCAGATTTTGATGAGTTTATCGTGGAGATTGCGGACAAAAGAACAGAGGCATATGAAGCGTTTGAAGCCAGAAAATTAAACCTCATCGAAAGCCGCAATAAAAAGGCTTCATCACTAGTTTCATCCGCCGAACGCATCCTCAAGGTAATCAGCAATCGCGTAGAAGGGTTTGATTCGATTAACGATATTAACGGATACCTTGCCGCGGATCTGATGGTCGAAAAAATTCGNGGTATCATNGANGACCTGAATTCGNTGGGGGATTCTGTTAAGGCGGATGATATGCAGGGGCGACTAAAGACGATTCAGCAGGATGGGATTCGTCAGTTAAAAGATAAGAAAGAACTATTTCAGGANGGGGAGAACATCATCCGTTTCGGAAAACATAAATTCTCAGTCAATACACAGGATTTGGATTTGACGATTCTCAGTCATGACGGGGATATGTGCCTTCACCTGACAGGAACGAAATTTTTTAGTCGAATAAAGAACCCAGAATTTTTGGAAACCCNGGNTGCCTGGTCGCAGGATATCATTTCTGAAAACCGTGAGGTGTACAGGTCTGAATACTTGGCTTACCAAGTGCTCGCTTGGCTTGAGCAGGGTACCANGATCAGNATCTCGGACTTTCAAGGGCTTGATGAAAAAGANAAATTAAAAACTGTTCAGGAGTTCATGGCTCCGCTTTATGCTGAATCGTATACAAAAGGCATTCACGATCAGGACGCCACCAAAATTCTTGATGCACTAGTCACGATTTATAAGGCGCAAAAACTGGCGCGCTATTCACCGGCGGCAAGGGCCTGTGCGTTGGTGTATTGGGAGCTCTTCTGCCCGACTGAGTTGAAGTCACTTTGGCAGGCGAAGCTCGAAGCGTTTCAGGAGAAGAACGACCTATTCCCAGGATCGCAGTTTAATCCGCTATATGTTCAGGAGATNGGAAAGCTGATTAGTATGTTCGTTGAAGATGAAAATGTATTCGATCAGGCTCTGGTTGTTGAGTCGGCAGAATACCTCTTTCATGAAATCGCCAATGGGAAAGGGTATGCAATCAGCAAGGAAGGNGCCGAATTGCTCAGTGAATTCAACGCGCACCTGAAAAAATACCATAAGGAATCAAATTTTGAAAATTCGNTGGTGCCGTTGGAGCAATATCCGAGAAATAAATATCTGGTAATCCGGGATTGGGCTTCGGGCTTCGTCAGATCAACGAGTAAGGAAGAACTGACCCCGTATGAGGAGGAACTNGCGAGTCTGTTGCTTTGCAACCATTTCGACTCTAGATTTGTGGTGGACGAAGCCAACTCCAAGGAAATCACTAATATGGCCGGGGCACANCCGGTTATAGTGGACGATTGTTATCAACTGGATTTTCATAANTTCCAAAACAAGCTGAAATATTTTAAGGAGCAGGCTGTTCCGAAGTACGCCAAATATCTAGAGTTAAAATCTCAGGTGATCGAAGAGGGCCGCGAGGATTTTCGGTTATCAGAGTATCAGCCGAAGGTTCTTACTTCGTTCGTTCGCAACAAACTAATCAACGAGGTCTTCCTTCCGGTGATTGGTGACAACTTGGCCAAGCAGCTTGGTGCTGCGGGGGATAACAAGCGAACGGACTTGATGGGTTTGTTGCTGCTGATTTCTCCTCCGGGTTATGGCAAGACCACGTTGATGGAATACATCGCCAATCGCTTGGGTTTGATTTTCATGAAAATCAATGGCCCGACTGTTGGACATGAGGTGACGTCGCTCGATCCAAGTGAGGCAGGCAACGCCGGGGCAAGGGAGGAAGTGCAGAAACTAAACCTGGCGTTGGAGATGGGGGACAACGTCATGATCTATCTGGATGATATTCAGCATTGTAATCCGGAGTTCCTTCAAAAGTTCATCTCGTTGTGTGATGCCCAGAGGAAAATAGAGGGAGTATGGGAATGTCGGCCGAAAACATATGACCTCAAGGGAAGAAAAGTTGCCGTGGTCATGGCGGGTAACCCCTACACAGAAAGCGGTGAGAAATTCAAGATTCCCGACATGCTCTCCAACCGGGCAGATACCTACAACTTGGGCGATGTAGTCGGTGGCAACGCNACCGCCTTCAAGGCGAGTTATATCGAGAATGCTGTCACTTCCAACCCGGTCTTGCAGCAGCTTTCAAATAAGAGCCAAAAAGATATTCAGGCGTTCATCGAGATTGGCGAAANAGGCTCGCGGGATGCCGCCAACTTTGAGTCCAATTATTCNGTTGCGGAAATCAATGAGATNGTTTCAGTAATGCAAAAGCTGGTTATGGTTCGCGATTTTCTGCTGGATGTAAATTTAGAATACATTCGGTCTGCGGCNATGGCTGATGAATTTAGAACAGAACCGAGATTCCAGCTCCAAGGTTCCTACCGGAACATGAATCGTCTGGCGGAGAAAATTCTACCCATTCTCAATGAGCAGGAGGTCAAGGACTTGGTTGTTGACCACTATAAGAGCGAATCCCAGACACTGACCACAGGTGCTGAGGCNAACCTGTTGAAATTCAAGGAGATGTTCTCCCTGATGACTCAGGAAGAAGAGGATCGGTGGAATGAAATCAAAAAGACGTTCAAGAGAAATCAATTATTGGGAAGTGCAGATCAGAGCGACCCGGTGGGGCGTGTAGTCGCGCAATTAACCTCGTTTCAGGAGGGACTCGGTTCGATCCAATCGACATTGGAACAAAAGTTGAACCCTGAAAAATCAAAAGAATTATCCATTGACCTCAACCCATTGGTCGCACAATTGGGGACGATCGGGGAAAAAATTTCGTCTTCCATGGTGACCAGCGCGGAAGGAGAGGCGAAAAAAAATAAGCAGCAATTCAGCTTGGAGTTAACCAATAAAATAAGCTCCGAGTTTGACTCTGTTAAAAAAGGAATTCTCGATTTAAAAAATGACATTCGTAGCGGAAACTCTGGAGATGAGGTGGACGGACAAGCTCTGCAATCGAATGAAGTTGCGGAAAAACTGAAGGATCTTAACGATGNTTTGGTGAAGCTCAAAGCAGAGATAGNGAAATTCCCTGATGACAAACTGGGCAAGTTCAAGGATGAGTTTGAGAAGCATTTGAACGCAAAACTTGAGCCGATAACAAAGAACATCAATGCGATAAAAAATTTGCATCNGGAGGAGTACCCCAAGGAACTTGAATTAAAAGGGAAGCAGGTTGAGGAGATTGAACGGTTGGTTTTGGAGATTTCCACGTTGGTCTCTCAGAAACCTTCCTCGGTTCCTGCAATACTCAGGGCTCTGATTAATAAGTACGATCTTGATTCAAAAGGTGGCGCCGACAAGGGTGCTNCAACGGCTCGAGCCAAGAATGACAGTAAGCTCAAGGAAATCCTTGAGCGTTTCAAAAAATAAAAGCTTAGGCTTTGGAAAACACAAAACGATTACCAATTAGAATGGCAGGGCTTTTAATGGTGGGCAACGCTTCGGCGAACCGCATGTACCAACGACAAGTGAGGCTACTGCACTTTTCTTCCGGCTCATCTTTGATGTTTCCATGACCGTATGGGGCGGCTGATGGTGTCCCATCCTGCCGGGCCTTTTCATCGAGTCGCGACATCGTTTGATCTTTTGTCGGAATAGTGGCTGAGGCGGGTTAACTTGGCCAAGCGATTATGGGCCAATTCGATTTTGATGTGGTGGTTATCGGCGGTGGCAGCGCCGGGTATGCCACGGCGCGAACNACGGCGGCGGCNGGCAGGCGCACGGCGGTTGTCGAGGGAGGCCAAGCGCTTGGCGGCCTTTGCATCCTGCGCGGCTGCATGCCAACCAAGGCGCTGCTTCACGCGGCCGATATTCGGTTTCAAGCCAAGCGCTCCGGCGTTTGGGGACTTGAGCCGGGGGAAATCGGTTTCAACTTTGCCAAGGTCATGCAACGCAAGGCCGACATGGTCGAGGAGTTTGCCAGCTATCGGCGTGGCCAATTGCAGGACNAANGCTTTNAGTTGATCCGTGGCTTGGCCAAGTTTCGCGATCCGCACACGCTGGAGATCGAAAACGGCCAAGCGATCACTGCCGGACATTTCATGATCTCCACCGGCTCACATGTGGCCGAGCTGCCTCTACCGAGCTTGGCCAAGCTCGGCTGCATGACCAGCGACGATGCGCTCGAACTCGAGACGCTGCCCAAGTCGATGATCGTACTGGGCGGCGGGGCGGTGGCGCTGGAGTTCGCGCAGTTCTTCGCGCGGTTCGATGTCGAGGTAACCGTGCTCCAACGCAGCGCGCACTTCCTGCGCGATTTCGACGATGATGCCGGGGCCGAAGTCGAGGCAGCATTTCGCGATGAAGGCATCACTGTCCATACCGGCGGCACCCTCAAAGACGCCCGAAGCGAGGGGACGGAAAAGATCATCGTCTACGAGCGGGCCGGCGAAACACACGAAGCTCGGGCCGAGGCAGTGTTTCACGGGTTGGGTCGCTCGCCGAACACCGAGGCGCTCGCACTCGAAAACGCCGGAGTCACGACCAAGCGCGGGCGCGTCGTCAGCAATGCACAGATGCAAACCAGCGCCCCGCACATTTTCGCCGGAGGCGATTGCACGGGGCCGCACGAGATCGTGCATCTTGCCGTGCAGCAGGGCGAAGTCGCCGGACACAACATGCTGCACCCCGACTCGCCGCAATCAATGGATTACCGGTTGCTCACCAGCGTGGTGTTTACTGACCCGCAGGCGGCGGTGGTCGGCCTTACCGAGAAGGCGGCTAAAGCGCAGGGTATTCCGTACCTCACCGCAAGCTACCCATTCAACGACCACGGCAAATCAATCATCATGGAGGCCATGCACGGTTTTGTGAAACTCCTGTGCGACCCCAAGTCCGGCGAGATCCTCGGGGGAGCTTGCGTCGGGCCAATAGGCGGAGAACTGATCCACGAAATCGTCGCCGCGATGACCAAGCGCATGACGGTCGGCGAATTGGCCGTCATGCCACACTATCACCCCACCCTCGCGGAAATCTGGACCTACCCGGCCGACGATCTTGCCGAAGAAATCTCCGGGTAATCGCACGGGTTCAACAGCCGATTCGCCGAACCTAAGAAGTGCCGCGAGTCCGTTGAGCTTTTGAGCCGTGACATCAAAAATTCACATTCTATAATTGACGGNCAGCCGTAATTCGATAAAGAATACACAANTCATGCCGCTGAACCCTAACACCCCATCTCATGGCTGGGCGCCTCCCATTGAGGAGCAGGATGCCACAGCGGCGGTGGAGTGGTTGTTGCAGTTTGCGGCGCGGCATCGGGCGAGCGATGTGCATTTGCAAATGGAGNGGGAGGGCAGCCGGGTGCAGTTCCGGCTGGACGGGGTTCTGGCTCAGGTGGGCGCGTTGCCGAGCGAAGCGGCCAAGATGATTCTCGGCCGGGTCAAATTTCTGGCCAAGCTCAAGACGTACGTTGAGTCGCTCCCGCAGGATGGCCGGATCGCCGGCGGCGAGGTTGGTCTGCCGAGTGATGTCCGTGTTTCCACTTACCCGGCGGTCACCGGTGAAAAACTGGTACTGCGCCTGTTTTACGAGGGGGNTCAACTGACATTCGGCGAGCTTGGTTTTCCTGCCGAAGTTCGCGACGCGCTGGAGCATCAACTGACTGTTCGCTCCGGGATGATTCTCCTCACCGGCCCAGCCGGCAGCGGGAAAACCACGACCATCTACGCGCTGATGCAGCGTCTGTTGGAGACCGACACCACCCACGTCATCACCGTGGAGGATCCGGTGGAGCGGGTGCTACCCGGCATCATGCAAACGGAGATTGATATCGAGCGGGGGCTGACATTCGCCAAGGCGTTGAAGCATCTGCTTCGGCAGGATCCGCAGGTGCTGGTGATCGGCGAGATTCGTGACGAGGAAACCGCGGCAATGGCACTGCGCGCATCGATGACCGGGCACCTCGTCATTGCCACGCTGCACGCCGGTTCCTGCCGAGGCGTGATCGAACGCTTGAACGCCCTGACGCGCGATACCCATCTGGTCGCAGGGCAGCTACAGCTAATCCTCAACCAGCGCTTGGTTCGCCGGGGTTGCATGGACTGCTCAGGCAAGGGTTGTTCGGAATGCTTTGGCTCAGGCCTGCGCGGCCGGGTTCCGTTTTTGGAAATGCTGCGACTGGGCGAAGCTGAGCGGGAGGCCGTCGAGGCCAAGCGCTTGGCCAAGCTGGAACCGACTTTTACTTTTGAACAATCGAGCGCGCACCTGCTTGGCCAAGCGCTCACGACTGAATCGGAACTCAAACGCCACGCCATCTAATGAACATCGAGGAACTAGCCTTCGTGAACCGGCAACTGGCCGGGATGCTCAAGTCCGGCATCCCGCTGGAAGCCGGGCTGAAAAAGATTACCGAGTCGATGAGCGACTCGAAGCTGAAAGCGCAGCTCGATGAACTGGGCGACCGACTGGAGAAAGGCCAAGCGGTCGAGCAGGCCGCGGACGGACTCGACCTGCCGGAAACGTACAAGCGATTGCTTGCGCTTGGCCAAGCCGGCCAAAACATGCCCAAGGTGCTGACCTGTGTGGCCGACTATTATGANCGCGTCGGGACATTGGCCACACGGCTGAAAGGCTTGGCCNTTTACCCGATGATGATTCTGGTTTGCGGGCTGTTGGTGACTGGGTTAATGGCGTATCTCTCATCAATCNTCCGGGCTGATTTAATCGATATATCCCAAGACGGCCCCACCTTCTCGGAAGTGTATCAATCGGGAGCACTATCTGCGTTCCCGGCGGGCGTTTTTGGGACGGCACTATTGTTTTACATCGTGGTGCTGCGCAGCCAAAAAATGCGCCGATATTTTTCGTGGAAAATTCCGATGTTACGCGACGCCGCTCTGGCCCAGTACGCCGCACTGACAGAGGCGCTTTTAGCATCCGGGACACAACTCCCCGAGGCATTGGGGATGGTTCGTAAACTGGAAACCGGCTCCCCTCTGGAAACAGACTTGGCGGCGATCGAACAGCGGCTGGCGGAGGGTCAGAGCAGTTATGCAGAGGCAGCCAATGAAAGCAAAACCATCCCGGGTTTTTTNAACTGGATCGTCGGACAGGCAGATGAGGATATTGCCGCGGGGTTCGGCCACGCGCGGACGATTTATGCCAGTCGGGCAGAGCACCGGATGCAGTCGTTTCTGTATTGTTTTCTNCCAGTCAACATCCTCGTGATCGGCTTGTTCCTACTCAGTTTTTTCGTNCCGCATTTCTCATTGCTATCGGAAGTCATCCGAATGATCGACGGTTTCGGAATCTAAATCTCTTCATCTCATGATAGGCGAAATCATCTTCATGCTCTTTTTGTGGGTCTCAGGGATTTTATCTGCGATCGGGCTGGGGTTTGCCGCTTACTATGTGTTGAGTGCGCCGTTTCGCCGTGCGGACTGTGCGAACTTGGTGGTGGAGTTGAACGAATTAGCCGCCGCCACTGGGCAGACTCCGGAGCAGTTATTCCGGGAACTTGGCGNCGGGAAAATTTCCGNTGTTCCGTACCGAGGGAAGTTCAGGCGACTGCACAGTTTAATGCAACATGGGGACACATTCATCGAGAGCCTCCGCCGGTTTCACTCGTTGTTGCCCGGGGAAATTTTCGGTGCGATGGAGTTGGCTTGCAACGAACGCAGCACACAACTGATGGCCAAGTTGAGCCGGGCTCACCTTGAGGACGGAGTGTCGCGGGCACAGCAATCGTTCAAACTTTTTTCGTCTAGCTTACTGTTCCTCATCCCGACATCGCTGATGTTGAGTTTTGGTATTTTTAAATTCGTTTTACCAAAATTAAAGGAAGTGTTTTGGGATATGGGAATCCATGGAGGCGCCCTGGAGTCCACGGCTTGGATCATGGAGTTTTCCGAAAGCGGCCTGTTTATTTTGGTCCCGGTTATCCTGACGATGTACTTCCTTTTTCTCACCGTCACACATCTGTTCGGCCTGTCGATTTCCCACAACACGGGGATGCACTTGAACCAATTGTTCAGCCGGTTGGCATGGATGACGCCTTGGCGGCGCAACCGGATCAAGCGCAGCTTCATTTGGTTTCTCTCCGAACTACTCGACAACGGCGCAACCGAAACAGAGGCAATCCGTGCTGCGGCGGCCGGTACGAAAAACAGCGTGGTTCGCGCCCGGGCGGAGCTGGCTATGAAAGATTTGGAGAGCGGCAAGCCGTTGTCGGTGGCGTTGCGCCGATTCGACCGCCGGGCCGACCTCGCGTGGCGCATGGAGAACGCCTCTCACGGGGGCATCACTTTTCGCGAGGCGCTTGAGGGTTGGACGAACCACCTTTCCGCGCTGGCGTACAAACAGGAACAGTCCGGCTTTTACGTTTTTTTTACAACGCTCATGCTGGTCAACAGCCTGTACGTGTTTGGCATTGCCGTCATGATTATTTTACCGCTGGCGACGCTGATTGAAAATATGACCCTGTTATGAAATTTCAATCGACAACGCGCTTGGCCAAGCGCTTGGCTTTCATCCAAATGGATGTGGTTCTGGGTATCGCGCTGTTGCTGCTCGTATTCATCCCTTTCAGCGTGACCAGTTCCGGTGAACTCGACTTGACCCGGCGCCAGCAATTTCACGCCGTGGCCCTGCAGATGATCGACGGTGAAATGGACGTGCTGCTCGCCGGTGAACGCCAAAAGTACGCGGCCGGCGAACACACCATCACGCCTCCCGGCGAGGCGGTGCAATCGTTGCCGGAAGGGAAATTCGTCCTCACCGTCGGAGAGAAAGAGCTGACCTTGGCCTGGACCGCCGTCAAGCAGGCCAAGTGGGGCCGGGTCGAGCGGGTTGTTAAAATGAAATGAAACTCCGCTCTCACAAAAATCGCAGTCGCACCGGGGCTTCCTTGATGGAGCTGCTGCTTTACGCCTCCCTATTGGTGATGTTGCTGGTATGTGGCACTCGGTTTTTTAACATCGTTTATCAACACAACAAAGCCGTGGCCAAGTCGGCCGGCTTCACTGCCTCGGCGCTGGACTCAGGCAAGCATTGGCGACGCGATATTTCAAACGCCAAGGACGAACCTCGACTGATCCGCAGTGACGAATTTGATGTTATCGAAATCGACCAGACGGACGGAGGCCAGGTCCGCTATCGCGTCAACCAAACCCAATTGGAACGGCACAACGGCGAAGAATGGATCCCGGTCGTCAAGCGGGTGAGTTCATCCGTAATGTTGCCGGATCCACGTGAGCATGTTCGCGCATGGCGCTGGGAGCTGGCGCTCGAGACCAAGTCGGACTTTCTGGTAGACCCCGCGCGGTTTTCCTTCGTGGCCGTACCGGGCCGTCCGCTCGCGGCGAGGCCGGAAAAAATCCCACCGCCGGACACACCTGAGGAGCAACCCGAATGAAAATTCGTATCAAAACAAAAAGAGGTTTCGTGATTACCACCGTTCTGCTGGCCATTGCAGCTTGGGCACTGGTTTTGTTGAACTACAACGCGACCCAATCGAACGGACTCCACAAGCGATTGGAACTCTACGACAAGGAAAACCAGCGTTACCTCTTGGAAAAATACGCCGACCAAGTGGCGGAGATAAACTGAACAAAACAAAGATATGAAAGAGCCAAAATATCCACCCGGAGTGCGATTCGTTTTTCTTTTGGTTCTATCTTTTACGATTGCATTTGCTCTCCCGATCGTGACTCATCGCAGCGAACCGCGGGAGACCAATCTGGGGTTAGCTATCGTGTTCGCGGTGCTCAGCCTCCCGGTTTTTCTGATCGCTGCATTGCCTTGGGCGAATGGCAAACGCCTTCGCACACTCTTTTCCGCTTCTGGTTTGCTCCTGATCGCCGGCGCATTTCTTGTGTTGTATTTTAATCGGTTAAGATTGGACTGGCACAGCCTTTTACCGGTTCTACTTCTTGCTTGTGTCATGCTGTTTCTGACCCGTCCCGGGCCGATACCAAACGACTTGCGCCGGCCAGTCGGGCTTTTCGGGCAAATCATTTTGGGACTCACCGTTTTGCTGACGATCGGTTTGACGCTTCTCAACGGACTGGACCGAAGCCGCCCGGACGGATTGCTGGTTTTTCTCCTGTTCGCTTCCCAGATGATCTTTGGCAGCTTGATGATTTGCCTTGGTTTAGGACGAAAACAACGCCCTCTGATTAAGCCGCTCGTTTCATCCGGCGAAGCGGCTATCTTTTTTTCGTTTCTATTACTGGGCCTTTTCTCCCTAGCGAACACCTCAGACTACAGCGACCGGGAGATGTACTATTCGGTTGCGATTGTCGCGGCGATCCTGTTTTCCCTGAACGTGATCCTTCGTGGAATGCTAGGCAACTGGATCCGCGATCTGATTTCTGGCAAGCCGAATCCCGCTGCCGAAGGCGTGGTGCCACCTGTTCTCGGGAAGGCACCCCCACCCAGCCCTCAAGGTGTTTTCATGCCGAACAATATCGGTTTTGTAGTGCTGGGTGGCTTCGCAATGCTGAGTGTGATCGGATTTTTTACAGGTTTGCTTATTTCCGCCATGGACGAGGAAGCTTCCCTGTCGACAGCGGCCATGTTTTCCATGATAGCCGTATCAGCTCCGTATGGATTCATCTCGTCATTTTCGTTTTTGATCGGCTTGGCAGTGTTGATCACGTTAATCGTGCGACTCCAAAAATATCGGTTCGTGGCAGTTGTCGCGGCCCTCGTGCTGTTCTCTTCACCGTTTTTGACCATCACAGGTTACGTGGTTTATATGAAAGCTTTTGCAAAAGCACCCCCTCCAACACAAGAAGTCATTTCGGAGGACTATTTTGAAGAGCCCGACTTTCCGCCTGGGTATCCGATGTATGGCATGGAGATGGAACCGCCGCCGGAGAAGACGTTGGCGCATGGCCACGACCCTGCAAAACTGGAAGGCAACTATGGTTTGAATAAAATTCACTTGGCCATACTTCGCGGTGATCTTGCGGAAATCAAGGCGCAACAGGCGGCCGGGGCCGATCTCGATACCCCCGATGAATTGGGCAACACGCCGCTCCATCTCGCGCTTGGCCTCGGGGAAACGGCCATCGCAGAGTGGCTCATCGATCAGGGAGCCAGCCGTCAAGCCAAGGCCAACGACGGGCGGACCTTGGCGCATGCGGCCGCGGCTGGCGGCCAGCTTGAGTTGTTAAAAAATCTGAATGGCAAGGGCCTGAAGTTGGATACCAAGACGGCGCTTGGCCAAGGGCCCCTGCACTTCGCCGCTGCGGTTGGCCAAGCCGCGACGGTCGACTGGCTGCTTGGCCAAGGGCTATCGCTGAGCGCCAAGGACGCACAGGAAAACACGCCGTTACACTTGGCCGTACTCCACAGCCGCGCCGGCTTGGCCAAGCGCTTGGTCGAGGCCGGGGCGGATTCGAAAGCATTCAACCAAGATGGCCAAGCGGCGATTCATCTGGCCTGTGCCACCGGTCAGCTTGGGTTGGTTCACTGGCTTCTCCGTCAGGATGCCACACTGATCAACCTTCCGGATGCCGGCCGATTCACGCCGTTGTACCACGCTGCGATCAATGGCCAGCGCCATACCAGCGCAATGCTGATCTCCCGTGAGGGCAGAATCAACGCGGGTGGCGACGCCGAATTGTCCATTCTGTTTGAAAAAATCCTGATAGACAAAACTGAGTACTTTGAGCGATTTCGACCTCAACCAGAACCGTTCGGCGGTATGGGAATGGGAATGCCGGGGATGATGCCCGGTTACGGTATGCCTCCGATGCCGGGAATGATGCCGGGAATGGGAATGCCGCCGGTGCCCGACTTCGAGGAAGAGGATGGTTCGTTTTTGACAGATTTGATCGGAGTCGATGAAGATGGGGACGGCTGGGATGCTTTCGACGAGGTGATCACGGATCATGTCGACCTAGACCCTGAGGATCATCCAACACAAGAGGAAGTGGACGCTGCGATCACGAAATTTGAAGAGCTTGAGTGGAACGAGTTCAAAGAGAGCCTTACCAAGAATCCCGAGATCTTGAACGCCGAACCGGATGAGGAAGCCCCCGCTGCACCTCCAGGGATGCCCTCTGTTGGAAATTCCTACGGTACACCTCCAGGGATGCCGCCGGGGATGATGGGAGGGGCGCGACCTCCGAAAAAACCCGAGCCCAAACCAGAGGAGCGCAAAGCACTTGCCAAGCGGGATGCCAAAGGGAACTCACTGTTGCACTACGCGGCGGCGACCGGCAGTGAGCCCCTCGTGAGAACGTTGCTTGAACTCGAAGAAGTTCCGTCTCACGAGAAAAACCAGCTTGGCCTCACCCCGGAGGCCTTGGCGGATTCACTAGGCCGCAGAGCCGTCCTGGAGACGTTTACTCCAGTGTTTGACATGGGGATGAGCATGTACGGAGGTTACGGGATGATGCCCGGGATGGGGATGATGCCGGGGATGAATCCTTTTGGTATGGGAATGATGCCCGGAATGGGGATGACAAATGACACGTACGAGATCCCTCTGACNCGACCTCCTGCTCAAGCATTGCTGNCAAACCTGTGGCTGACGGAGTTCAGCCCCGAGTTGATCGAAGAGTTTCNGTCGTTTGAAGAAGAGACGATGNGCGAATTCNCGGANAGCGAAAAGGAGGCGTATTCTATCGCGGATGATTTGATCGGGGTAGACGGGGACGAAGACGGCATGGACGCCTACGACGAAGNCATCACAGGCCACTCCGATGAAGATCCGGATGACACGCCCACTCCGGAAGAAGTGGATGCGATNTTGGTTCTTGGGGATCAGGACATGGATCNGGACGGCTGGAGTGCCCTGGATGAAAAACTGACCGGCCACTCCGACAACGACGCCAGCGATGCGCCAACCATGGAGGAACTCAACGCATACTTTGAAAGCCAGATCGGGTCGGTCAGCGGTCTTGCCATGTACCAACCGGGAGACTTCGAAATTCCCGAATCCTCGCCGGGCGAGCAGGGAATAAACACCGTTTCCCCAGGATTTTTTCAGGACGAACTAAACCTCCGTGAGACCACGNAAAAACGAATTGTCGCCGCAAACAAACCGCAGACATTCGTTTCGTTTCATGAATGGCCGCTCGCGGGTCAAATGAAAAAAAGCCGGCGTCATGCCATCACCGGGCTGTTTCAGCAATCGACCGACCCGCGAACCGGCTTCAGCGCAATCAAGTGGATGGAACTGCTGAACCGACACGATCACACCGCAGCTCTCNCCGAAATGAGCCCGGCAGACGGCGCTCTGAAGCGGCATCAGTTTCGCACCATCAAAGNCGATGCCACCNCCGATGGGCCGCTGCTTCACGAGTTTCTGCAATCCGACAGCGAATTCGAATTNGCCTTTGCCCTNGACAATCTTCCCGACATCAACCAGCGAGATTCCAGAGGCCGAACCGCNCTGCATGTAGCCGCCGCGAATGGTCGACTGCCTGCGGTGAAACAGATGATCGAACAGGGAGCGGATATTGCGCTNGTCGATGACTACGGTTTCACCGCATTGCATTGGGCAGCACAAAACGGGCACCAAGAAGTCGCCCGGCATCTGGTCGAGGTCGTCGAGCTAAGGCCAAGACCAGACCGATTCCAACGAACTCCCGCCGCTTTGGCCAAGGCCAACGGCCACAAGACCCTCAGCCAGTATCTCCAAAACCGATAAAGACCGTCCTAGAACTCATTTTGAAACGGCGACTACTTCAGGTTGTTTTCGCAGTATCGCTGTCCTCGCTTGGCCAAACGCTTGGCCAAGAAGTGAAGACGATCTGGAAAGCGGCTGCGGATGGCGACTTGACAACGTTGAGAATGACAATTGATACCGGCACCGACCCAAACACCAAGCGGCACGACGGTTATGCCCCGATCCACTTAGCGGCCAAGCATGGACAACAAGAGAGCCTCCGATTGTTGCTGGCAAAAGGTGCGAGAATCGACGAAACAGATCGAAAACATGCACACACCGCCGTTCACAAAGCCGCCTGGTTCAGTCAGGTCAACGCATTGGAATTATTATTGGCCGCAGGAGCGAATCCTTCTTTGCGGGACACAGACGGCAAGATGACACCGCTGCACTGGGCTTCGGAAGGCCTGATCGCTGCCGCACTCCTTCGAGCGGGCGCGAACCCCGACATCCCGGATCAATATGGAGAAACTCCGCTTCACGCTGCAGCCTTACGCAACCATGTTGACGTAGTATCCGCTCTGTTGGCCGGAGGGGCGGATCCGAACTTGAAAAACGGCGACGGCCAAACCCCTCTACATATTGCAGCCTCTTGGTCGAATCAGGAGATCGTGAGCCAATTACAAGACTATCTTTTTTTGAGCCCTCCATTACTTGGGCAAACGGTGAATATTTCGGTTCGTTGTGTCCCTGCGGGAAAATACGACCAAGTGAGCTTGGCCAAGCGGGAGGTGGAACTCCACCGCTCCTCCGATTTGCTCCAATGGGAAAAGACTGGCAGTGTATCCAACCTGCAATCAAGCCTGCTTTTCAACGATCCAAAGCTCCCCCAGTCCAAAAAACCGGTATTTTATCGCGCTCGGTTTGCTCCATGACTCGTTTGTGACAAATCAAACGTAACCATTAATAACCATTCTGCGTAACGCCGGTACGATGGCTGGGTTTAGGTGTTTGTTTGTTTCAATTGGGATTGCTTTCGGTTTCGTAGGATGCGGTGAACCGACGGTTGATTTACCGAAAACCAACTTGTCGACCGACCTTCCCGCGAGAAAAGATGTTTCGGACACGCTGATGGATGAACTGTGTTCTGCCATAGTCCAAGGCAACACCAAGTACATCGATACATTTCTTAAATTGAACCCGAACCTGAACCGAGTCAATTCTCTGGGGGAAACCCCACTGACTTTAGCCGCGACGTTGGGAGAGTTTGATCTGGTGAAACAGTTCGTCAATGCAGGGGCAGAAGTCAATTTCCCGAATCACCTCGGCCGTACGCCATTGCACAAAACGATCATCCATTTGGAAAACAAGCACGCCTCCCGTATCGTGACGCATTTGCTTCAATCCGGGGCCAAGCCGGATCCCGTGGATCAATACGGCGCACCTCCGATCTACTACTGTCTTTTCAACCTTTCGAAACCGTATCTCGACTCGGACATCGCAGTTATGTCGATGACAATCCTCTCATCGCTGGAAAAGCACGGGGCGGATCGGTCGGCTGGATTTGATGTGCCCGGCATGGACACACACCGACTGGTTGATCAGGCCAAGGCACTGTTGGATGGGGGCATTAACACCCTCTCCAGTAACCAAGTGGAACTCCTCAACGCTGTAGTTTCGGAAGCCGGCCGCTCCTAACGTAGACACCCTCACCCCTTGGACAAGCGCTGGGCTTCGTCTTCGGTCAAATCCTCCAGCTTGCGGCCGAACCAACGCCGCAACAGCCCTTGGCTTGGGCTGAAGACCCACGCCGCCACGAATAAGACCGAGCCGGCGACCACCATCGCCCCGGCCGGTGAGCAGTTCAGCCAAGTGGCAAGATGAATGCCACCAATGGAACTAAACACAGCATGCACCAGCGTGAGTCCGAACATAGGAGGCAGCCGATGAACCAGAAGGGACGCGGTCGCGCCGGGAAGGATCAGCATAGCAATCACGAGAATTGCTCCCACCGCCTCGAACGCGCTGACGATGATCACGGACAACATACCCATCAGCGCGTAATGCATAACGGTGGCGTTGATACCAAGCGAGGAGGAGAGGCCGGAGTCGAAACTCGTCACCAGCAGTTCTTTGTAAAACACCAGAATCAGCAGCAGCGTGACGCCGGTCACGATGGCCATGCGAATGACCGCCGGCGGCGCGATGGTGAGCGTGTTGCCGCTGAGAAACATCTCCGAATTGAGCACGGGAATTTTCTCCACGACCGACAGCGGGCCCGGCCCCAGATCGGTCTGTACGAGATCGAATCCCACAAAGGCAATCTCACCGTACAGTACGCACTCGGCGTCGAGATGCACGGCGTCCGTCTGACCAATGCTGATGATGATCACCCCGATGGCGAACAGGCTAGAGAAAGTGATCCCGATGGCGGCGTCCTGTTTGACGCGGGTTTTTTTGTGGATCAACTCGATCAGCACGGTGGTCACGATCCCGGCGATCAGCGCCCCGATAAACATCGGTAGTGTTTTCAGGCTGTGCGAAAATAAAAACGCGATGGCCAACCCCGGCAAAACACTGTGGCTGATCGCATCGCCAACGAGCGCCATGCGCCGGAGGATGAGATAATTGCCAATCAGCCCACAGGCTGCAGTGATGAGAAACCCCATCAGGCCGATCCACAGCGTCACCGGCAGGTTGACTGTCCATGGATCAACCATGACGCGTGTCCAATCGAATGCCGGGATAAACTCGCTCATGATCTCCCTCCGTACCCGCTCGGATCAGCGGTGCTGGGCGCGAACGGTTTATGAATCTCCGCAAAACCGGGGATGATTTTTCCGTGGGGATCGCGCGAGGTGTCTTCGAGCATGCGCTCGAGTTCGCGCACCACTTCGTCTCCGAGAACGTGCTCAATTTCCTCGGCATCATCGTGCACGTGATCCGGAGCGATGTTGGCGGCGTTGGTCAGATATAGCTCCCAAAGTCGATGATTGCGGACGATCATACAGGCGAGTTGCCAGCCGGTCGGGGTGAACAAAACCATGTTCCCCTCCTCGTGCAGCGTGGCCAATCCGTGCCGCTCAAGCGCCTTGGTTTGCAGCGCGACCTCGTCGAGCGTTTCGCGACGGCGCTCAGCCAATTCCTTGAGGGACACGCTCTCCTCCGGCTGCGCGGTGCGGTTTTCCAAAACCTGATACATGGCCTTGAGTGTGTTTTCGCGGCGAACCCGTTGTGAGCGGGACCGGTGCCGGAACCAGCGCGTCAAAACGCCGTGTCTTGGCCCGCCAAAAAACGTAACGGCGAANACGGCACTCGCNCCCAACACCATNCAGGGGCCGGTCGGGATGCTGGGTTTCAAAAAGGAGACAAANGCNCCNAGNACNCCGGACGCCACCCCAAANCCCACTGCNTAAAACAGCATCCGGTGCATGCGATCCGTCANNAGGTACGCCGCCGCCGCCGGAGTGATCAACATCGCCGACACCAACACCACCCCCACCGCCTGCAGGGCGATCACCACTGCAAACGCCACCAGCAACATGAGAAGGTGGTGGATCCACTGGCACGGCAACGCTATGGCCCGCGCGAACTCCGCATCAAAACTCGTCACCAAAAGCTCCTTGTAAAACAGGAACACAGCCAAGACGATCAACACTGTCACGACGGCCATGAGCTTGATGTCTTCCTCACCAATGGCGGCTGCCTGCCCGAACATGAATTTGTCGATGCCGCTTTTGTTGCCGGTGGGCAACTCCTGAATCATGGTGAGCAGGCAAATCCCGACCGCGAAAAACGAAGCCAACGTGAGGCCAAGCGCGGTGTCTTCCTTTATCTTCGTCGTCTGTCGGAGGTAACTTACGAAAAACGTCCCGATAAAACCGGCCAACACGGCACCGATAAAAATGAGTGTCGGATTTTTTTGGATGTCATCGACGTCAAAATTCCAGTCGAACAATCCGCTCGCGTCGACCCCGGAAAAAAGAAAACCAAGCGCCACACCGGGCATCACGGCATGGGACAGCGTGTCCCCGACGAGTGCCATTTTGCGCACGACAATGAAGCAACCAAGCAGCCCGCAGGAAATGCCAAGCAGCACCGCCCCGACCACGGCATACCGCACGGACGGATCGCGAAANGAAAGGAAGCGGANCATCTGTTGGCCAAGCGAGGTGTCCTCCNCAACGTCACCGATCTTGGCNGCCCAAGCGCAATCAGGCATCAACAGNCCAAGCGCAATCAGGCCAAGCGCGGCTGGCNAGCTTTGGCGCTTGACCAAGTTTGTCCNTAGCGAAGACACGTCAGTTGGCTCGCTGCCGCACGGCGTCGGCCACCTCGGAGAGGATGGTNAACCGGCCGCCGTAAGTCTTNTGCAACAGGTCGTAGNTGAAGACGTCNTCGGNNTCNCCATANGCCACGANGCGCATGTTCAGTAGCAGCAGTTGATCAAAATAATTTCGGGCAGTGGGNAGGTCGTGATGCACGACCAACAGCGTCTTGCCCTTTTCGCGAAGCTCATGCAGCAGCGCGATGATCGCCGTCTCTGTGGCGGCATCCACCCCGGCGAACGGTTCGTCCATGAAATAAACGTCACTCTCCTGTGCCAGTGCACGGGCCAAAAAAACGCGCTGCTGCTGCCCCCCGCTCAGGTTGGAAATCTGCCGGTTGGNGAACGGCAACATCTTGACTTTNTCGAGACAGTCACGGGCGATGTCGCGGTCGGTTTTCTTCGGACGCTTGAACCAACCGACGTGGCCGTAGCGGCCCATCATCACCACGTCCATCACCGTCACCGGAAAATCCCAATCGACCGATTCGCGTTGTGGGACATAGCCGACGCGCCGCCGGTTTTCCTTGTACGGTTTCCCAAAAATCTTCACCCAACCGCTACTTGGGGGGACCAACCCCATGACGGCCTTGATGAGGGTCGATTTACCGGCGCCGTTGGGCCCAACGATGCCAACCAACTTACCCTTGGGCACCTGCAGATCGATTCCCCACAGCACCGGTTTTTTGTGGTAACCGGCGGTAAGGTCGTGAACCTCCAGCGGAAGTTGATCGTTTTTTGTGATACCGGAATTGCTCATCAAAAACCGAGATTCACGCGAAGCCCGAGCACCAGCGCATCGTCCAGTTCGCCGTTTGCGCCCGGGTCGCTAATCCATTGCACGCTGGGTTGGATGGTGAAGTCGTCACTCATCACGTATTCGTAGCTGAGTTCGATTGCGGTCTCGGTGGTGCGCCCGGGGAGGTCATCGCTAATCGATGCGTGGGACACACCCAACGCGATCGTGTCGATGTCACGATTCGGAAGGAGCCCGGTATAACTTAATCCCACCTGAAAACTGTTCGCCACCTCGCTGCGGTCTTCCGGCGCGAAGCCGACCCGCGCGAACAGGCTCAACCCCTGATCACCGTATTCGTTATAAACCATCTGCTCCGCAGAGGCGTACACGCCTTGATTCCCTCCATGCGCGGAGCCGCCGCCGAAATCGTCGAATTGGGCAGTGTGATGCCAAGCGCCGAGCTTGTACATGCCGGGCAAACCGTCGCCGTCGCCCGCTTTGAGACGGTAACCGACTTCACCCATGACCATCGTGCCTTGGCCGTTGCCCAACTCCCAGTGCAAGCCGTGGCGGTTGACCGAGTCGTCACCGTCGGGCGAATCAAACGAGTCACCGTCGAACACACCGATCTGCGCGTAAAACGCCTCGTTTGGCTCCCAAAGCAAACGAGCGCCAAGCGCTGGAATATAAAACGCAGGCCCCGTGTTGACCGTATTCATCGAGATGAATTCCGGCCAACCGAAGGTCNCATTGAGGAACGCGCCGGCCGTGTCGAGCGTGGAGAACTCTTCGTCCGCCAAAAGCAAACCGGACCGGAGGCTGAGTGAATGGGCTTCAAAAGATTTTTCCACCCACGACTCATACAATCGTACACTGCCATAGCCTTCGATATTGCTAACCCCCATCATGTCGCCCACGCGGCTGCCGATACCGGAGCCGTGCAGGTCCATGCCGCTGAGTTTCAGCGAAGTGCCTTCCCAGCCAAGCGGTTGGCCAAGGTCTGCCTCCAAGCCAAACGAAGCAAGGCCGTTGTAACCGGTGCCGGAACGTTCACCGCCGGAGACGTTGCTCATCACCTCGGAGCTGTAATCGAAAAAAATATCCAGCCCTTGATCGTTGCCCCACGTGGTGAACTCACCGGCTTGGGTTGCCGCAACTGGCAAGGCAAGTGTCAGCAGTAATGTGTCTCTTTTGATGTTACTGATTTGCCGAATCATTTTAGGGCATCAACAATCGTGTTGATATTGTGCTTCACCATTCCGACGAAGGTTCCGACGTCGTATTTTTCTCNCTGCCCTTCGTGCATTTCACCCGGCTTGCCGCAGGCGTCGGAGAACAATTCCCCACCGATCTTCACACCCGCATCCTTGCTCACCCTTTCGATGGCCGCCGGATTCACACTGCTCTCAACGAAGATTGCCTTAAGGTTTTTGCTTTTGATGAAATCGACTGTTTTGGTGATGTCTGCCAAGCCGGCCTCGCTCACGGTCGACAATCCCTGCACTGCCACGACTTGAAAACCAAAGGCCTTACCAAAGTAGTTGAACGCATCATGACTGGTTAATAGAACACGTTGTTTTTTCGGAATGCCTGCGATGCGCTTGAGCGCCCATTGGTGGACATCCTTGTATGATTCCACCACGCCCAGTCCGCGTTTGGTGTAGTACGGCCTGCCGGCCGGGTCACCTTGGCTTAGCCCTTCCACCACGGTGGCAATGCACTTGCTCCACAACGTCGGATCGCCCCACACGTGCGGGTCCCAGTGGCCTTCGAATTCCGGCGGCTCCAGTCGATCTTTTTCCGGAATCGACTCGGTAACGGCGTAGACTTTTTTCCCTGACCGAGCCATCCGGAAAAACAGATCCGACATCCGGCCTTCAAGCATGAGACCTGAGTAAAAAATCACTTTCGCCCGCTGCAGTTTCACCACGTCACCGGAAGCCGGTTTGTAAAGGTGCGGGTCCACGCCNGGCCCCATCAGNCCNACCACNCTCACCCGATCCCCTCCAACTTCTTTCACCATGTCTGTGACCATGGTCGAAGTCGTGACCACATTCATCTTGGCTGCGAACGCCTGAGTCAGTGCGGCAGCAGCCACCAATCCGCTCGCGAATGCTACGATATGTTTCATATTAAAAAGTCGTTTTATGAATTAAAAACCTATAATTGGCCAAGCAACCAAAAGTTAGTCATGGCTATATTTCATTCCCAAAGCAAGGTCAACAATAAAGTTAGNCTAAGCTAACTTTTGTTTTCGCCAATTTCCGCTTGGCCAAGCGCTTGGTTGGGTTCGTTTGGGGTTTGACTGTTCCGCAGGGGTTGTTTACCCATCGCCGTCATGTCTTTTTCTTTAAATCGCTTGGTTTTCGCAGGATGCGCCGCCTTTGGTTGGCTTGGCTTGGCTGGTNTCGCCGAGGCGGGAGACTGGCCACGTTGGCGCGGCCCAAACATCAACGGGATCTCAGACGAAACAGGCTGGCAGGCCAAGTGGTCGGACGACGGCCCCAAGCGGCTTTGGAAAGCCAAGGTCGGCACCGGCTTTTCTTCAGTCACAGTCGCGGATGGCCGTGCCTACACCATGGGTAATTCCGGCCGCAGCCGGGGCAAAGANCAGGACACGGTGTTTTGTTTTGATGCCGTCACCGGCAAGGAGCTTTGGTCGCACAGTTACGGCGCCAAGCTCGATCCGAAATATTACGACGGCGGCACCAGTGCCACACCAACGATCGACAGCGACAAGGTGTACACGCTNAGCAAGGACGGATTGCTGATGTGTTTTGAGGCGGCCGAGGGCAAGATCATTTGGCAGAAGGACGTTGCCAGGGCGGTCAAAGCCAAGCGCCCCACATGGGGGTTTGCCAGCTCGCCGGTAATCATCAATGACGCTCTGCTCGTGAACGTCGGCACCTACGGTACGTGCCTCGACAAAACATCAGGGAACATTATTTGGCAAACCGGCAGAGGGGCCTCCGGCTATTCATCGATGGTGCCTTACGTGCGCGACGGCCAGCGTGAGTTGGTTTTGTTTGCAGCCGATGAGGTCGTGGGACTGGATCCCAAGACTGGCAAAAAGCGCTGGGGTTATCCGTGGAAAACCAAGTACGGCGTCAATTCCGCCGACCCGATCCTGCTTGGTGACATGGTGTTCATCTCCTCCGGCTACGATCGCGGCTGTGCACTGCTCAAGGTGGCCGGGGGCAAAGCGGCCAAAGTTTGGGAGAACAAAAACATGTGCAATCACTTCAACGCCTGCGTGTTGATCGACGGTCACCTGTATGGGTTTAGCGGCAATACCGGTCGCGGCACGTTGCGCTGCCTGGAGATGGCCAACGGCAAAATGAAGTGGGAGGAAAAAAGCTTCGGCGGTTTTGGCGCACTGCAGGCGATCGGCCAAAAGCTGCTTATCATCAGCAATCAGGGCGAACTGGTCGTGGCAGACACCAATCCGGACGAGTTTACCGAGGTGTCCCGTGCGCAGGTGACCGGCCCGAAATGCTGGACCACGCCGGTGCTCGCCAACGGGCGGGTATACTGCCGCAATTCCCGCGGCGATCTTGTCTGCCTCGACTTGACCAGAAAGTAATCGCGCTTACTCCACTGTTTCCCAACGGCCGGAGCNGGCCGAGCGAGCGGCAGCGTCGGTGAATAGCTGCACGCGCCAGCCATCCTTCAAATCCGGATGACCGGAGGTTTCGCCTTTGTGCGCTTGGCGCAGGCTCGGGAAGACGTATTTTGCGAACCGGTTCCCGAAGCCATTATCCGGNTTGTTGTCGATGATTTCNACCGGTTCNTCCGGCTTGGCCAAGGTCAGGTTGCCGCTAACGCGATCGATACCGAGTGACGCCTTGGTCCCGTGCAACTCCAGCTCCGGTGCGATGCCTTTNCGGAAAAACGGCGCGTGCGAAAGCACCAACGTGCTGACGGCTCCGTCCTCGAATTCCCACGCCACACTGGCGTAATCGAACGCCGTGCCTTTGCGTTTGGTGACGTCCGCTTGGCCACCCGCTTGGCCAAGCTCAATCGCTTCGGCCAGATTGATCGCGCCGAGATCCGCCTTGGCCGGGGTGACGGTGTCTGCGTGTGCCTGCACCCGAACAGCCTCCTTGCCGAGCATCCAGCGCAGCGTGTCGTACGCATGCGAACCGACATCAGCAATGCTCCCGGCGGCCGAGAGCGAATCGTCATCGCGCCACGTAAGCGGCATATCCGTAGGACGCGGGTTGTGCCAGCGATACACCACGCCGCGAATCTCCCCGAGAACGCCCGAGTCGAGCACCTCTTTACCTCGCACGAACGGGTCACAAAAGCGCGTCCAAAACGGTACGTAATGCAGCAAACTGGCGTCACGGTAGGCGGCCCACATCTCGTAGGCTTCAGTGGCGTTCACGCCAACCGGTTTTTCGCAGAGCAAATGTTTGCCCGCCTCTGCGCAGGCCATCACGGCCTCGTGATGCAGCGCGTCCGGAGTGGCAACGATCACGAAATTGACGTCCGGGTGTTGAACGACCTCGCGCCATTCACTGGTCACCAGCGTAGCACCGTCCTCTTCGCCGGCGCGCTCAAGTAAATCGCGCCGACGGGCGCAGATGGCAACAATGTTGGCGCCTTCGGCCTCGCGGATTTCCGCCCGGTACGGCGACCCGATAAAGCCGGTCGCACCGATCACACCCACGTTGAATTGAAGCTCTCCCGAGTTAGATTCGTTGTCCGGGTTCACGTGGCGGTGATAGCCTTGCGGCGAGACCTGTTCAATCACAAATTCCCCCGGCGCAACGCTTCGATCACGGCGGCGTTGTCCGCCTCGCCAAAGCCCAGAGCCTCGGCACGTTCGAGCAGTGACTGATGGACGGCGCTCAGCGGCGTGTTCGCGCCAGCCGCATCGGCCAGTTGCCGAATGAGTCGCACATCCTTGAGATGTTGAGCCAAACGGGCCTGCGGTGGTTCGTAATCGGCCTTGGCCATCTTCCCGCCCTTGGCCTCCAAAGCCGCCGAGGTTGCCGGGGTATCGCGAAGGATTTCGACCGCATCGGCCGCGTCAAAACCAAGCGTTTCTGCAAAGGCCAATCCCTCGGCAAGTGCGGCGCGGTTCAGACCGAGAATCAGATTGTGCACTAGCTTAAATCGCGAAGCGGCCCCGACCGGGCCAACGTGAAAACGCTTGGCCGCCAAGGCGGCGAGCAGGGGCTGGTAGCGATCGATTGTTTCGCTCGAACCGCCGAGGAACAACGCCGCTTCACCGCGCTTGGCCAACTCGCTGGAGCCGGCCACATTGGCCTCGAGGTAAGCCGCATCACGCTTGGCCAGCGCTTGGCCAAGCGCTTCCATCTCGCTTGGCTCACCGGTGGTAGTGTCGAGAAAACTGTGCCGCGCCGTCACCGCTTGGCCAAGCGCGTTGATCACCCCTGCCGTGACAGAGCTGGTNGGGAGCGAAANCAGGATTGTGTCACATCGCTCAGCCACCTCGACCGCAGTCGGACAGATCGTAAGTCCGTCGACAGCCGTGACAGCGGGGTCATGTCCAAACACCTCCCAACCCTGCTTGGCCAAGCGCTGCCCAAGCGCCCCACCCAGCAACCCCACGCCGATAATGCCAACCCGTTGCGCCATAATACCCAAGCGTCCGCGCTAATCCTTGATCTTCCCCTCAACCCCCTTGGGCATCAGCAAAATCCCGATGGCACCAAAGAGATAAATCAGGCTGGTGATCTGCCCAATCTGCCGGAAGTCGTTGTCAAAATACACGATAAGGCCAGCAGTGATGAATACGGTGACCGCGGTGATGATGCGGCCGAAATTGAAGCAGACACCGGCCCCGACCGAACGCACGCGGGTGACAAACAGCTCCGGAAGAAACAACGGCAACCAACCGAAAAAGATGCCGCTGAAGAATCCAAGTACAGCCGTCCAGATGAGGAACATCCCAGGCTCCGTCGGGCTGGAAAACCAAAACATGCACTGGGCGCTGGCGAGGCAAATGAGGCAGTTCAACAGGTAACTGCGCCGACGACCGACGAGACTCGCGACCCAGCCCCCGAGAAAACTGCCGATGATTCCCGGCAGCGAACGCCACATGATGACCTGTGCCTTCAACCCGTCCGACCCCGCATCCTCGGCCCACTTTACGGCCCAATTAGAACTGCCCCATGAACCGAACAACGGGACGGTTGCGAGCAAGATTCCGATCAATGTCACCGGCAGCAAAGCCGATTGAAAAATCTCAGTAGTGCCCACTTGCGGTTTTTTACCGTCAGAGCCGCCGCCATCTTTTTGTGCCAGCCAACGCGGTGACTCCGGCACGATGAACGGGATCAAAATGCCGAGCACGATCGGGACGCCCCCGAGCAACATCACCCAACGCCAATCGTCAACCGTGACCTCACGGGCATACTTGCCGATGCTGGCCACCACGAATATCCCGATGTTTGCCGCCGTGCCGATCACGCCGGCGAGCAGCGGTCGCGAGACACCGGACCACACTTCACTCATGAGTGCCACGCCGTTGGGCCACATGCCCCCCATGCCCATGCAAACAAGGAATCGCATGACAAACAGTTCAGTGGGGGAGTTGACCGTGTACGCGATCAGCGACATGCCGGAGTAACAACAGATCGCAGCCGTCATTCCCTTCACCCTCCCGAACCGGTCGCCAATCCTTCCGAACACAAGCCCGCCCGCAGCTCCGCCGAACAACAGGGCACAAACATAGAAACCGAACCACCTGCTGCTGTCCGTTTTTAGACGATTGTCGGCAGCGGCCTTGGCGAGCACTTCAAGATCTCCTTCGCCGGTTTTTTCGAATTCCGCCTTTGCGACTTCCCGATCCACCTCAACCACCTGGTACTGGCCTGTGTCACGCAATAAATCCTTTGCGGCTGAACCCATCGCGAGAGAGTTGATGCCCAAGTGCCAACCGGCGAAGAACCAGCCGAGAAAAGCGGAGATGACGATCAAGTAACGCCCGGCTTTCGTCAGCGAATTGGTGGAGTTCGAGTTTGGTATCGACACGATTAAGATCTGATTGGTCGCAGCGGATCATGCGCCCTCGTTCGCGGCGGTGCAACAAATTGGTTTGGCCCGCTGCATGTGGCGTGAGACATTTCCCGCCCCGATTGTTTTGATGAAAAAATCATGATTCGTCTCGCTCTCATTAGCTCAACGGAAAAGGCGGAAACCTACGGCGCCCTTGGCACCCGACTACATCGGGCGGCTTGGGCTGCGTACGCGCCGGTGAACTCGGGCGACTCCGGCCAAGCGCTTGGCCCGGTGCAGGAGGCCGCGTCGGCCGAGGCGCTGTTCGACGATCAAGCGGAGGCGTTCGACGCTGTGGTGATCGACGCCGATCAAGCGGAGGCGACGCGCTTGACCAAGACCGCTTCCGCGCTTGGAAAACCGGTTCTCGCCGGAGCAGTTGGTGACGGTTTTAACGCGCTTGGCCAAGCGGACGCGCTGATGATGCCGGCGCACCCGTGGCGTTTCGTTCCTTCGATTCAATCGGTCAAGAGGAGTCTCGACGCTGGTAAACTTGGCCAAGCAGGACTGCTTCGCATTCATCGCTGGCTGCCGACCGGCGCAGACACCAGCTCGATCGCTGATCGGCTATTGCCGGACACCGACCTCGCCTGCTGGCTGTTCCGAAGCGCGCCGGAGACGGTGTGGTCGCTGCAGTCCNCAGCCAACCCGGATTACATTCAGTTTCAACTGGGATTCGCGAACGACGGCATGGCGATGATCGATGTCGCCGCGTCGCTGCCGAGCGGAGGTGATTATTTTTCGCTGACAATGGTCGGCGGCACAGGCGCGGCCTACGCAGACGATCATCACAACATGAACCTGCTCTATAGCGGCGGGCAGCCGAGCGCGATCCGCGCCAGTCAAGGCCGTTCTGATTTGGTCGGCCAACTACAGGAATTCGTCGATGCCATCGGCGAGAATCGCGAGCCAAGCGTGACGCCTACCGACACAGCACAGGCGATGGACGTCGTAGCGCAGGTTTTGGAATCCGCCAAAAGCCAACAGGTGATTGGCAGAAAGGAGGGCAACTGACATGCCGGAGACGAAAACTTTCCGAGCCGGAGCGTTCAGCGTGGTGAAGCATTGTTACCTGCCGCGAGCTGTGGCGGCTCATCCGCGTTTCGAATTAGTCGTGGTGACAGACGATGCCGATCAGCCGGACTGGATGCACGAACGCAACCAAAAGTTCGCAGACGAATTTGGCATCCCGTATGTGCGCGATGTGGCCAAAACGATCGCCGAGTACGATCTCGACTTGGCGGCAGTTAGCCCCGAGGCCGAGCGGCATTGTGAATTCGGTGTGCGCGCGACCGACGCCGGACTGCACGTGATCGCCGACAAACCAATGTCCACCCGCCTTTCGGAATGTGACCGCTTGGTCGAGGCGGTGCGCCGCAACGACGTGAAATTTCTGCTCTGGAACCGGAACTATCTGCCGGCGGTCATACAGGCGAAGGACGCTATCGCCAACGGGGCTATCGGTGAGCTTCAGGCGATTCATGTGGACTTTTATTTTTCGAAAAATGCAGGCCCTTCCAAGGGCACGCGCAATGAAGGCGATCCCCCGATCAACTGGCTCGACCGACAGATGGAGGCACACGCGGACGGCTCCGACGGCGGTGTCGGCGTGGAGGCAATGGGCGAACTGGAGATCGAAGGCATCTATCCGCTCGGGTACATTCATCTTTTGACCGGCCAAAATGTTCAGCGAGTCTTCGCGCGTACGGCGNCGCATTTTCATCAGGCCAACGTCGACAACAACGTGGACGACCTCGCCACCGTGTCGCTGGAGATCGGCGAGGGAATCTTGGGCTCCATCTGCATCGGCCGTATCGGCGCAGCGAGCCATCCCGACATCGGCGAAATTAAAATTCACGCCATCGGTTCGAAGGGCGGGCTGGTGATCACCGAGGCACGGCCGGAAGTCAGCATCTACTACCGAGACCAGCCGCCGTTGGAATTCAAAAACGAACGCATCGCCAACGAAAACGATTTTCTGTTGATGGACGATTTCGCGAGGGCGCTCGACACCGGCAGCGAGCCGATCCTTAACGCGAAGAACGGCCGCGACATCGCCGCGACGGTTTTCGCCGCCGTTGAGTCCGGCAAAACCGGGCAACCGGTGGAGGTGCCCTACTAAAATGACTCCGGTTGAACTGAAAAAAGCGCTGCACGACGGCGGGCCGGTGTTCGGAACGCTGATCGTCTCACCGTCACCGTTTTGGCCGAAAGTGCTCGGCGACAGCGGCCTCGATTTTGTGTTCATCGACACCGAGCACATCGCGCTCGATCGCAGTCAGGTTTCGTGGATGTGCCGCGCGTACAAGGCGATGGGTCTGCCGCCGCTCGTGCGGATCGTCTCACCATCACCCTACGAGGCAACCATGGTGCTCGACGATGGAGCAGCCGGAGTAGTCGCGCCGTACATCGAGCAAGTCGAACAGGTGCAGCAACTCCGAGGCGCCTCCAAGCTGCGACCGCTGAAAGGCCAACGCCTCGACGACGCCCTAGCCGGCCAACCACTGCCGGGCGGGCTCGCAGACTACGCGCCCGGTTTTAATCAGGACAACCTGCTCATCATCAACATCGAAAGCGTTCCTGCGGTCGAAAACCTCGACCGCATTCTCGACGTGCCCGGCATCGACTCGGTGCTGATCGGGCCACACGATTTGTCGTCAAACCTCGGCGTGCCGGAGCAGTACGACGATCCCGCTTTTCTCAAGACGGCTGAGACGATTTTTGCGAAAGCCCGGGCCAAGAGCGTCGGGGCCGGAATTCACGCCTGGGGCGACATCGCCAGTCAAGCGCGGTTCGTCAACATGGGAGCCAACCTGCTCATCCACAAGGCCGACATCATCTTTTTCAAAAACGGCATCCGCACCGAGTTGGCGGAGATCCGCGAATCGCTTGGCCTGAAAACCGGTGACAACTCAAGCGGCGACGTAAATATCTAATTCATGACACGTCCTCTTCTCTCGAAAGCTCTGGTGGTAATCGCGCTTGGCCAAGCGCACGCGACTGAGGCCAAGCCGATGAATGTGCTCTTCATCGCGGTCGATGACCTGCGGCCGGACTTGGGCTGCTACGGCGTCGATTACGCGCCTTCTCCCAACATCGATCGCTTGGCCAAGCGCGGTATGGTGTTTCGCAACCACTTCGTGCAGGTGCCGACCTGTGGCGCCTCGCGCTACGCGATGCTCACCGGCCGAAGCCCGGCCGTAACTGGGTTCACCGGAGGCAACGCCGGTTTTTATGAGGGCAATACNGCACTCTCAACCGAGACTCNGCCGGGGGCGCAAAGTATNCCGGAGTTGTTCAAGCGCAGCGGCTATCAGACGGTGNTGATCGGTAAGATTTCGCACACGGCAGACGGACGCGTCTACGCCTACAACGGNNCAGGAGATGGTCGCGACGAAATCCCGAATGCCTGGACAGAGATGTCCACCCCGTACGGAACATGGAAACGCGGCTGGGGGATTTTCTTCGCCTACGCAAANGGCGTCCATCGCGAGGACGGCTCCGGAGCGAAAGACCTCATCGATTTTAAAGCNGANAACGACAACGACCTGCCGGACGGCCAGATGGCAGAGCATGCCATCGCANNGTTGCAGCACTTGGCCAAGCGCGACCAGCCGTTTTTCATGGGACTGGGNTTTTTTAAACCGCACCTACCATTCGTCGCGCCGAAGCAGGATTGGGACGCGCTAAAAAACGCTGATATTCCGCCTCCGCCGTACCCGGAAAAAATCAACTCTCCGTANTGGCACGGCAGTGGCGAGTTTTTCAAATACGATTTCCCCTACCCCAAACGGCCACTCTCGCCGGAGAACGTCATCAACGCGCGCCGCGCCTATCTGGCTTGCGTGCGCTACACCGACCGCCAAGTCGGCAGGGTGCTGGACGCACTCGACAAAACCGGGCTGAGCGAAAACACGATCGTCGTGCTATGGGGCGATCACGGATGGAACCTCGGCGACTCGGCGCTGTGGGCCAAACACACGCCCCTCGAACGCGCGGTTCGCAGTCCGTTGATCATCGGTGTGCCCGGGATGAAGCACGCTGGCACGAGCAGCAACGCCTTGGTCGAATCGCTGGACTTGTTCCCCACGCTCGTCGACTTGGCCAAGCCGAGTTTTACCAAAACGCAACATCCACTGGACGGCAAAAGTTTGGCCAAGATCCTGGCGAAGCCTAACGCCAAAGTGCGGGATGCAGCGCTGAGTTATTGGCGAGANNGCATCACCGTTCGCACCCAGTCGCATCGCCTCGTTGTCACCCGAAAAAACGACAAACTCAGCAAGGTCGAACTGTACGACAAATCGACAGAGTTTGACCCGGTGCAAAACAAGGCCAGCGCCCACCCCGAAGTGGTCGAGCAGTTGAAAGCGTTTTTGCCGTAAGCAGGGACTTAGCTGACGCGAGTGCCAACACGGCCACCGAGGATGACTTTGCGGAAGTTGTGCTTTTTGAANAGGTCAAACACGATGATCGGCATCTTGTTGTCCATGCAAAGTGAGAAGGCAGTCGAGTCCATCACTTTGAGCTGTTTTTGCAGGGCGTCGAGGTAGCTGATTGTTGAAAANCGTTTGGCCTTCGGATTCTTCATCGGATCGCTGTCGTAAATCCCATCCACCTTGGTAGCCTTAAGGATCACCTCGGCGGCAATTTCGTTTGCCCGTAGTGCGGCGGCTGTGTCGGTGGAACAATAAGGATTGCCTGTGCCTCCGCCGAAAATGACGACTCGCCCCTTTTCCATGTGCCGCACCGCACGGCGGCGGATGAACGGCTCGGCCACCTGCGACATCGTGATCGCGGATTGAACCCGTGTTGGCACCCCCTGTTTTTCGAGGGCGTCCTGCAACGCCATCGAGTTGATCACCGTGGCGAGCATGCCCATCTGGTCACCGGTCACGCGTTCGATACCTTTCTCGCTTCCCTGCAGCCCGCGAAAAATATTACCGCCGCCAACGACCACGCCGATCTGCACGCCGAGCCGCNCAACCTCTCGCACTTGCGCTGCAACGTCGTGAACAGACTCNGGACAAATTCCGCCNGTCTCTCCGCCAAGGACTTCTCCGCTGATCTTCAGCAGGACACGGCGGTAATTGGGTTTTTGTTGGCTGAATTTTTTGGCGGTTTTCTTTTTTGCAGGCATTGTGGTGTTGAGTTTGCGGTCGCTTTATCAAGCGCACGTAAANTGGGCTTGTTGTGTATCAGCCCAACCCATGCGGCGTCAATTTTANGCTGCGAAATTGTGACTTTTCCCGACTCTGCTCGACTCCGAATGGCATCACCGGTTTAATGCGCGTGTGCCTTTGGAAAAACTCACCATCGTCGGAGCAGGGCTCCTTGGCGGTTCACTTGGCTTGGCNGCNAGAGAGCGCGGCTTGGCCAAGCGTGTGACCGCCTTGGTTCGCCGCCCCGAGAGCGTGAGCGAATGTCAGGCGGTGGGCGTTGCTGATGAGGTGACGCAGGACGAAGCAGAAGCGATCACAGGAGCGGACCTCGTCATCCTCTGTACCCCGGTCGCCAGCATGGCCGGCTTGGCCAAGCGTTGGTTGGCTCACTTGAAAAAAGGAGCGATCGTGACCGACGTCGGCAGCACCAAACGCCAGTTGGTGGACGAATTAACCCCGTTGATCGCTGGAGCTCGGGCGCATTTCGTTGGAAGCCACCCGATGGCCGGCAGTGCCCAAACCGGGCCAAGCGCAGCAACCGCCGCGTTGTTCGACGGCGCAGTCTGCGTGGTAACGCCAACCGACACCACTGACGCGACCGCGTTACAGTCTGTTAACGAATTTTGGGAAGCCCTTGGCTCGACCACCGTCGCGATGTCGGCCGATGAACACGACCAACTGGTCGCGCGTTGCAGCCACCTGCCGCACCTTCTGTCGTCGGCCTTGGCTAAGCGCGTGCTCGACCCGCAACACGGTGAGCTTCAAAAACAACTTTGCGCCACCGGCTTTCGGGACATGTCCCGCTTGGCCTCCGGTTCACCTGTGATGTGGCGTGACATCGTGCGCTCCAATCGCGAGGCGATTCTTGCCGTGATCGATGAGTTTGCCGACGAACTGGAGCAACTGCGCGCACGGGTTTCGGAAGACAACGGCGAGAATATTGAGAGCTGGCTCAACGAAGCCAAGCTCGCACGCGACGAATGGCGTGCGTCCGGTTTAGATTGAGATGCCGTTACCCAACCTAATCGAAATCGTTCCACTCGCGACCGCACCCGAAGTCGAAGTTACTGTCCCCGGCTCAAAGAGCATCACCAATCGCGCCCTCGTTCTCGCAGCTTTGGCAGACGGCGGGGTGACACTGGAAGGAGCGCTGTGGAGCGAGGACACACAGGTGATGGTCGAGGCGTTGCAGCAACTCGGCTTCGGGATCGATGTACAGCCAGACCCCGGCGAGTCCGGCAACCGAAAGTTGATCGTCAACGGTCAGGGCGGCACGATCCCCAAAGGTGGGACGGCAGAATCCCCCAGCGAACTGTTCGTTGGCAATGCC
>NZFR01000029.1 GCA_002689335.1 Verrucomicrobiales bacterium
TTTTTGGCTGTGGTTTTTTTCGCAGCCGGTTTGGCGGCGGTTTTTTTCGCAGCCGGTTTGGCGGCGGTTTTTTTNGCTACTGTTTTTTTCTTCGCGCCAGTGGCCTTGNATTGCGCGGATTTTGTGGCNTTTTTNGCCGGTGCCTTTTTTGTGGCNGTTTTNTTNGCTACGGTTTTCTTGGTTTTTGCTTTAGCCATTCCGTGTACTTGATCAAGCGGAGACACACTCCAACTNATATGATGCAAGGGGNNGTCCCNCAGAAGCAGNACAGCNNNNCANTNTTGCANAGTCTNTACGACAAGTCAAAGACGAAGGTTTCGTTTTTTTTTTGTTCAATTTGTTCANATACNNCNNNGAATNGAAGCTAACCNNTTGCCNNNNAACGGGTTGCGCNAATCAGNNAGAAGTTAGCAACCAACCGACNAACACCGCTTGGCCAAGCGCCAGAGCACCCAAGCCAAGCCAAATTAGGGTTTCGATNGTTCGCTGGCCCGCTTGNCCAAGNGGTGCCAACCANAACCGAAGCTTGGCCGCACCCAATTCGAGGAGGTCNCCGTTTTGCANCCGTANGGNCTTGGCNACNCTTGNTCCGTTGACGAGTAAGGTGGCTTNCGGTTGATGCTTGGCGAGGATGCCNTTTTCNCCNGCATCNTCCAGCGTGAGNTGGTNAGGCCAAACGCCNTTGGCCNCTATCCGGTGATGACAGTCCTNCGCTTGGCCAAGCGTGAANGGGAATTGGCGTGCCTCTATCTNTTCCCCNGCTTTGTCTCCATCCAGCCTTTCGAAGCGAATCTTCAAAAGAGTTTGGAGTCAACGACGATGCGGTCACCGGGATAGATGAGCGCGTCCTTGGTGGGGTCTTCCAGCGCNGCTTTACAATCNACNATCTGCACNTTGTTGTTGGCTCGAATGACGCGAACTTTCCGCTGGTCAGCNAAGTCGGTGAAATCNCCNGCAGACTGGATNGCNTGAGTAACCGTGATTCGCCCGACNTANGGCTGNCGGCTCGGCTGCCGCACCTCGCCACCTACGAAATAAAAGCGATCTGCAGTACGAATAGTGACGTTGATNGTCCGGTAAATTTTGGGGACGTACTCTTTTTCCAANTCCTGCTCGAGCGTACCGATGGTCTTGCCCGCNGCCCGGATTTGTTTGTCGAGATANGGNGGCGAGATGGTGCCATCCTCCCGAATGCGACAGGTGTAAGGAATGGGTACTGTGCTCAGTCCACTGAATGAAACCGTGATCGTGTTCCCNGGCTCCAANAGGTCTGAGGAAGGTGCAGTTACAATATTGTTNGTGTCGGTCGTGGTNCCCGGCCCCGGCAACGGTGGAGTCGGNGGGCCGTCGTTGACACACCCCACCCACATTAGCGCCACACAAAAGAGGCAACTCCAAACCACACTGTTTTTCATCATTCGCAACAAATTCATCCCTATCACTCTCAATACTTCGGTTTCACGTCCGAACCGCCGGGGTTCGCCTGAGCAACCAGCTTTTGGTCCTTGTCGGCTTTCTTCTCTTCACCCGCATCCTCTTCACCTTCACGGCTCTTGTAGTAGTAGTCGTAGTAATAGCCGCTGTAGTAGTAGTAGTAGGAGTCCTGCGAAATGTTGATATTATTNAGAACAACACCCACGAGATTTCCGCCGACCTTGACNACCATGTCCTTCGCGCGCTGGGTCATNAACTGCGGGTATTTGCGGTATTGAACCACCAACACACAGAGATCTACCGCGCTTGCCAAAACGGAAGCATCACTCACACCCATGATCGGNGGTGCGTCAAAGAAGACGTAATCGTACCGGCTTTTCATCTCGGCAACGAACTCCTTCATTTTCGCTGAGTTTAACACGCCCATNGAACTGCTAGGCAACTTACCGCTGGGAATAAAGTGGAGGTTGGGTGAATCGGAAGTTTGGATCACTTCATCTAAGGTGTTTTGACCGAGCAGTAAGTTGGTCAGTCCGATGTTATTCGACACCTTAAAATACCGATGCATCGACGGGCGGCGCAAATCTGAGTCAACCACCAAAATACGATCGCCCATCTGCGCAAAGATCACTGCCAAGTTGAACATCGTGGTCGTTTTGCCCTCACCAGCACCACCGCTCACCACACTGAATGTGGTNTGNTCTTCGCTNGTTCGGCCAGCGAACAGGATGTTGGTTCGNAGAACACGATAGGCTTCNGCGTGCGGACTTTCGTCCCCCTCATCAACCAAAGAACCAACGTTTTGCGGGATGACCCCGAGTACAGCTGCGTTGAGCGCACGCTCCACGTCGTCGATCGTCTTCACGCTTGTGTCCAGATATTCGATAAAGAACGCCAACCCAACGCCGAGGATCAATCCCACGATGACACCAAGTGCGATATTTAACGGCTTGTTTGGGCGCACTGGGTTAAGGGGCGTATCCGCTTTATCGATGATTTCCACACTGGATTCTTTCGGCAAATCCAGATCGACCTCCTCCTGCATAATCCGGAACAATATTGTATCACGCATACGCGTCGTGTTCGACAGCTTGCGCTTCGCATCAAAATACTCGCGACCTTCCTCCTGTACTTTTGCCTCCTTGGCTTTCGCGTCGTCGACCGCTTTTTGGAGTTCCNTCACCTGAGCCAGCGAAGATTGCACCCTCAACTCTAACCCAGCGAGAATGCCTTTGATACGGTTGTCAATCTGCTGATCTAAGCTCTCCAGTGCCGCTTTTAAACTTTTGATGGTCGGATGTCCTTCACCCAAATCGATGCTTTTGTTAGCCAACGTCGTTTGGCCTGTTTGATATTCGCGGATCAATGCGTCCAACTGGGCATCGGGGTTCGCGGTCATGATCGACTCACGCAATTCCTCGACGCTCTGCTCCTGCAATCCTTGCAACAAGGTCGCTTGTTGCGTGTAGAGGCCTTTTGCCGTGATCAACTCCGACTCGTAGCGCCGCACAATTTCCGGTTCCACGATGGAATAACTATCTTCGCCAGCGGCATCAGAAATTCCCAACTGCACCCTGAGTNCATCCACGTTTGCCTGCATGGCGCCGATCTCTTCGTTGATGGTCGTCATTCGTGACCTAAGTTTATCGATGCCAGCCACAACCCGTTTTTTCTGCAAACTCGAGCGGTAGTTTTTGTACTCGGAGGCCAATGCTTGGGCGATTTCCTGAGCCAAACCTCGATCACGGTCGTAAGCGCGTAACTCGATGATGCTGGTGTTACGGTACTGGCTAACGTCGATGACTTTTTCCAAATGTTTCCGAGCGCGAACTTCGTCTAGTTCTTCACCTCCATAGTGTTCTTTCCATTTCTCTTGGAGTTCGCAGGATTCAACTACAGCATCCAAAACAACCTGTGATTGGATTTTTTCAAACTCTGTTGAGATGAANTACGGATCGAACGAGCTTTGTGTTGCTTGCACTCCCATCAACGGGGCGATATCCGACGTGTCTTTTTCCACCGCAATCCGGGAAAGACTCATATAGGTCGAAGGAAGCATAACCGTCACCACGGTAGTCGTGATGGCTGTTAGGAGAAAGACAAGCAGGATGGTGGCGATGCGCACCCGTATGATGCGCCAATAATCAAGAATATGAAGCTTGTCGGAGGATTGGTCTGACCCGGTGTTTCGTTCCATTTATTTTATGTCGAAAAAAAAGGGAGGCCAGATAAACACTTCCGGCCTCCCGTGCAAGATTTTTGTCTAAAAATTAGTACTTCGCGCTGATTCCGAACGACACGTAATTGCGTTCAAAGCTGCGGCGTGCGATATCCGAATCAAGTTCGTCGTAATTGTAGGAGAGTTCCGCCCAGATGCTTTCGGTGATGTTGTAAGAGAGACCAACGCCGAGCAGTGTTAAATCCTCCTCTTTACCGTCCAATTTGTCACCGCCGCCAGTGATTTCACCNTTNTGGAATCGGCCGGTCAACGAGCCATAAAGATCGGGGCTCAAAGCGGTAAGACGATGCGTCAATTGAGCGTAGATAGCGGTCGTTTCCTGATCCGCAGCCTGCAAATCCGTTGCGCCGCGCATCAGGCTGATGCCGCCAACCAACGTGCTGCCTTCATTGTAATTCCAGGTCAACCGAGCATCAACATATGGGCTGGTTTCATCGTCCGGTATGATCCCCTCCATAAGGTCAGCGTTGTGGTAGTCTGAATATTGGATACCCGCCTTAACTTCGGCCTCGTATTCACTGGCCAACATTCGGCTCACACCCACATAGGCGAAGTGNGAATNACTGTCCCGTGCGTCGGCTCTGAAGTCCAAACCGGGCACCTGCAAATCTGAACCATCAAAATCCGTAGAAGCAAACCGGTAACCAACGAGCAACTCCGTCACGCGGTCGAAATAGTAAAACCCTTCGAGGTTTACCGAGTTGGACTGCCGATCCAACAGCGCCGAGTGGTAATCTTCATCGTAATCGAAAAGAGAGTTCTCGTAGCCAATCTCTCCCCCGAAGTTACCGGCCAAGACGCGTTTGTAACCGGCTTNGAACGTGTTGCGAAGGTTATCCCCCTCCGTNCGCAGCGGGAAAGAAAGGCTGGGGTCAAGCACCTCCGGTTCCTGCGCAACGACAAACGACTCGGAAAGCACCAAACGTGACGATTCCGAAAACGCCTTGTCCAATCTCAATCCAAGCTCATGGCCGTGATCCTGATCATCGCCGGCACGATCATTGTACCAACGAAGCCCGTAGGCATAACCAGCGTTAATCTCAAGGTCTGTTCCCTGACCATAGCTCAAGCTCAGCCCAGGGCTAACCTCGATACCCCAACTCTCTTCAGCGAGGTCGTCAGGCGACGTCGTGTAGTTGTCGTCGTAAAACCCTTTTAAGGAAGCACTGACTTCCCAAATTTTTTCATCGGCAGCCTGAGCCCCGGCGATACCCAAAGCCGCAACGCCCAAGGTAATCATTGTCTTATTCATAAGCTGATTATTTTGAAGCCCTTCCAACACCAACGACCCCCGCTGAGGTCGGAAGGAAGGGCATTCTTTGTTTCTATGCGGATACTGTCAACACCAATCAATGGTTTTTTTACCATTTTTTCAAACTCGTAACATACCCGTTACCACACGATTATGGGGTCGTTTCCGGGATGGCAAAAAGCAGCCATTGGCGGGGCGAGAACGCATCATCCACCCCAAGCAGAGGGAACCCATCCGGCAACTCCCCGTTCACCTGCATCGTCAGCACAAAACGCTCCCAGTTAGAGACATTCGGTGCAAAAACACGGCTCACGTATCGTTGGTCCGTCGTCATTTCAGTAAAATACAACGCCCGAATTGGGCGAAACTCATCGTTCAGTGAGTAAAAATCCGGTTGCACCGTGCGGGTTAACCACATGCTGTCCTGATCACCGTACCACGCTGCTGCCCACGGCAAATCACTCATCAACAAATCGGCTTCCCCCAACGCCTGCAGGCCGTGGCCTTCTGGGATCGCCTTGAGATATTGAATCCGTGCCGGGTGGTATGGCGGATCCGCCACTGGGTACTGCTTAGGCAAAACAAAACCAAGCAATAACGGCAACGCCGAGGCCAACACCAAAACACCACCACCGGCCAAGCGCATCTCCGGCAGGGTGACCTTCCACTGATCCAGCAGTGCAAAAAACAAACCGGCTCCGAATAGGAAGGACACAGGGCCAACAATCGCCAACAGGTTTTCTCCGCTCAGATTTGNGGCCACCTCGGCGAAACCGCCTTGGCCAAGCGGTCGACGCACCAACTCGACCAAAGTCGTCTCCGCATCGGAGAGATGAGTGCGGCCAAGAGCTTGGCCAAGCGCGAACACGCCCAAAGTCAGCAGCAGAAAAACTCGAAACCGATGCAGTCGCGGATTCCGAAACGGCACAGCCAAGCCGATCAAACAAATCACNGCAAACCAACCACCCGAAAACCGGGGTAACTCCGACAGCAACAAATGCCGAAGGTTCCGGCTCAGCTTATCCGCCAATTGCCAAAAACCAACATGACTGGCCACTCCCGGCTTGTTCCCTTCCTCTTCACCCTCAGCAGCCGTTTCGCTTGGTTCATAAAATAGTGTCCGCTCAATGGTGTCCTCGGGGAAATCCACCGTTTGCGCGTACAAGGCCAAGCCGGATGTCCCGAAAAGATTCCCGCTCAAGTAATGATTTCGCACCAGCCAAGGCGTGCTCACCAACACGAACGCCAACAGAGAAAACAGCATCGCGCGTCCACGAAACCGACCACCAAACCAAGCGAGACTCACACACACCGGCAGCATCACCAAACCGAAGCCATAACGCGTCATGCAACCCAGCCCCACCAACGCCCCGATCCACGAGGCCAAGCCGGCAAACCAAGCGGACGATTTCCCCTCCCCGCTTGGCTCCGCGTTGGCCTCTTCCTCAAACCGGATCAGCGCCTTGGCCAAGGCCAAAAACAAGACCAACACGAGCATCGTCGAGAGACCGGACACGCTGAACTGCCAGTAAAGTTCCGNGCCCAAAAAAACGAGCGCCGAGCACCACGCCACCGCGCTGTCGAACAGCCTTTCCCCCAACCGGAACACCTGTGTCAACGCAATGAAAAANAGAAGTTGATTGAGCAGATGAATCAACACCTCCGGCTGATAGCGCTGAAAGTCGGTCTTCTCCAAATCAATCTCATANTCGAACGGGAGCACTTTCATCCAAGCTGCGAGCAGCAACGGATACAGCGGCGGATGTGTGATGTCCGGAAAGGATTCTCTCAACTCTGCCTCCGGCACGTTTCCGGTTAGGCGCAGCATGTCGACCGCCACCGGCCGCATAAATTGCGTCTCGAAACCGTTCCCCTCGGAGAGATTGCGGGCGAGTTGTGCCGAGTCCATCGCCTCAGGCGCGGTGAAGTTGCGGGAGAAGTTCAGGTCATAAACCAATGCGAACCCGGCCAGGAGCAGCAGCAAAACCAAGCTACGAACCAGTTTGGCGCCTTTGCCTTCCTCAAGGCTGTGTATGAATTCCTGAAATCGCAACATGGGTTCGGCTCAATTCTCGATCGGAAGTCCTTGGATGCTCAACTCCCCTTCCCCGTTCAAATTCCATCCAAACCGTATCGGTGCAGTTTGCGATGCAGCGTCCGGCGGCTGATCCCGATTTTTTTTGCCGCCGCTGTTCGGTTGCCGCGGCACTCCTGCAACGTGCGGATGATGAGTTGTTTCTCGGCCTCCTCGAGCGTCACACCCTTGTCGATGATCGGCTGGCTCAACTCGGATTCGCTTCGTATCACNCCTCGGCTTTGAACCGACTGCGGCAGGTCGCTCAGTTGGATCATATCGCCCTTCGACAACACCACCGCGTGCTCGACTGCCGTCCGCAACTCACGCACATTCCCCGGCCACTCGTAGCGGATCATCGCCTCAAGTGCCTCGGAGGTGAAGTCTTTGACCTGCTTGGCGTTTTCACTGGCGAACTCCCGCAGAAAACTCAACGCCAACAACGGCACATCAGCCGAGCGGTCGCGCAACGGCGGGGACCACAACTCGACCACGCTCAATCGAAANTACAGGTCCTCGCGAAACTCGCCTGCGTCGACGAGTTCTTTCAGGTTTTTATTCGTCGCGGCAACCACGCGCACATCAGCGGTCAGCGTTTTGTTGCCGCCCACTCGCTCGAACGTTCGTTCGCCCAAAAAACGCAGCAGCTTGACCTGCGTCGTCTCATCGATCTCCCCGATTTCATCGAGAAACAGCGTGCCACCTTGGGCTTGTTCAAAGCGGCCAACACGTCGTTCGTGCGCCCCAGTGAACGCGCCTTTCTCGTGGCCGAACAACTCGCTCTCCAGCAGCGTTGGCGAAAGCGCCGCACAATGCACCGTCACCATCGGCTTGGCCGAGCGCGGGCTGAGTTGGTGAATCGCCTTGGCCAACAGTTCCTTGCCGGTGCCGCTCTCACCCTGAATCAACACCGTGGCCCGCGCCGGAGCCACCTGCCGTACAACGTCCATTACTCGCTGCATCGGCTCCGAATCGCCGATGATATTTTCGAGTCCAAATTTTTTGTCGAGCTGCTGCTTGAGCGTTTGGTTTTCGCTTTCGAGAGTGCGAAGCTTCAGCGCCCGGGCGATGCGTGTCTCGAGTTCGTCGATCTGCATACGGCCCTTGGCCAAGTAGTCGTCCGCGCCCTGCTTGAGCGCCTCCACCGCTAATTCCTCNGACCCGTAGGCGGTCATCAAAATACAAATTGGTGGCTTGGCCAGCGACTTGGCCCGAGCGATCAGCTTCATCCCGTCCTCGTTGTTNGGCAGACGAAANTCGGTGAGCAATACGTCGAACGTCTCNGCCTCAAGCAACCCGATCGCCGAAGTCGCATCCTCGGCCACGTAAACCTCGTAGCGATCCTCCAACGCCGCGCGCAAACCGTCGCGTGTCGGTTTCTCGTCATCCACAATGAGCAGGTTCGGCGTCATTCTTTTTCCGTGTCCACCTCAAGTAGTCGTGGCAGCCTCTCCTCCTTTGGCAGCCAAATGCGAAAGGTCGTTCCCTTGCCGCCGTGACTCATCAACTCCAGTCTCCCGTCATGGTCGCGCANGATGCGTTGTACAATCATCAACCCCAACCCGGAGCCTTTCTTTTTCGTCGTGTAGTAAGGCTCAAAAATTCGTTTGATTTGCTCCTGCGGAATCCCGCCGCCGGAATCGGTCAGGCTCACCCATACCCCCTCACCGGCCTCCCCGGTTTTGATCTCCAACTCCCCGCCAGTGGTCATTGCCTGCATCGAGTTTTTCATTAGGTTGATGAGCGACTGCTTGATCTGCGCCGCATCAAACCAAGCGAGCGGCAGCTCCTTGGCCAATCCGAACTTCAGCGCTTGGCCTCGGTTGTCGAACTCAGGTCGCAGCAATTCCACCGTCTCCTCGACCGTGTCATTAAGGGAACTTTTTTTCTGGCTTGGCTTGGTTGGACGGATCGCCTGCAGAAACTGCGTCACGATGTAGTCNAGNCGNTTCACTTCNCCCTTGGCCACGCCNATGTATTTCTCGAGNTTGGCCGCAATGTCATTCACCTCGTCCAGATCANTGCCATCGGCGCGCTTGGCCAAGCCGGACGGCTGCCGCAGTTTGCGCACCTCTCGCTCGATCAATTGTAAATGGATACTCAGTGCATTCAACGGATTGCCCAACTCATGCGCCACACTCGCGGCCAGGAGCGTCAGCGCCTGAATACGCTCGCTCTCGATCGCCTCATGCGTCTGCTCCCGGGCCTCTGTGGCGTCGTGCATAATGAGCGCCATGCCGGTGCTACCCTTGGCCTCCCCGTCGATTGGTGCGGCGTATAGCCGAATAAATCTTGGCTTGGGATAGCTCAGTTCAAACTCCCGGCGCACCACCCCTTGCCCGCCGTCGCGATCCATCGCTTGCAACAAATCCCAATCCACATCCGGCANTAAACGCGACACCGGTTGATCCATCACCATCTCCTCCTCGTATCCGGTCAGCCGCGTCACGGCGTCGTTGAGATAAACAATACGCCCCTTCGCATCCGCCACTAGCACACCATCCTCAATCGTGTTGAACAGCGTCTCGAGAAAGGAGCGCTCCCGGGCCAAGCGCTCGACGAACGACTGCAAATCCTGCGGGTCGAGCACGTCGATGCGTCCGAGAACTTTTTCAACAAAACTGGACTTGGNCGAAGGCATNGGGCTCAGAGCCACTTTTTGAGTTTNAAATACACCACCGTGCTCAACGTCGTGACAACCGTCACTCCCAACGCGATGAAATAACCGACCTTGCCAGAACCCATCTCAGGCATGTCCTCGAAATTCATTCCGTACCACGTGCCGACCAGCATCATCGGCGTTGTAATCACGGTGAACACCGTCAACACCTTCACCACTTCACCGGTCTTGTTCGACGACATGTTCAGGTACACCTGCAGCACACCGGTCAACGACTCCGCGTAACGCGCCGCNATCTCNCCGATGTTAAANAGCCCATCGTACACGTCTCGATAATACGGGATCAAGTGCGATCGAATCAGCTTGAACTCCCCTCGCGTGAACCGGCTCAGCACCTCTTTTTGTGGCCCGATGATCTGGCGCAAGTGCAGCACCTCTTTTTTGATCTGCAAAATCGTGTTGAGCGTCTCCTTGCCCGGATCAGCCAATGCCCGCTGCTCCACCTCCGCGACCTCCATCGCCAGTTCGTCNAGCGCCGGCTTGTAGTTCTCCACAATCGAATCCAGCAGCGCATGNGCCACGCGGTCCGGCTCCCTCGCGATGTCGGCTGTGTTCCGCAGACACATCTCCGCCACTACCTCCACCGGCCGCAGCGGCTTGCTGTGAAACGTCACTAGAAAATTTTTGCCGAGATAAAAACTCAGCTCCGACGTCGCGAACACCCCGTCCTTGCGGCTGTAATCCACCGCATGAATCACCATAAACAGATAAGGCGCGAATGCGTCGTTATCCTTCGGCAAATATTCCTCGACCTTTGGGGAGGGACTCTCCGCAACACTGTCCTCGATCGAGAGAGGGTGAAAATGAAAGACGTTCTTCAGGAGAAACTCCGTCTCCTGCGGGGTNGGATTTTCGAGGTCAACCCACAAGAACAGCTTGGTGTCCGCCAATAGCGTCGGCATCAGGAACAACTCGATGTCCTTGCTGTGCAACCTGCCCTTGGTCGTAAATGCGAATGACCGTANCATAAGCCTGTTGTTGTTCTGCGTTCAAAGCCAAGCGTCCCCACCAACAGNGACAAACTGACGCAACTCTACCCAAGCTTATTCACAACGCAACCCAAAAAACTGGCAAGCATAGGACAAAATGTCACACNGNAGCGTTTTCCATTGCGTAATCTGTTGATTACTAAATCGTAAAGTTCACGATTGGCCAAGGGGACTTACTCTCCAATCCCCCCTTCGCATTCGTTTCTATTCGTTCGAGGTTCTGTGAAACCACGCTGGCTTGCACTATTTGGTTTCGTGAATAAGCTGTGCGCGGCTTGGCNCCGCTTAGCCAAGTGAAGATTCCCTTTTATAAAATGTCTGACAGCTATATTCAGAACCTGTTCGCCGAACGCATTGGCGGTGTCAACTACGGTAAAGACACGGCCATCTATAAGTTTGAGAAGATCAAGCGCGCCAAAAAGGCGGCTCTGGATGCCAATCCCGGCGCGGAGATCATCGACATGGGCGTTGGCGAACCAGACGAGATGGCCTTCCCTGAGGTGGTGGCCAAACTCCACGAGGAGGCTCAGAAACCGGAAAACCGCGGCTACTCCGACAACGGCGGCCAAGCCCTGAAGGTCGCCGCCTCAAACTTCCTCGACAAGGTTTGCGGAGTCAACGGAATCGACCCCGACACCGAGGTACTTCACTCGATTGGCAGCAAGGCGGCACTTTCCATCTTGCCGGCAGCGTTCATTAATCCGGGCGACTACGTCATCATGACCATCCCGGGCTATCCGGTATTCGGCACACACGCCAAATACTTCGGNGGGNAGGTTCACAACCTCTCGCTGACTGCGNAAAACAATTATCTNCCGGATCTCNACAGCATTCCCTCNGNCGTACTCGAGAAATCCAAGGTGCTCGTGCTCAACTACCCGAACAACCCGACCGGNGCGAGCGCCACGCCNGAGTTTTTCGCTAAGGTGGTCGATTTCGCCAAGGCCAACAACCTCATCGTCATCCACGACGCAGCTTACATTGGCTTGGTTTACGACGACAACAAGCCGCTCAGTTTTCTCGCCACACCGGGGGCGAAAGACGTCGGGATTGAACTGCACTCCACCAGCAAGAATTTCAACATGACTGGCTGGCGCTGTGGTTTCGTCGCTGGCAACGCCTTACTGGTCAAGGCTTACGGCGATGTGAAAGACAACACCGACTCCGGCCAGTTTCTCGCCATACAAAACGCCTCCGCGTACTGTTACGATCATCCCGAAATCACCGAAGCCATCGCCACAAAGTATTCCCGCCGCATGGACAAATTGGTGGGCGTGCTGCAAGGCGCCGGTTTTCAGGTCGACAAATCGGGCGGCTCGTTTTTCCTCTACATGAGTGCCGCCAAAGCCGCTGTGAATGCCGCCGGTGAGCGGGAAGAATTCGAAAACGGCGAAGCCCTCTCCCAGTGGTTGATTCGCGAAAAACTCATCTCCACCGTGCCGTGGGATGACGCCGAGCCGGCGATTCGATTCAGCGTCACTTTCGCCGCCAAGGACGAAGCCGACGAAGATCGCGTGATCAACGAAATCGCCTCGCGCTTGGGCGACGTGGAGTTCGAATTTTAACGCGCTCCCGCTTGGCCAAGCGGGAGCATCCAGCGCTGCAGGTGCGACTATGAAAAAGCCCGGGGTGCCACCCCTGGATCTCACCAAAAAAACAGGAAGCCCTGAAAGGGCGGCACGACAGTTTCGTGTTCATCCATGATCCATAAACAACGAACAGAACGGCCGGAAGCAATCGAGCTTGGCAAATGCGCTTGGCCAAGCCTCCCCTGAACGGTACGTTGACTTCTTATGGTGCTCGTTCTCGACAACTACGATTCGTTTACCTTCAACTTGGTTCAATACTTGGGCGAGTTGAAGGCGGATGTACTCGTGCACCGAAACGACGAGGTCACCCTCGCGCAAATCGAGACGGACAACCCTGAGCGCATCCTCGTCTCGCCCGGCCCATGCACCCCGCGTGAAGCCGGCTTGTCGATCGACGTCATCAAACACTTCGCCGGCAAACTCCCGATCATGGGCGTCTGCCTCGGGCATCAATGCATCGGCGAAGCGTTCGGCGGCGAAGTGGTCGTCAACTACCGGATGATGCACGGCAAAACTTCGCCCATTACTCACGATGGCAAGAATTTGTTTAAGGACATCCCCTCCCCGTACATCACCACGCGTTANCACTCGCTCGTCGTCAAACGCNAGACGCTGCCNGATTGTCTNGAGGTCACTGCAGAAACGGAAGAGGGAGAAATCATGGGTTTGCNTCACAAAGATCTACNCATTTGGGGTGTGCAGTTCCANCCCGAAAGCATCCTCACNGAGCACGGACACACGATGATGCAGAATTTTTTAAACCTCACCGCCTGAGCCGAAGCCAAGCGCTAACCGCTCATCGGAAACAACCACGCGAGTAGCATCACCGCAACCAAGCCGTCGATCGCCATCACGGTCATCAAAAACGACACACTGCGAATCGACTCGCGAATGGTCATTCCGCTCATACGATTGATCACCCAGAAACCGCTGTCGTTCATCCACGGAAACGGCTTCGAGCCGCAGCCGATCGCCATCGCAAGGTACACCGGGTGAAACGGCAACCCTCCAGCCATCCCAGCGAAAATCCCCACCGATGTGATCATCGAAACCGTGGCCGAGCCCTGTGCCGTTCGCACGATGGACGTCACAAAAAACGCCATAGGCAACACAAGCAAACCGGTGATGTTGAACTCCGCAGCCAAGCCGCCAATCCGCTCTGCTATGTTCGTCTGCTGCAGGACGGTGCCAAACGACGCGCCGGCTGCGGTGATCAGAATCACCACACCGCCGCTGGCCAACGCCGCCTGCACCGAGTTGGCCAACGCCTCTTTGTCACCCCGCTTTTGCAGCGCCAACAAGCCAAGTCCAACCACCGCAGAAAGAATCAACGCGATGTTTTTGTCGCCGAGCAAACCAAAAGCGCCGTTCAAGCCAAGCGGCAACACAACATCCGACTCCTTCAAGATCGAGTTGCCGGCGATCAACACAATGGGTAGCAGCACAGGAAGCAGCGCGAAGCCAAGCGATGGGAGTAAGGCGTCATCGCGCTTGGCAATGTCTTCGAGCTTGGCCAAGGGTGAATCAGCCGAGTCGCGCAACGGCACATTCCACTTGCTCTCGCCGTTCACCCACTTCGCGTAAACGTAACCGGTTGCACACGCCACAGTCCCGACCGCCAACCCCATCAAGATCATTAGGCCAAGTTCGACCCCGAGTTGATCCGCCACAAAGAGCGGGCCAGGCGTCGGTGGCACGAGCGAATGCGCCATCGTCGCCCCGGCAACAATCGTCATGATGTACAGCCCGTAGTTTTCACGGAACCGCATCGCGAGCGCTTTGCCAAGCGGGATCATCAAATAAAAAACCGTGTCAAAAAACACCGGCGTCCCAAGCAGGAAACCGCTCCCCGTGAACGCCAGCGGCGCTCGTTTTTCGCCAAGCCAGCCCAGCGCCGACCGGATAATCCGCTCAGCGCCACCGCTCTCAAGCAGGCACTTTCCGATAATCGCCGCCAGCGCGATCAGGAGGCCCAAGCTGCCACAAGCCTTACCGAACGCAGTCGTCACTCTGGAAATCACCGACTGAGACGCCGTGTGCTTCGCCTGAGTTTTGTGCAGCACTTGAACAAGATTGGGCAGGTTCGGATCGTCTTTTCCCAGACGGTTGGTTGCCTGTTTGCGTATCTCTTTTTCGATGCGCGAATCGTTCATGACCGACTGCTCTATCCCCTCCGGAGTCGCCAGCGCACCCACCACCAGCGCCCCGCCGATCAACGCCACGAATGCATGCAACTTCAGCCAAAGAACACCGCTGACCACAACGGCCATCCCAAAAAAGAGAACAATCAGCGGATCCATTTTTCGTCTAGCTAGGCTGATCGCCCTCGACCCATTTCACGCTGTGATCGCCCGTCACAGCAACCGTCTCCGGCGGAGAATCGATCTTAAAATACGACCACGGTCCGGGAATGAATGGATATTTTTCGACAATACTCTCGTCAACCTCGATACCCAGCCCCGGGCCATCCGGCATCAGCAAATCGCCACCCTCGATCCCCAGCGGCTCCTTCAAAATTTCATCCGATGCTGCAAAAGGATACATACCGGGGCGACCGGCATTCGAGTAGCAGGGAAACTCCAGCCACTCCACAACGTCCTCCCCCCAACAAACCCCAAGATGCGCCGCCGCAAGTACCTCGAGATTCGTCCCCCAGCTATGGAACGCGAATCGAAGGTTGTGTTCGCGTACTTTTTCGAAGATTCGCTGCCCCAAAGCAAAGCCGCCTTGGCAGCAAACATCCATCTGGATAAAATCCGCACAACCCTTGTCGAACAAATCCATGAAGCCCGCCTCGTCCGGTTCGTGCTCGCCTGTTGCGATCGGAAACTGGGCAGCCTCCTTCAACTGCACATACGCCTCATGATCCTCCGGGGGCAACGGCTCCTCAAGCCAAGTCGGGGCAAACTCAGCCATCGAATTGGCCAAGTCCAAAATGGTCTCCGGCGAATACGTCTTGTCGCCCATGCGCCACCACGAATGGGCGTCGATCATCAATCCGACATCCGGTCCCACCGCAGCTCGCATCTGCCGAACCGTTTCCAAGTCAGCCTCCGGCCCACGGGCCGGCCGCATTTTATACGCGGGGAAACCCATTCCGGCAATCGCTGCAGCCTCTTCCGCAAAACGCTTGGGCTCCATATACATCCCCGCGCTGCCATAAAGTTTGATCCGATCCCGCTTGGCCCCACCTGCAATCTCACTCAGCGGACAGCCCTCAAACCGGGCGACCAAATCCATCACGGCGATCTCAACCGCGCGGTACGTCTTGGTCAACTCAAGGTCGCCTTGAAAATCAAAACTTGGCCAAGCGCTTGGTTTGCGCCCCTCAAGAAACGGGGAAATGACCTCGCGAATTTCGCGCTCCGCCCGTTCATGTGCCGGCCCCGGCGCGAAACCAACTAAGCCATTATCCGCCATGACGCGAATATACATCGCATCCCGCTTCAGCACCGTACGCACCCCGCCATAAAACGGCAGCACCAACGGCTCCGACAACGGACAGGAAATCAAAAATGCCTCAACCTTCGAAATTTTCATAAACAGCCAGCCAAGCGCTTGGCCAAACGGAAAGCGCAAATTTACCCACGCAATCCTGCTTGGCCAAGCCCTGGAACAATTCTGGGCACAAAAAAAGCGCGGTTTCCCGCGCAACCCAAAAGATAACGTCAACTTAGCGAATCAACTCCTCAGCCAAACTCCGATTAAACTCCCCCGGCGCCTTGTCCATAATCTCCGTCCAGCCCTTCAACTCATTCTGCAACAGCCCGACTTTATCTAGATCCTCGGTCGAGAGTTGATCCAACATTTTTTTGCAAATTAACTGCGCCGCAGTTGCGTTGCGCTCGCCCCGGCTCGTTAATCGCTCAAAAAATGGAATCGCTTCAAGATATAGGCCGTTTTTCATCAACGCCTCGCCCCTGCGAACATTCGTCACATCCGA
>NZFR01000030.1 GCA_002689335.1 Verrucomicrobiales bacterium
GAATGTTTCATAAAATTTAAAAGATCTAAGCCACAGAATTCCAAGTCATCTTTATTTTTTCCTTTAATACAGGTGATTGAAGAGTCTAATTCCCGGGATGTTTTTGCCCTTTAAAACTGCCTTGATTAGCAATTTACGGTTAATTATTTGCATTTTTTCTTTTGTTTTACCGAATTTTGAGAATTCGCTGCTTGCGGCCGACTGGCCTCAGTATTTGGGTCCAAATCGGGATGCGGTCTATCCTGGGAAGGCGCTGACTCAAGCTTGGACGGATGACGGGCCAAAGGTGATCTGGCAAAAGAAGGATATTGGCCAAGCGTTGTGTGGCTTGGTGGTGGCTGGGGGAAAGGCGATTCTGTTTCACGAGGTGGCGGGGCAGGATGTGATCGAGTGTTTGAATGCAAATACCGGCGAAACTGTTTGGTCAAACCGTTACCCGACGAGCTACGTCGACAGCTTTGGTTCAGGCGGCGGGCCGCGTTCGACCCCGGCGATCGTGGATGGCAATGTTTACACCATGAGTGCGCAGGGCATTGTTGTTTGCACGAACTTGGCCAACGGCAAAACGGTGTGGAAGGTGGACACTCAAAAGACCTTCCGCACGCCGGATGGATTTTTTGGGATGGCCTGCTCGCCGCTGGTTGAGGGGAAGGCGGTGTTGCTTAACATCGGTGGTAAAAGCGGTGCGGGGATCGTGGCGCTCGACAAATCCACCGGCAAGCTGATTTGGAAAACACTCGATGACGAAGCCAGTTACTCCTCCCCGGTGATGGCTTCGCTGCAGGGAAAACGGCGGGCGGTTTTTTTCACGCGCTCCGGTTTGGCCGTGGTGAATCCCGCCAACGGTGAAGTCGATCATCAACACCAATGGCGGGCACAGATTCATGCGTCGGTCAATGCCGCCGCACCGCTTGTCGTGGGGGATCAGATTTTTCTCACTTCTAGCTACAACACCGGCGCGCTGGTGCTGAAAGCAACACCAAGTAGTTACGAAAAGGTGTGGTCCAGCGACACGAGCCTCTCGAGCCAATACGCAAGTGTGATGCACAGGAACGGTTTCCTTTACGGCACGCACGGGCGGGCGGATATCCCACCGGAGCCGGCGCTGCGATGTGTCGAGTTGGCCACCGGTAAAGTGCGCTGGAGTGAAAACCGGTTTGGCGATTGCCAGATGATTCTGTGCGGAGATCGGCTGGTGGCGTTGATGGAAAGCGGCGAACTGGTGCTCGGTCAGGTCAGTCCCGATGGGTGGATCGAGATCAGCCGTGCGCAGGTGGTCGGATCGGAGGCGCGCAGACAACCGGCGTTGGCCAACGGTCTGCTCTATGTCCGCAGCAAAAATCAGCTCGTCTGCCTTGAGGTTCCTTAAACCGAATTCAGGCGGTTAACCGGCGGTTGGCTCCGCGGCTTGCAACTCGGCAGAGGTTTTTCCACCCCGCGACCGCAAGAAAGCCGCCGCGTCCTCGGTATCCAGTTTTGCAGCATGATCCATCGGAGTCGCCCCAGNCTCATCNGACAGGTTGACATCCGTCCCNGCATCCAAGTGTTGCTGCAGCGCCTCGGTGTCGCCCCGTTTAGCGGCGATATGAATGGACAGTTCCGCACCGGTTTTACCACCGTTTTTTCGAAGCAAGCTGGTGAGTTTCTCTGCGTTGGCCTCAATCGCGTAATCCAACGGGGTCTGTTCGCCCGGGGTCAGCGCGTTCACTTCCGCCTCTTGAGCCAGCAGCATTTCCGCCTCTTGAACTCGCCCAAACGCAGCGGCGTCGTGCATCGGTGTTTCGCCGTTGGCATCCCTTGACTGCACGTCCGCACCCTTGGCCAACAGCCGTTCGATTATCGCCGAATGGCCATGCACGGTCGCATAATGCAGCGGAGTAGCCATCAGCTTGCCCCCTTTTGCATCCACGTTTCCCCAGTCGGAAATCGCGAGATTNACCTGCTCCAAATTTCCCGACTTCGACGCTTCGATGAGCGCACGATCCGCCTCGGGATTCGAACAGGCGCTAAGGCCAAGTGTAAGCCAAGCGGNACAAACTATTTTTTGCAGATCGGTCAACAGGGGAACCTTGGTGACCGGATTACAAATAATCAACCCGGTTTTCTGTGGGGAAACGAAAAGCGCGAACCGATCTACGCATGGCAAACTTGCATCCCGCCAAGCGATGCGAAATCCTCTCCGCGCATGCAATTGTCCTGNAAACGAATTCTCGTCGCGCTTGGCCTACTGCTGGNGCTTGGCCAAGCGAAGGCGGATCGACCCAATATCATTTACATTTTGGCGGATGACCTTGGCTGGGGTGACCTCGGTTGCTACGGGCAGAAAACATTGCGCACACCCAACCTCGATCTCTTGGCCAAGGAGGGGATGCGTTTCACGCGGCACTACTCAGGTAGCACGGTATGTGCGCCATCACGCTGTGTGCTAATGACGGGACTGCACACCGGCCATACCCGAATCCGCGGAAACGGCCCAGGGCAACTTCAGCCAAGCGACATCACCTTCGCCAAGCTGCTACAACAGAGCGGCTATCATACCGGATGCTTCGGCAAATGGGGTATTGGCAATCCGCCCCCGCTGGATGACCCTCAGCGTCATGGCTTCGACAAATTTTACGGCTACATCAACATGTTTCATGCGCACAATTTTTATCCTGAATTTCTTGTGCACAACGGCCACAAAGTGAAGCTCCGAAACGTGTTGTTCGATGACTGGCGAGCCAAGCGCAGCGGCCTGCGCCACGAGGGAGCCGGCGTGGCGCGCATCGCCAAGGACTATGCACCGAAGCTAATCGCTGACCGGCTGGTCGACTACATTCGCAAGGCTGGCGCCGATCAAACCAAGCCGTTCTTTGCCTATTACGCGCTCAACATCCCGCACGCCAACAACGAAGCGGGCGGCGAAAAACGAATCGATTACGACGGCATGCGCGTACCGGACTGGGGTAGCCATGCCAATCTCGACATCCCGGATCAGGAAAAAGGATTCGCGCGCATGATCGACTACATCGACNAAGACGTCGGCCGAATCTTGGACGTGCTGAANGANTTAAAAATCGACGACAANACGATCGTGATGTTTTCCAGTGACAACGGCCCGCATCAGGAGGGACGGCATAAGATGGAGTTCTTCGACAGCAACGGGCCGTTGCGCGGCATGAAACGCGACCTGTACGAAGGCGGGCTNCGTGTACCGTTCATCGCGCGTTGGCCGGGGCACATACCAGCGAAAAAAGTCAGTCACCACCTCAGCGGGTTTCAGGATATTTTCCCGACACTGCTCGAGCTGGCGCAGATCGAGACCGAACATAAAATCGACGGCATCTCAATGACACCGACTCTTCTCGGCAAAAAGGGACAGCGCCAACACGACTACCTGTACTGGGAGTTTGGTGAACGCGGCGGCGCGACAGCCGTACTAAAAGGCGACTGGAAAGGGGTCCGGCGCAACACACGAAATCAACCGGATGGCCCAATCGAAATTTACAATTTGAAAAANGANCTCGCTGAAACAACCAANTTAGCCAAGAGCCAGCCAGAGTTGATCGAGGAATTNAAAGCGGCCNTCAAGCGCGAACATNTTCCCTTGGATCGGAATTGACCGCATCGACCAAGCGAGTACCTTTTCGACGCGGCGTTGGTGGCAGCTCTCCCCCGTGACGGAAATCGGAAGCTGATCCGGAATCATTCAAATCCCACCACGAATAATTTACTCATGAAAAAACTACTTCTGTTATTGGCGATTGTTCTGCTTGGCGTCTCCGCTGAAGCAGCGACGAAGAAACCGAACTTCATTTTCATCATGGTCGACGATGCCGGGTATGGCGACTTCGGCTGTTACGGGCAAAAACTTTTTGCCACGCCAAACATCGATCGTATGGCGGCCAAGGGGATGCGCTTCACGCAGCATTACTCCGGCAGCACGGTGTGTGCGCCGACCCGTTGCAGTATCATGAACGGTGTCCACACCGGTCACGCGTTCGTGCGCGGCAACCGCGAGGTGCAACCGGAGGGACAGGCACCGATCCCCGGCGACATGATTACCATCCCCAAGTTACTAAAGGAGGCCGGCTACACTACCGGCATGTTTGGCAAGTGGGGCCTTGGCGCGCCCAAGTCCAGCGGGGATCCGATGAACCAAGGCTGGGATGAGTTTTATGGCTACAACTGCCAGCGCCAAGCGCACACGTTTTATCCCAAACACCTTTGGAATAATGACAAAAAGGTGATGCTCGACGGCAAAACCTACTCGCACGATCTCATCCAAAAACAGGCACTGAAGTTCATCCGCAACAACGCCAAAAAGCCGTTCTTCGCCTACCTGCCNATCACCATCCCTCACGCTGCTATGCAATGCCCCGAGGAGGATGTCGCGCCTTTCCGAAAAAAGTTTCCGCAGTTTGAGGACAAGATCGGCAAGTACAGTCACGGCACCAAAGTGAAGAACCCTGTGGCCGCATTCGCCGGCATGATGACCCGCATGGATCGCGGCGTGGGACAGGTGCTCGATCTGTTGGACGAATTAAACATCGCCGACAACACGCTCGTGTTGTTCACCAGCGACAACGGCCCCCACTACGAGGGTGGTCATCAACCCGGTTTCTTCAACAGCAACGGCCCGTTGAAAGGGCACAAGCGCGACCTTTACGAAGGCGGAATTCGTGTGCCGCTCATCGCCTATTGGCCGGGCCAGGTAAAAGCCAACAGCGTGAGCGAACACATCTGTGCCCACTGGGATTTGATGCCGACATTTTGTGAACTCGCAAAAATCCCCACGCCCAAACACACCGACGGCATCTCGTACGCGCCCACACTCACCGGCGAAAAACAAAAGAAACACGATTACCTCTACTGGGAGTTCCATTCGTATGGCAACGCTCAGGCGATCCGTATGGGCGACTGGAAGGCCATCCGGCTGAAGGTTAAAAACAATCCCGAAGCGCCGATCCTCCTTTACAACCTCAAGGAGGACATCGGCGAAACCAAGGACATCGCGGCGAAGCATCCGGATGTGGTCAAAAGAATCACGCCTTTGTTCAAGGAAGCCCACACGCCTTCCGGGCGGTTCCCTTTGTTCGCGAAGAAAAANTAGCTCTTGGCCAAGCACTTGGCCTAGGTTGCGGATCAGGCCGTGATGCCCTGCGCCCGCGCCAAGCCGTAGAACACGCCATCTTTCACAAGCAGTTCATCAAACGTTCCCTCTTCGATGGTCTGCCCTTGGGACAGGACAATGATGCGATCCATCGAACGCAGCGTGGATAGTCGATGCGCCACACAAAGCACCGTACGGTTTTCGCTTAACCGATCGATAGCCGCCTGCACCTCCGTTTCGGCCTTCGAGTCCAACGCCGCCGTGGCCTCATCGAGCACCAAAATCGGGGCATTGCGAACGAACGCCCGGGCGATGGCCAAGCGCTGGCGCTGACCACCGGACAACGTCACCCCGCGTTCTCCGATCCGGGTGTCGTACCCCTCCGGCAACGCCTCGATGAACTCATGCGCGTGCGCGTGCCGAGCCGCCTCCTCAACCTGTTCACGAGTGCAGCCCGCGTGGCCAAGCGTAATATTCTCGGCGACCGTTAAATCGAAAAGCACCACCTCCTGACTCACCAGCGCCATCTGTTCACGAAAATCGCTGATACGCAGATCGCGCAAGTCGTGCCCATCGAGATTGATCGCCCCAGCGTCGGGATCGTGAAAACGGAACAACAAATTGATGAGCGTACTTTTCCCTGAGCCACTTTCCCCGACAATACCCAGTTTGGTTCCCTTGGGTACGTTAAGGCTGAAATTCCTCAACACATCCTCCTCCTCGTACGCGAACGTAATACTGCTCCACTCGATTCCCTGTTCGAAGCTATTCATCGGCTTCGGTTCGGCTTGGTCGAGGATGTCCGGTTTTTCATCGAGTACATTCATTAGNCGTTGCGCCCCAACGCTCGCCTCTTCGATTTGCACATGCCAACGCGCGAGCTTTCGGATCGGCGTATAAAACATCAGCACCCCAGTGAAAAACACAACNAGATCCGGAATGCTTCNGNTGGTATAAACGACGTACAAAATAAGAGCGCCGATACCGATCATCGAAACCGTCTCCACCAGCGGTCCAACGATCTCGCGAGAGCGGACNGTTTTCATCGTCTGCCGGATNAGTTGCTCCGACAACTCTCGAAAGCGATTAACCCGCATGCCCTCGAGGCCGAACGCCTTAATCACCCGCATGCCGGAAAACATCTCCACCGCAAGGCTGGATTGGTTCACGTTGGCCTCCACTTTTCGACGCGTNGCTCGGCGTGCTTTCTTGCCAAAATAAACGATAGGCACCACGCAGATCGGGAAGAGCACGAGCACACTGAGCGTCAGTTGCCAATCGATCAGGCAAAGGCCAGTAAAAACACTGATGACAGCAACCGGTTCCGCCACAAGATGCCCCACACCGGACGAAAGACAGGTCTGCAACAGCAGCGCGTCACCATTAATGCGCGTGATCAAATCGCCAGTGGTGGACTTGTTGAAAAACCGGATCGACAATCGACTGAGGTTTCTGAACACAGCCACGCGAAGGTCGTTGATGACCCGCTCGCTCGCCCACGCGAGGCAATAGGCGCCAAGAAACTTGGTCGACCCACGGAATCCGACCAACAGCGGAAAAACCAACAGCCCGCCGACGATCTGCATCCAAGTCAACTCGTCGCCCATCCTCGGCAACCATGGGTCCAGTGTACCAATCACACTGGTTTGGATGGAGGCAGCCGTCTCGGTGAACCAATTCCCGGCTTCCGTGTCAATTGCGGTCGCGTTCGCAGCTTCTGCGACAGTCTGTGGATCAAGGCGATCGAGTAGCGTCTTGGTTGCCCAAAGCACCAACCCGTTGGAGGCTCCGAAGAGAACACCNAAGAAGAGGCCTGCCAACAANCGNCCCCAGTANGGCTTCACGTAGGGGGTGATGAAGNTAAAAATATGCTTCAGCTTGTGCATNAGCTGGGGGCNTGCCCTTCGGNGTTGGCACGCGNTTGCGCTTGGNCAAGCGCGGTCGGTTTAGCGGCCGGAAGCCAAGCGGTTGGCCAAGCGCTCCGGCAATCCGGCTGCCAGAATCTTGGCCTGGGTTTTTTCGATATCGTACTCGAGTCGGCGCAGTTCNANGGTGCCNGCCTTNAGGTCGTAAATCACATAACCGGCNCGCGGATCGCCGTCGCGCGGTTGCCCAACGCTGCCGACGTTGACGAAATATTTTTTCCCCTTCTCAACGGTGAACTTGTCGTACTTGCCACCGGTCACGGAGTTTTGTTCGCGGACAAATGCCAGCGGCACATGNGTGTGGCCAAAGAAACAAACGCCNGTGTTTTGGTAGGTAAAACTGGAGGCNGCATCGAGCTTGCTCAGCACGTAGCCCCAGCGTTTGGGGCCGTCGAGCGTGGAGTGCACGATCGTGAAATTNGCGATCATGCGGAGATACTTGAGCCGGCGCAACCAGTCGCGCTGCTCCTCGGATAGCTGATCGCGCGTCCACTGGATCGCATGGCTCGCGTGCGGATTGAACCCTGCGAGATCCGTCGTNCCACCACAGTATTCGTCGTGGTTGCCCATGATGCAGGGCATATCCATCTCGCGAACAATGTTCATGCACTCGACTGGATTGGGNTTATAGCCCACCACATCCCCCAGACACACGTAGTGCGTGCAGTTGTTCTTCTGCGCATCCTCAAGCACAACCTCGAGTCCTTCGAGGTTGGCGTGTATGTCAGCTATTAAAGCGTACTTCATTCAAACGACCGGCACTCAGCCGNTGATCTCAAATCCCCTGAATTGATCCTCTGCCTCTTCCCAGACGATCTCCTCGTCCTGTATGTTTCGCCGCANCCCGGAGTCGCGAACCGCCTGCAGAAATTCTTCCAGNTCCCCTTGTTCGCCTTCGGCGACCATTTCCACACGACCATCGGGCANATTCCGAATCNTNCCGAGTACATCGTACCCNGGCACCAATGACTTCACTGTGTATCGGAANCCCACNCCCTGCACTCGTCCCGAGTAGTGTACATGGACTCGAACCAAGTTCATAACCAGCAGGTGCCAGATTGGCGCGGCCCCGGTTGGGGCAAAGTAGAACCGCCTTCCCAGCAGCTCCCCCGTGCGTCAGGGCCGGATATGAAGCCACAATCGCCCCTTCCGGGCAATCCTTTTATGCCCCGTTTTTTGGCCCAAAAAGTCCGACATTCACGCTTTTTTATTCCTAAAAACATTGGCTAATGACGCATGATCCACCCTCCGCCAACCACAAGATCATCCTGATAAAAAACACACGCCTGACCGGGGGTGACAGCCCGTTGCGGTTCGTGGAGCTTCACAATCGCCTGACCGTTTTCCGAGGGCTCCACCGTGGCAGCGGCGCCGGGATGGTTGTACCGAATTGCAGCCGAAACCTTGATCGGCCGATCCAAATTCTCAAACGGAATCCAGTTGCAACGGCCGATCCGGAACTCCGTTCGCAACAACATCCCCTCCTCACCCACGACCACCCGGTTGTTCTCCGGATCCAACTCCACCACATACAATGGAGTCGGCGACGAGATACCCAACCCCTTCCTCTGGCCGATCGTGTAAAACTCAATCCCGTCGTGATGACCAAGCACCTGCCCAAGGGTGTTCACAATTTCCCCCTGATGCTCCTCGACCAAGCCGGCCGTGGTCAGAAACTTTTTGTAGTCCTTATCTGGCACAAAACAGATCTCCTGACTTTCCTGCTTCTCCGCCGTCTTTAGGCTCACACAGCGGGCCACCTCACGGGTTTCACTTTTCTGCAGTTCACCGAGCGGAAACATCATGTGCGCCAACTGCTCCTGACCCAGCGAAAACAAAAAGTACGTCTGATCCTTGCGGGCATCTTTCCCGCGTAACATGACCGTGCGACCGTTCCGTTTTTCCAAACGCGCATAATGACCGGTCGCCACAAATTCCGCGCCCAGTTTTTTCGCGCGAGTGATCAGGTTACCGAACTTCAATTTCTCGTTACACATCACACACGGGTTCGGCGTGCGCCCGGCTTTATATTCAGCCGCAAAGTAATCGATCACATCGCGCTGGAATTCTTTCGACTCATCAATGAGGTAATACGGGATCTCCAGCTTGTTCGCGACCGAGCGGGCGTCCATCACCGCCTGCGGCCCGCAGCACTTGTCCTCCGCACGGGACACACAATCCTGCGGCCAAACCTTCAGCGTGATGCCGATGACGTCGAAGCCCTGCTCCACCAACAACGAAGCCGCAGCGGACGAGTCGACGCCTCCGCTCAAGCCAACGACTACTCGTGTTGAATCTGTTTCAGACATAGGGAACAGCGCTTGGCCAAGCGCTTGGTTTAACTCGCAATCATGCCGTTCGCGCGGGCGAAGTTAAACAGCCCGCCGGCATCGATCACCGGACGCACTTCGCCCAGTGGCTTAATCGAGTACTCGTTGCAGGTCGATATGTTGAGCACCGTTCCGGCATCCAAATCCACCCGGACTTCGTCGCCGGTGTTTAGCACTTCACAAAGACGCTCGGTAACATCGCACGGATACAACTCACCGGTGGCCACACAATTNCGNAAAAAAATCCGCGCAAAACTTTCNGCGAGTACCAACTTGCAACCAGCCGATCCCAGCGCAATCGGCGCATGCTCTCGCGAACTACCGCAGCCAAAATTTCTCCCGGCTATCACGATGGGATACTCNGAATCCAGCTCGCCTTCGTTCACGTANCGCGTNGAGTNAAGCGACTCCGGCAAACCGATCAGCGCATAGCTGCCAAGCTTNTCGTATTCCTCCGGGATCGTCGGAANGAGATTNAGGTACTGGGCNGGGATAATCTGATCGGTGTCGATATTATCCTTCACCACAAAAACCGGACCTTCGTAGACACTACTCATGGANGGGCATTTGGGGATANACGACCATGTTTTTCAATTCAAAANGGCACAGACTCATATTCGCCGCCGGCAAACGTCCGGTATTGCGTGAACCCACTGCGCTTGGCCAATGCGACCGCTTCCTCAAATTGATCCCCCACACGCTCCGGTTTGTGCGCGTCAGAACCGAAGGTCAACCCTACCCCAATCTCAGCCGCCATCTCCAAAATCGCGGGCTCCGGATACATCTCACCGCAGGGCTTTTGAATGCCATTGGTGTTAATTTCGATCGCCGTGTCGTGCTGCTTTACCTTCTCAAGGAACACGCGCCAAAGCGGTTTGAGATCACCCTCGGGCCGATCTCCAAACACCTTAATCAAGTCACAATGCCCTATGATGTTAAAAACTCCGATAGACACAGACTCCACTAAACNACTNTAATATTCCGACCANACTTGATTCAAATCTCTNCCCTCCCAAGNNNCTCGTTTATCCGGATGATCAAAACTCCANTTTTNNCCAATGTAATGCACTGAACCGATNAAATAATCCCATTTATATCGCTTNGCCAAGTTTTTGATCCAANCTGTGTATTNNGGGAGGAAGTCGATCTCTAAGCTGCGNCGNATAGTGACGTCCGGNTTCTCTTTTTCCGCTTGGTCGAGTTTTTCGTGATAGAGGTCCAGCTCACTTTCAAGCATCCGCCAGTCATCGAAGTCATCTTCCAGCATCGGCGCGTGCTCGGTGAACCCGATCTCCGTGAGNCCNAGCTTGGNCGCCCTAGCCGCATACTCAGTNGGNTCNCCNACCGCATGACGGCAAAGGGGGGTGTGCATGTGATAATCCGGCGGTAGTTCCACAGCCACAAACTAGGCAAGAAAGAGCGCTTGGCCAAGCGCTGAGGTCATCACTAATTGCGATCCTTCTCGCNGGANAGTTCCTTGANCGAACGCGGTTTCTTTTTCAGTGCCCACCGCTTTGGCTTTTTNGTTTTGTTTTTCTGCTGGGCCTGCTTGCGACGAGACGTTTTGAAGTTCCGAACCATGTTGAGGATCGATTCCCGGTGGAATTCGTGTTCCGTCTCGTCNGGGATCGGCTTTTTGATGTAACGCTCCACGTCTCGAAGTAGATCGACATCGTCCTTGCTGCAAAACGTCCAAGCGTGCCCCTCTGCTCCGGCGCGTGCCGTACGACCNATCCGATGTACATAGGTTTCAGCCTCAACNGGCAGATCGTAGTTGAACACGTCCGTGATATCATCCACGTCGATTCCGCGGGCGGCNATATCTGTAGCCACCAGCACCTTGACCTTGCCACTCTTGAATTGGCTCANCGCCCGGGTNCGGGCCGCCTGNGATTTGTTGCCGTGAATCGGCTCAGAGGAAATCCCGNCGCGATCNAGTCGCTCGCAGATTCGACTGGCCCGATATTTCATTTTCACAAAAACGATCGCCTTTTTGATTTTGCGNCGGCGGATCAAATCGATGAGTAGATCGTCTTTTTTGTNTCGATCCACGTACAAGGCACGCTGATCGATTTTATCGACGGTCNGCTTTTCGGGGTCGATCGTNACGCGCACAGGATTCACCAAAATGCGACTGGCCAACTCCTCGACCGCCTTGGGCACGGTTGCCGAGAAAAATCCGTTACGGCGATCCTCCGGAAGACGGGCGATCACTTTTTCGATGTCCGGTATGAAACCCATATCNAGCATGCGATCGGCTTCGTCCAAAATAAACGTCTCGNCNTGACTCAAGTNCACATACCCCTGCCCCATTAAATCGAGTAANCTTCCCGGNGTGGCGACGACGATGTCNACACCGCGATCAAGCGCTTCCTCCTGCGGCCGCTGCCCCACGCCACCAAAAATAACTGTGTGCGAGACGTGAAGAAATTGGCCGTACGTCCCGATGCTTTCGCCGATCTGCGCNGCGAGTTCGCGNGTCGGGGCCAGTATCAGAGCCCTTGGCTGTCCGCTGNCCGGCCGCTTACGGTATCCGGCCAAATCCTGNAGCAACGGAATGGTGAACGCTGCGGTCTTGCCGGTTCCGGTTTGCGCACTGCCAAACAAGTCNTCCCCGGTAACCTGCGCTGGGATGGCCTGCGCCTGAACCGGTGTCGGCAGTTCGTAATGCTCCTTGCGNAGAGCGTGTTGGATCTCGGGNAGCAGNGTGTCAAANACGCCTTCCATCTTAAGAGCTTCCAACGGTTCCCGATTTTCCCGGGAGCGGAATTTGCGCTTGGCCTGAGGGCCACCGCCACGGCGGCCACTACCGGATTTGCNGGGGGGACGCCGTTTTCGCGACTTGGCNTTGCCAAATCGATCTCGTTTTTTGCCACCCGTCCTGCGGGATTTTTTTTCTGANGAACTCATGAGGTCTTCCGTGNCGNANACNCTTTGGAATGCGAGGGTGTCGACAGGATAAATGAAGAAACAGCCGCGATACCGCGAAATAGTGNGCCAACCNTTNCTGAAACAGGTCAAGCCAACTTNAAAAGCNGCGGGCGGATTACACCGCCTCACCGGGCAAGTCAAGCGATCAACCCCTTTTATTTTCGGCGCTTGGCAGTGATCGAGTCAGAGCACCCAGCCTTTGCGATACTCGGGACGAACCAATTTGTTGGCTTCGGGTAGATTGGTGACGCGCATCTTTTTCGCGTTCCACTCGATCCGTTTGCCGGNGCGNAACGCAACCAAGCCCAGTAACATCGCCTCAGTCATCGGCCCAGCGTAGTCGAAGTTAGACCAAGCCGGTTTGCCACCCTTGCAGGCGTCGATCCACTCNAGGTAATGGTGNCGNTTNAAATCTTTCGGCTTNTCGATNGTCTCNGGCACATCCTNGAAATCCGCCTCGGTGGCTCCCGAGAGAAACGTNCCCTTGCCCCAGTACATCGGGATGNAAAGCGAGTCCTTGCTNCCGATNAGNATGGANCCNTTGCCGGGAAGAGACTNCTGCTTGGCCAAGGCCGGATCCGGTTTTTTTCCTCCGTCATACCAAACAACTTTAACCGGCTTGCGTTTGCCTTGTTTCGGAAAGTGCGAAGTGATGATCGACCACTTCGGCGCTGTCTCGTCGTTGATTCCAGAAGACTCCGCCTTGAGCGTCTTGGGGTTGCGCAAGTCAAGTGCCCAGTAAGCGAGGTCGGAGTTGTGGCAACCCATGTCGCCGACCGCTCCGGTGCCAAAGTCCCAGAACCCACGCCACTTGAACGGATGATACGCCGGGTGGTACGGGCGATCGGGCGCCGGGCCAAGCCACAGATCCCAGTCCAGATTCTTCGGCACAGGAGGNGTTCCAGCCGGNCGACCGATACCCTGNGGCCAGATCGGGCGATCGGTCCAAATGTGAACCTCCTTCACATCACCCAGCACACCGGCTTGGATCAACTCAACATAACGGCGCGAGTCCGGGTTCGAGTGTCCCTGATTCCCCATCTGCGTCGCTACCTTGTGTTTGCGCGCAAGATCGGTCAGCACCCTTGCCTCAAAAACCGAGTGCGTCAGCGGCTTTTGACAATAGACATGTTTTCCCAAGCGCAACGCCATCGCAGCCGCAGNTGCGTGCGTATGGTCCGGCGTGGACACCGTGACCGCATCGATGTGCTTGGCTTCCTTGTCGAGCATCTTACGAAAATCAGCGTACTTAGGCGCTTTAGCATGACGGTTGAACATGTGTGCCGCCTTGCCGGGATCGACATCGCAAAGCGCAACAATGTTNTGACTCTCGCAACCGTCGATGTCGACCTGCCCCTTACCGCCGGAACCGATCGCAGCGATATTCAGTCGTTCATTGGCGCCGAATACCCGGCGCGGCACCACCATCGGAAACGCCACACCGGCACCTGCCACGGCAGCTGTCTTGAGGAACGCTCGACGACGAATCGGTGTAATCTGAGGAGTTGTCATAAGCTAATTTGGGACACGCATCCTCCCCCTCACCACCCGCAGCGTCAAGCCAAGCGCTTGACCAAGCGGTAAGAATTGATGCCAAAAAATAAAGAAGAGTTGAATCACTTGCCGAAGTGAAGACAATTCTGGGGCGTCGTGAGAGTCATTATAAATAAGCCGCATTTGTCCCGATTGGCTTGGGTGGTTGGGCTACTGTTAATCCTTGGCCAAGCGCTTGGGCAGAATCCTCGGGTTCAGATTCCGTTTGAGTTGCACGACAAGTCGTTGCGTCTGACGGAGTGGGCGCGGCAGCCGATGTTGTTGAATCCGGTCGCGCTGAGTTTCGATTATCAGGGGCGATTGTTTGTAGTGGAAACGGCGCGGAGAGGCACGGTGGATATCGACATTCGCGGTCACAAGGAGTGGGTGATTGACGATCTTTCGAACGAAACTATTCCGCAACTCCGTAAAATGTTTCGCACGAAAATGGCTCCGGAATTGAGCGATCAAAACAAGTCGTGGCTGGCGGATCGTAACGGCGACGGCTCGCACGATTGGCGCGACTTGATGGCGATCAAGGAGCGCATTCATCTGCTGCAGGATACGAACGACGATGGCAAGGCGGATGTCGCCAAAGTGTTCGCCGAGGGATTCAATCAGGAAATCAACGGCGTGATGGCCGGCGTACTCCCGTATCGCGGTGATGTTTTCGCGACCATTTATCCAGACGTGTGGAGGTTGAACGATGCCGATGACGACGGATATGCAGACAAGCGGGAGGTGCTCTTTCATGGGTTCGGTGTACACGCCGCATTCGATGGTCACGACCTGCACGGGTTGACAGTCGGCCCCGATGGCAAACTCTATTTTTCCGTTGGCGACAACGGCTTCTCGGTGCGAACACGCGAGGGGCGCCTCTTGCACCACCCGCACACTGGCGGTGTGTTGCGCTGCAATTGGGATGGAAGCGACCTCGAGGTTTTTGCCACCGGTCTGCGCAATGTGCAGGAGTTGGCGTTCGACGAGTTCGGTAACCTTTTCTCGGTGGATAACGATGGCGACATCCGTGAGGAACGCGAACGATTTGTCCATATCACTGAGGGCAGCGATTCCGGCTGGCGATTGAATTGGCAATTTAAAAAAGGCGGCTGGCCCGAGCGAACCGAGACGCCGGAATATTGTCCGTGGATCGACGAGAAACTTTGGCTTCCGCATTGGCCGGGGCAGGCCGGCTACATCACCCCGCCGATAAGTGAATTCTCCGTCGGCCCTGGTGGCTTCAAATACAACCCCGGCACAGCACTCAACGATCGTTACAAGGGCTCGTTTTTCCTGTGCGAGTTTCCGGTGCAAAAAGTAACCGCCTTCAAAACCGAACCACAGGGTGCGTCGTTCAAAATGGTCGATGAACATATTTTTCTGTTTGGAATGATGGCCAGCGCGATCAACTTCGGGCCGGACGGCTCTATGTACGTCGCCAATTGGGACGGAAAATGGCAGCCCAACGAACTGGGCAGCATCTGGCGGGTCGACAATCCGGAACTTCGGAAAACAGAGCAGCGCAAACAGGTTGCCAAGTTGCTAAGCGACGATTTCGGAAGTCACTCTCACGCGTTTTTGACTTACCTGCTTGCGCATCCCGATCAGNGAATTCGGCTAGAGGCTCAATTCGAATTGGCCAAGAAGAACCGCTTTGAGGAACTACTAACCTTGGCTACAAACGACAAGGTAGACCGGCTTGCCCGCGTCCATGCAATGTGGGGGCTGGGGCAACTTNAGCCGGACAAACAACGTGNCGAGCGCTTGGCCAAGCGGCTTCCGTTCACGGATACCGATCATGAAATCCGGGCCCAAGCGGCCAAGCTGGCCGGTACGCGAAAGCTCAAGACCAGNGCGCCGCGACTGGTCGACTTGCTACACGACAAAAATGCCCGCGTTCGGTTTCACTCCGCTATGGCACTTGGCCAAGCGGGTAATGCCGATACCGTTCCCCACCTGATCTCGTTGCTCGAGCGAAATGCTGACAAGGATGCTTACATCCGGCACGCGGCAATCATGGGGTTGGCCGGCAGCGCAAATGTGGCGCAGTTGAGCGCGCAAAACAAACACGACTCGGCCTCCGTCCGGGTTGCTGCAGTGGCCACATTGCGACGCCTCAAACACCCCGAGGCAAAACTGTTTTTGGCCGACAAAAACGAGTGGGTACTGCGAGAGGCAATCAGCGCGATTCATGATGACGAATCGATTCCGGACGCGCTACCAGCCGTAGCCGATCTGTTGCCCACGAACCGCAGCAAATCTGAAGCGATTACACGACGACTGTTGAGCGCGAACCTCCGCGTCGGAAAACAGGCCAACGCACAGCGGTTGATCGACTTTGCACTNGACCAAGCCAAACCGAAGACGATGCGCGCCGAAGCGTTGCTGTGCCTCCGCGATTGGAATCGGCGACCGTTCGTTGACCGCGTCGAGGGGCGTGTCCGCGAACTCTCCAAGCGCGACGGTGACTTGGCCAAGCGCTTGGTTGAAACAAACCTTCAACAACTTTTCGACGCTTCCGATGGCGAGGTGCTCGCCGAATTGATCCGACTTTGTGAACGGCTTCAAATCGATCTTGAAGCCGGGCCGTTGTTTGTCATAGCCAATGCCGATTCGCAGGAGTTGACCGNTCGAGTGCAGGCGATCCAGTCGGTACAAGTCGATGCCGAAAAGAAGGCTATCGATTCGTTGCTTGCCCTCTCGAAAAACCGAAAACCGGAGCTTCAGGTCGCCGCGATCAAAAAACTGGCCGAGATTGAACCGCCCGCTTTTGCTAACCGGTTGGCGGACGATTGGGGCAAGCTGAGCGAATCCGCGCAGCAGGTTTTTGTTTCTTACCTCGCCAAAGCCAATAGCCCGAAAGGGGATGTAATTTTGCAAAACTTGCTTGGGTCACTACTCGAAGGCAAGTCAGCCGAAGAGTTGAAACTGGACGTCCTAATAGCCGCCAAAGCGCGCAACCTCCCGGTGCTGGATCAGATGCTTGCGCGATATAAGTCAGGGCAACCGAAGGATGATCCTGCCGCCGAATTTGTTTCCACCCTTGCCGGTGGCAACGCCAAAAAAGGGAAGCTCGTTTACGAAAACCACGTCGCCGCTCAGTGTGTGCGCTGCCACAACGCTGGCGGCAAGGGCAACCAGGTGGGACCAGAGTTGGCGGAGATCGGTAAGCGAGTCGACAAGGCTTATCTGCTGCGATCGCTAGTCACACCAAATTCGGAAATCGCGAAGGGCTTCGGAGTGACGGTGGTTGAGTTGACCGATGGTAAATCGTTGGTCGGGCGAGTGGAAAAGCGAACCGATCAATCACTGAAACTAATACCACCGCAAGGGGAACCGTTGGAGATAGCGTTGGACACGATCAAAAAAATTACGGAATCAAACACATCCGTGATGCCTCCGATGGGCGCGATCCTCACAAAACACGATCTTCGCGATTTGATCGCCTACCTCGAAACACTCTAAGCGCGCTTGGCCAAGCGGCGATCGGATTAACTCACCGCCTCGACGCAGCGTGTACAGAGAGTTGGGTGCTCCTTATGGGCTCCAACACTGGTTTCCCAGCGCCAGCAGCGTTCACACTTTTTGCCATCAGCCTTAGCCACAACCGACTGCAGTTTATCCGCTTCGCCTTCGTTCAGTATTAGCTGGGAGACGTTTAAGAGTTCGCGAAGATCTTCATGATTTGAACGACTAATCTCAAGTTCTCTACCAACTCCGGCGAGAGTCACACAGGCCTCAAGCCCCTTGCCGATGCGCTTGGCCTGCCGCGCCTCTTCCAGCACCGGAAGGGCGCGTTCACGAATGGCGAACAGGGTTTGCCAGTTGGCCGCCTCGTCATCACTTATGCTAAATTCGAACGGTTCCCAGTCGGCCAAGTGTACACTGCCATTGTTCAGGTGCGGAATAGCCTCCCATGCCTCATCGGCGGTAAAGGCAAGCATCGGCGAAAGCATCTTGGTGAATGACTGGATGAGTCGATAAAGCGCAGTCTGTGTTGATCGGCGACGTGGCGAATTGGCTGGCGAGGTATAGAGCCGGTCCTTTACGGTATCGTGGTAAACAGCCGACAACTCCACGGAAACAAATTGCGTGATTCGCTGGTAGGCGGCGTGAAACTCGCAAGCATCGAACGCCACACGAACTTCTGCATCGAGTTTAGCGAATGCATCGAGTATCCAACGGTCAAGCCCGGTCAATTCGTCATCGGCAACAGTGTGCTGCGCGGGATCAAAGTCGTACAAGTTGCTGAGTTGATATCGGAGGGCGTTGCGGATGCCACGATACGCCTCGGCTACTTTTTTGATGCGCTCCTCGCTGACGGTAATGTCGTTGCGAAAATCCTGCGAGGCGACCCAAAGCCGGACGATGTCCGCGCCGTACTCCCCGACGTACGCCTCGGCAGTCTGCGGTTTAGTGTAGCCGCCATCCTGTTTGCTTTTGGAAATCTTTTCGCGATCGGCATCGACCATGAAGCCGTGCGTTAGCACGTTGCGATATGGCGCGAGGCCATTGCCGGCGAGCGACAAAAGTAGGGACGACTGAAACCAACCACGATGCTGATCGCTACCCTCAAGATAGTAATCGGCTTGCCAGGCGTCAGGGGTGCCGTTCTCGGCATCCGGACGGCCAAGCTCGCTGCGTTGCATCAAAACGGAGCGCGACGACGAACCGGAATCGATCCACACGTCGAGCGTGTCGGTGGACTTGCCAGCCACCTCGGGACCATCCCAATCGGTTGGCTTGACCGCTGCCCACAAGTCAGCGAGATCGCGTTCGTACCAAACGTTCGAGCCGTGCTCCTTCACGAGATCGGCGGTGTTGCGGACAATGCGCGCATCGAGAATCGGCTCGCCCTGTGGATCGTAAAACGCCGGGATCGGCACGCCCCACGAGCGCTGCCTCGAGATGCACCAGTCGGGCCGCGATTGCACGGCACCCTCAATCCGTTTGCGGCCCCAGCCGGGAACCCAGTTGACGCTGTCGATCGCAGCAAGCGCCTGGTCACGAAATCCATCGTGGTCGATGTTCACAAACCACTGGTCCATCGCACGGAAAATCACAGGTGTTTTACTTCGCCAACAGTGCGGATAGCTGTGCTCATAGCGCTCCTCGAACGCCAGCTTGTCACCAGCCTTGAGCACCTCGATTACCGCTTCATTGGCTTCACTTTTCCCGTTTTTCGGCAAGATTTGTTTCCCAACCAATTCATCGGAAATCTGCTGTTCTTCCGGCAGATCCGCCGTGCGGGCAAGACAGCCGCTGTCGTCCACCGGCGAATAAATCGGCAGGCCATTGTTCCTGCCAAGATTGTAGTCGTCCTGACCGTGGCCGGGGGCGATGTGGACCAGCCCTGTTCCGGCGCTGTCATCGACAAACAGGTCACCCGCAAAAAGTTTTCCGGTGCGATCGCAAAACGGGTGGTGATATTCAAACTCCTCCAACTGATCGCCTTGCACGGTGCGGAGAATTTCAAAGTCCCCTGCCCAACCGCACTTCTCCACAACCGTATCGAGCAGCGGCACGCTGACGAGCAACGCCTCTTCGCCGACGCGAATGAGTTGATAATCGAACTGCGAATTGTATGCGACCGCAAGATTCGCTGGCAGCGTCCATGGTGTGGTCGTCCAGATCAGTAGATGCATGTTGGTTTCACCCACGATGGGGAATTTCACATACACACTTTGGCTGACGTGATCCTGATACTCTACCTCAGCCTCGGCCAAAGCCGTGCGACAAGGGATGCTCCAGTAAACCGGCTTCTTGCCGCGATAAACGAACCCCTTCTCCACCAAGTCCGCGAACAAACGCAACTCCTCCGCCTCGTACTCGGGATTGAGCGTGAGGTACGGTTTGTCCCACTCGCCAAGTACGCCCAAGCGCTTGAACTGCTCGCGTTGTTTGTCGATGAACCCCAGCGCGTACTTCTCGCACGCCTTGCGGATAGCTGCCGGTGTAGCGTCGGTATTGCCGGCCTTACGCATCTTCTGCGTGACCTTAAATTCGATTGGCAACCCGTGGCAGTCCCAACCCGGCACATACGGCACATGTTTACCCCGCAGCGATTGGTATTTAAGGATGAAGTCCTTGAGAATCTTGTTCAGCGCCGTGCCAATGTGGACATCGCCATTGGCGAACGGCGGACCATCGTGCAACAGAAAACGCTCCGCCCCTTCGCGGCGCTTTTGAATCTGTTCGTACAGGCCGTCTGCATACCACTTGGCCAAGCGCTCTGGCTCGCGTTGGACCAGCCCGGCGCGCATGGGAAAATCCGTCTGCGGAAGGTTCAGCGTATTTTTATACTCCATCTCAAACTCTGCCCAACAGGGCAGGCGCGGCAACCTACCAGCCCGCTTGACCAAAGGCAAAAGCAGAAACCAATTCCCACCCCCAACGCTCCCCGCTTGGCCAAGCGCTTCGTTTAGTTTTTGGGGACGAGACGGATGGCGACGCTGACCTGAGTGCGGGTGTTCACCGAGATGTCGTCGCTGTAAATATGAGCGGTGTATTTTTGCCCTTGGGCAGAAAATCGAACGGGAATTCCACTTTGCGGGACTGCACGGCGTTGAAGCTGCCCACGAACCAATCATCGCCGCTGCGCCGCGCGATGGTCGAGTAAGTGCCGATTTTGGATTCGAGCACCTTGGACTCATCCCACGTCACAGGGATGTGCGTGAAAAACTCGAACTCCTGATCCTTGCTCATCTGTGACGGACCGTCGTATCAAAACAAAAACTGGAGCGGACTGAAAAAGCAAACCGACTTGGCCAACTGACTCGAGTGCGACGAAGTGGTCGTTGAGAAAAACCAATGCCCCGTCGTCGCTGAGCAGCCGAAGTTTCAGTCTGTCAAAACGGCCGACATCCTCGACGGTAATCGTTTTTCTGAACCAAGTGGTGACGTGCTTTTCCCTCGGGTTTTCGCCGAACCGAATTCGCGTAGCCTCGTCTCCTTCGCCGTAACCCAGTTGGGCCGGCCCCTCGAGCCAGTGCGCATCATCAAACCCGGCACCGGTCCACTGTTCGTCCGATGGTTCGCCCGTATCGAGGTAAAGCCAGTGACTGCCCTCGGCAATCAACACGGCCTCGTCCGCCCCCCGCTTGGCAACGAACTCAAATTCGACTCCACGCGATTCCACTGCCTCCCCATCGCCCCCCTTCGCGGTGACCGTGAAAACAAATTTACCGACCCTCCGGTTTTGCCACTCGAACACGTACGGCTCAGTATCGTCCACAAACACAAGCTCGTCGTCGATCGAAAACTCGATCTGCTCAATCGCATGGCCACCGAGGTCGGCCTTAGCCTCGACCTGCGTGATGGCGGGAGCTTCGATACGGGATTCAGCCGGTGCCGTGATTCGTACCCAAGGTACATCGTCTGCCGGTTGGGTGCAGCCAAGCGGCAATCCAAGCGCGTTGTCGTGTGCTGCGGCTCAAACCGGCTCTGTGACGGAAAACTCGTTGACGTTTTGCCGCTTGGCCAAGCGGTTGGCCGACTCGTTGGAAATGAAGCGTTCCTCCTCGGCAGAGTACCACAGCTTTTGGTTGCCCACACGGTGTGCGATGTTGCCCATGTGCATCACCGACGTCGTCACCTGTGCAAGGCCAACGTCTGCATTTGGCAGTTCGCGTGACCGGATGCAATCGACAAAATTCTGTTGATGCCCCGGGTCGGGGTGGCGGCCGTACTGCTGGTCGACCACCTTGCCGCTGGATGTGAACACCTGCCACCCGCCGCCGTGTCGGCCCAGCATCATGNTGTCCTTCGTGCCATAAAANTCGATACGCGTCGCGCAGTGCGGCCAATGCGGAAACTGATCACTCGCGCGGATGCTGCCANTGNTNTTGCTCATNGCCCCGGCAAAGTGCGAGTGCTCGAAGGTCAGAACAAAACCGGGATAATCGTACTGCAGAATTTCCACATCGGGCACCTCCGCATCATCGCCTCGGTGCTGGATGCGCCCGCCCGAGGCAGAGNCCGCTGCCGGNAATGCAGGNTCGCCCATCACCATCAACGCNAGGTCGAGTTGGTGGATACCACAGTCCGCCAAGTCCCCGCCAGAGTAGTCCCAAAAATAATGCCAACCGGCATGGAAAATACGGCTGTGATACGGTCGCGGTTTGGCCGGGCCGAGCCAGGTTTTCCACGAAAACCCTNTCGGNGGAGCNCCACTTTGCCCAAGCCGGAACGGCCCGCCGCCCTTGAGGTTGAACACCTTCACCAAACGCACATCGCCCAGTTTTCCGGACTGGATGTACTCGCGGGCGGCGAGGTTGTACGGGGCACTGCGGTTTTGTGTGCCGACCTGCACGAGGCGCTTGTACTTCCGCGCCGCCTCGACGAGCTTTTGCCCTTCCCAAATATTATGGCTGAACGGTTTCTCGACGTAGACATCTTTCCCAGCCTGACAAGCGAGGATGGAGGCCGGCGTGTGCCAATGATCTGGCGTAGCCACAACCACGGCATCGACGTCCTTGTTGGCAAAGACCTCCTCCATGCGTCGCGCCAGCAACGGTTTGCGGCCGCCCTGCTGCGTGGTCATGTGGTCTGCAATCCGCAAGAGGCGCTCCTGATGGATATCGCACACCTGCGAGCACTCGACATCGCTTCGNTTGGCCAAGCTCGCGGTAACTTGTGTGCCGCGGCCACCGCAACCGATGAGTGCCACCTGCACCCGCTCGTTGGCTCCCCGCACTTGGCNAAGCGCCGGAAAACCAAGCGCCGACGCAGCCAATCCGGACTTCAAAAACGTTCTGCGTTTGACGGATTTCATGCGCTGGGAAAGCTATCACCGCGCCGCGGCTCTCTCGACTTTAATGTTGGCCTTTTTCATCAGGCGCGGAGAGGCTTCCCGCGTGTTCGGTTTTTTCAAAAAACGGCGGCGCGCGAAAATTCGCNGAGGGGCGTTCCCTNCGGAATGGGTNNCCATTCTGGAAACGAATCTTGGCTTTTATCCGGNACTGCCCGCCACCGATCAACGGGAGTTGCAGGCGCATATTTTGGTATTCCTGCACGANAAACGGTTCGAGGGATGCGGTGGGCTGGAGATCGATGACGAGATTCGCGTGACCATCGCCGGGCAGGCCTGCCTNTTNTTGCTGCACCGTGANCCGGCCTATTACCCGNCCCTGAAAACGATCCTCGTTTATCCCAGTTCNTATCTCGCGAAAAATCCGTACGACTCCGACGAGCGATCCCATCGTTTGGGCGAGTCGTGGCAATACGGCCCGGTCGTGCTCGCNTGGGACTCAAGCCGGCGCGGCGGCAAGAATGCCTTCGACGGACACAACGTCGTTCTGCANGAGTTCGCCCATCAACTCGACCAAATGGACGGTGTCGCGGACGGCGCACCAACGCTGGGCCGAGGCGAGGACTTTGGTGCGCGCAAACAAAAATACCGCTCCTGGGCGCTTGTCTTCAGCAGCGAGTTTGAGTGCTTCGANCGCAAGGCGGCNAAGGGCAAAAAAACGGTGATCGACCACTACGGGGCCACGAACCCAGCCGAGTTTTTTGCAACGGCCACTGAAGCGTTCTTCGAAAAGCCGAAGCAGCTCAAAAAGAAAAGACCGGAGCTGTACGAAGAACTCCGGTCCTACTACAAACAGGATCCCGCCGCTTGGGCGGAATCCCGATTNGGTTGAAAATTACCAGTTGTCGCGACGACCGCGNCCACCACCGCCTCCGCCACCACCGCCTCCTGAGCGCTCTTCACGTTGGCGCGCCTCGTTGACCGTCAGCTTGCGCCCCATGAAATCTGCCTCNTTATATTTCTCTACCGCAGCCTTAGCCTCTTCGTCCGTGGCGTAGGTTACGAATCCGAATCCGCGCGACCGGCCCGTGTCCCGGTCGTGCAGCACAACTGCGTCTGTGATCTCTCCGGCCTCTGCAAAAAACTCGCGAAGATCGTCCTCTGTGGCTTCCCATTTGAGGCCACCTACAAATAATTTATTTCCCATGATAGGTCCTGTCTCTGTCAGCAACTCCCCTTATCGGTTAGGTGCCTAAAGCCGCACCGTGAGGCCGCACACACACCTTGGCAAGCGGTAAAGTCACCCAATCGCAATTTTTGTAAAAGCGCTTCCCTCGTTAATTTTCGGGTTTTCGGGCCGACCTTTGTAGTGGTAAATCAGGTCAAGATTGTGAATTCCGAGGAGATGGAGAATCGTCGCGTGTAAATCATGTACGTGCAAACGGTCCTCCGTAGCCCATAATCCCAACTCGTCCGTAGCGCCGATCACCTGCCCACCCTGCACGCCACCACCGGTCATCCACATGGTGAATCCAGTCGGATTGTGATCCCGTCCGTCTTCCGTTTCGCTCATCGGCGTGCGACCGAATTCGCCTCCCCAGATCACCAGCGTGTCATCCAGCAGGCCGCGTGACTTCAGATCCTTCAACAGCCCCGCCGGCAGCGAATCGCTCTGCAGACATTGCCGCGAATGCGTCTCCTCCATCTTCGAGTGCAAA
>NZFR01000031.1 GCA_002689335.1 Verrucomicrobiales bacterium
CGGAGCTCTTCCGTGCTGCCGGCTACCAAACGGCGATTTCCGGCAAGTGGCACCTCGGTGACCGGCCCCCGTTCCGGCCGCACCGACAGGGTTTTGACCGCACCTTTTACATCAACAAAAGCAACAACCAAACGGACGAACTTTGGCGCGGCGACACGCTGCTCGAGAAGCCATACGAAAACCGGTTGCTGACGGAGAAGTTCACCCGCGAGGCAATCGATTTCATCCAAGCGAATAAAGCCAAGCCGTTCTTTTTGTACCTGCCCTACTCCGCACCGCATTTCCCGGTGGAGCCGCATCCGGACTGGGAAGGCAAATCCAACTTTNGTNTCTACGGCGATGTGGTCGAGGAGATGGACGCCTGCATCGGCGACATTTTAGACACGCTCAAAACAGAGGGTCTGGACAAAAAAACGCTCGTGATTTTTTGCTCCGACAATGGCCCGGAGCCGCTGACNAAAGAGTCGTTGGCCAAGCCGTTCCGNGGCAAAAAATGGAGTTCACTTGAGGGCGGCACGCGTGTGCCGTGCATNCTNAGTTGGCCGGGCNTTCTCCNCGCTGGGCGGACTACTAACGCTATGATTTCCGCGATGGATCTACTGCCCACGCTGGCGCATGTTTGCCGGATCGACTTGGACAAGCGTACCTCCGACGCCCTCCCTCTCGACGGTGTAAACGTCTGGGACACNCTCCTNGGCAAAACCACNCCGCACGCTCGAAAAGACCTGCTTTACTGGCACGGCTCGGACGGCTTCGNGGCGATCCGAGTGGGAGACTGGAAANTGTTTCCCGACCGCAGCCNCGCCAANCTCAAGGGNAACGGCCCGGCGCTGTTCCACTTGGCCAAGGACATCGAGGAAAAAACCGACCTGAGCTCGGANCATCCCGAACGAGTGCAAGCGATGCAAGCGCTGNCTAACCANCGCTTGGCCGGCATTCGCGCCAAGACCCTTCCGCTTGGCCAAGCGAAGGCGGAATAACCGGCGATCCCGGCGCATTTTCCAATTGCCATCCGGTGCCGCATGGGCATCCTTTGCGCACACATTTTTTATCGCATGAAAAAATCAGTACTTCTGTTCACTGCAGCCTGTGCCTTGCTGACCGGGTGCAAACACCTCCAGCCCTCCTCGAAAGTTGAAGGCCCGTTGAAGCCGCACCTCGGCGAAGCCAAATTCGACGTCCAGCCGTTGTTCCCCAACGAGCGATTCGGCAACGTCGTGGTTTCAACGAAAGGCACCATCATCGCCACGTGGGGAACCAGCCACGTCCGCGCAAAACGCAGCGACGACGGCGGCAATACCTGGGGACCTGAGATCGTCATCGCCAAGCCCGGTTTTCAGCCCGGTGGCCTCACGGTGAATGAAACCAACGGCGACATCATCGCGTTTGTGGAAGACCGCCATCCGCCCGCTCCGATCCACATCTATGTCAGCAGCGACGACGGCAAGACATGGAACAAAATCGAGACCAACATCAAGCCGGACTCCAAAGGCAACGACCCCTCGATGCACATGAACGATCACGGTATCACCCTGCGCCACGGCAAACACAAGGGGCGCTTGATTCGACCCTCCCGCTGGTACGCAGGCCAAAACCACAGCAGTAAATGGCCGCAGCATTACACCAACGCCATTTACAGCGATGACGACGGCAAAACTTGGCAGACCAGCGAACCCTTCCCGGCTAACGGCACCGGCGAAGCCACCCTCGCCGAGTTGAGCGACGGAACAATATACTACAACTCTAGACGCCATTGGGCTGAGGAAGGCGCCAACCCGCGACGACGCTGGACCGCCACCAGCACCGACGGTGGCCACACTTGGACGGATCTGACTTTTTGCGAAGCCCTGCCGGACGGGCCGCAAAACACGAACTACGGCTGCATGGCCGGCCTCACCCGTCTTGCCGTGAAAGGCCACGACATTTTGATCTACAGCAACTGCGACAGCCCGAACGGCCGCGTCAAGGGCACCGTCTGGGCTAGTTTTGACGGCGGCAAAACGTGGCCGATTAAGCGTCTCGTTTTCGAAGGCCGCCACGCCTACTCGTCGCTGACCTCCGGCCGGCCGGGCACAGCCACCGAAGGCATGATCATCCATCACTTCGAGGGTGGGCCGAAAGGCGGTTCCGCCGTGGCGCGATTCAACCTCGCGTGGATTTTGGAAGGCGGCACCAAGACCGGCAATGGCGAAGTCCCTTCGGACCTGAACTAAACCAAGCGCGAAATGATTCGCCTTCTGCTATTGGGTTTTGTGGCGGTCGCAGGCCAAGCGCTTGGCCAAACTGCCGACCCACCTGCAATCGACTCGATCAAAAAAAACGGCGGCTTGATCTTACCCGCGCCCGGCGGGGAGGATCAATGGAACATCCAGTTCCAACTCCGGGGACGTAACCTCACAGACGACGGGCTGGCCGACGTGGCCAAGCTGGGCGGCGTGGTCGAACTCAACCTCCGCGACACAAAAATCACCAGCGCCGGATTGGTTCACCTCAAGGGCCTGGCCAAGCTCACCCGGCTGCATCTTGAGCGGACGAATATCGGCGACGAAGGTATCACGCATCTCGCCGGGTTGACCAAGCTGGAGTACCTGAACCTTTACAGCACCAAGATTACCGACAAGTCGCTGGGCCACTTGGCCGGGTTGAAAAATCTTCGGCAACTTTACGTCTGGCAAACAGACGTGACGGATGCTGGAATCGCAAAACTGAAGAAGACTCTCCCGGCAATTTCGATCGTCAAAGGCATCGATCTTACAGCCATCATCCCGGTCGAAAAAGAGAAGCCCAAACCGGAGGACGACCTTAAGTGGCTGCCGGACGGAGGCGACGAAAAGCCACCGGCCAAATCAGTCACCGGCGAGTTCACCATCGTGCGCTTCGTTAACAACCGCGACAAAGCAGTAAAGTTGTTTTGGATCGACTACGGCGGAAAACCAAAACTGTACGGCGTCATTGAGCCGGGGGCGGAGCGCCGACAAAACACCTACGAAGACGCCGTCTGGATGGTGGCCGACCAGCGCGACATGCCGCTTGGATACTTTGTCACCGGTCGCGCATTCGCCCGGGCGATCATCCCAAAATAACAGCCAGTCAGGATTGCTATATTGACACAAAAAATTTAGATTTTCCTCTGTTTTCGAACAGTCGCGATGCTTAGTCTGCAACATACACGGCGAGATTTTCTCCGATCCAGTGTGGGACTGGCCGGCCTGACGCTGCCTACTTTTCTCAAGGCACAGGCTGTCTCGGCTCCGCGGCGGCGCAAAGCCAAGGCCTGCATTATCATCTACACTTGGGGTGGCATGAGCCATTACGAGACGTTCGACCCCAAGCCAGAGGCACCGGTCGACATTCGCGGCGAGTTCAAAACGATCCGCACCGCAACACCGGGCATCCAGTTTTCGGAACACATTCCCCTACTCGCCAAGCACTCGAACAAACTCTCGATCGTCCGTTCGGTGCATCACAACAACGGCGCTCACTCCGGCGCGGTTTATCTGAANATGACCGGGCATCATCCGGAGGGGCAGATCANGGCCAAGGGCCGCAAAAACTGGCCGTCGATCACCTCGGTCATCTCCCATTTTCACCGCCCGATCGCCGGTGTGCCGGGCGCCGTGCGGATGCCGTACTCGATGTACGACAACGGACGCCAGATGGCTGGCGAAGGTGCCGGTTGGCTCGGGGCAAAGTACGACCCGATCCTCATGCGAACACCAGCCGGCGAACCGTACGGTGGCNTNAGCCGTTACGACGATCCCGCGCTGAACCTCAAGTTGAACATCGAGAAGGAGCGCATCTCCGATCGGTTGACGCTGCTTGAGCAATTGGATNAGTCGCTTGGCCAACGCGTGGGCAACTCCACCGCGTACGAAAAACTGGAACACTACCGCCAAATGGCCGCCGACATGTTGCTCGGTTCGCCGGTGCGCGAGGCGTACGATCTCGATCTGGAAGATCAACGCATCCGCGACATGTACGGAGATCACATTGGGGGGCAGTCATTGCTGCTGGCACGGCGTCTCGTCGAAGCCGGTGTGCCGGTGGTGCAGGCGGTCTGTTCCGCAGGAGACCTCGCGGGCGGCGGTGGCGATAACTGGGACACGCATCGCAATCACTTTTTCAAAATGAAAAATCGGCTACTGCCGGTTTTCGACCGAGCCGTCTCTGCCTTGCTNACCGATCTCGAAATGCGCGGCATGCTCGACGAAACACTCGTGGTATTCCTCACCGACTTCGGCCGCACACCAAACGTCAACGTCAACGGCGGGCGTGACCACCATCCCGGCGTGTACTCGATGGCGTTTGCCGGCGGCGGCGTTCATGGAGGCCAAGTCTACGGCGCCAGCGACACCAAGGGCATCGAACCGGCGGCGGGCGCCTGCTCCCCGGCGGACATCCACGCCACNGTCTACAAGGCGATGGGTATCGACCACAACGCCGAGTTGCACGATCAACTCGACCGGCCATACCTCATTTGCGAAGGCCAACCGTTGCCGATCGTCTAGTGTGCTTCCGCTTGGCCAATAGTTCATGGCGGTGGTTCTGTGCGCTGCTTGCCTTAGCCCTCGCGCAAACCCTTCAGGCCAAGCGCCCCAACATCGTTTTCATTCTGGCTGACGACCTTGGCTGGGCGGAGTTGGGCTGTTACGGCAATCGCTTCAACGAGACCCCGCACCTCGATCGCTTGGCCAAGCGCGGCCTGAGGTTCACCCAAGCCTACGCCTCGGCGCCGGTTTGCTCGCCCTACCGTGCGGCGTTTCTCACCGGCCAATACCCGGCGCGGGTGGGCATTTTGGATTACCTCCGGCCCAACTCCGAAAACGGCCTGTCGACCGATCACATTACCCTGCCTGAGCAGCTGCGCGACACCGGCTACGCCACCGGCATGATCGGTAAATGGCACCTCTCCGGCTACCACTACCACGGGGCGACCAAGGTCGTACGCCCCACCGACCATGGCTTCAACTGGAACACCGGCAGCGAGATCAAGGGCGTTGGCAACGGCGCGAACTTTTGGCCATACCTGTTTCGCTCGCAACCAATCCGCTGGCTCGATTTGCCGGAACAAAAACTGGGCAACCGAGAATATCTCACCGACCGCCTCAACCACGAAGCCGTGCAGTTCATCGAGCGCAACAAGGACAAACCGTTTTTTCTGTTCCTCAGCCACTACGCGCCGCACACCATCCTCAACGGCAAACCGAAATTGGTCGCCAAATACCGCGCCAAGCATCCTCCCGGCAAAAGCACGCGCGAACGATGCTACCTCTGTCAGGACGCCGCGCTCGCAGGAGATCCGCAAAACCACTGGGCCGGCGACCACAACCCGCATCTCGCCGCCATGCTTGAGAGCATCGACGACGGTGTCGGACTGATCACCGAAAAACTCGAAGCGCTTGGCCTCGACCAAAACACGATCGTCATTTTCAGCTCCGACAACGGCGGGGAATCCAACGTGACCTCCAACGCGCCGTTGCGCGGAGGTAAGAGTCAGCTTTACGAAGGCGGCATCCGCGTCCCGCTCATCGTCAGTTGGCCGGAGCAAATCCCGGCAGCCAGCGTCTCACACCAACCCACCGCCAACGTCGACCACTACCCCACCCTGCTCGCGGCAGCCAACGAAACGGATCAACGACAAAAACTCGACGGCACTTCGCTGCTCCGCATTTGGCAAAAACCGGGCACTGCACTGAAGCGCGACCCGTTATACTGGCATTACCCACTCGAGAAACCGCACTTCCTCGGTGGCCGCTCCAGCGGCGCGATTCGCGATGGCGACTGGAAGTTGATCGAAAATTTCACCGACAACTCCCTCGAGCTATACAACCTCGCCACCGATCCGAGCGAAAAAGTGAATCTCGCCACTCAGCGCTTGGCCAAGCGCAAGGCCATGCTCAACCAATTGATCGCCTGGCGAGAAGCCGTCGGAGCCACAAAGGATCCGCCCAAGCGCTAACCCATTCGCTTGGCCAAGCGTGCCGACAAGTTACCTCGGCATGCGTTGATTTCTGCGAATGAAATTAACGACGCCGTTTACCAGTCTTGTAGCGCCGTCCTCCAGATGCACGTTGTGCCCAAATTTGGNAATAATCACCCACGATTTGTCGGCTGATTTGATCTGTTTGAAAAAAGGCGAAAGCGTTTCAACCGGGGCATATGGATCGTGAATTCCGTTTATCAACAAGGTTGGGGTGCTGATTTTTGCCGGGTCAAGTTGCCTCCATTGGTGAGTCTGATCCCAATCGACTAAGACCGGATCGGCTTTAAGGCAAGCGGCNACGTAGGCATCGATCACGGCTTGCGTTGTGGACTCCAAAATGAAACCGTCAGACGACCACTCGACACTGTTCGGTTTCCTCANAGGTTTCACGGCGGCTTGGTCATCATCCGGTGAGCGAGGCTTGATTTTGTTTAGATACGAGATGGGGTGGCCAAAAAGAATCAGTTCCGAAACTAACTCGGGACTCTTTTGCACAACCAAATGTGAAACTAAAGAACCAAGCGAGTACCCAAACAAACTGGGCTTGCTGTTTTGAGGATAGCGCTTGGCCACCCACTTCAGAAANTCTGTGACATCACTCGCCGCTTTTTCCGGNGTGTTCCAACCGGACTTATCCCTTGGGGTGTTCCCAAAACCGCGAAGGTCGATGGCATACACATTGAACCCGGACGCAACCAAGGCATCCATGAACGACCTGTTCTTTGGGCCAACCTGCAGATCAAAATTGGGTAGCGCGCTGATCGTCCTGCCATGAACCAAAACGATCACATTTGCAGTTTGCGCTNCGCGTTTCTCGTAAACGGCGAAAGGATGGCTGTTGAATTGCACCTCATGTTTTATCAACGGCTTTTTNGGAGGGGGAGATTCTCCTCTCACAGAAGCGATACTTAGAATCGTTGAAAAAATTGTGATTAAAAAGGGCCTCATCTCGCACNCAGTTGATCAGCTTTGATCATTTTAGCAATACTTCAGTACACGGTTTGCGAGTTGCGCTTGGCCAAGCGCTTGGGAAGTATCGCCTGTGTGATGACGTTTCAAAAAACGACTGNGGTGGCGTTGGCTGCGCTTTTTGTTTTGGGNACTGGCTTGGCCAAGGGAGCGGACGAAGCTGGCCAGTACAAGACCGATGCCGACATCGCCTACCGCACCGGCCCCGGGCTGACCGACTACATTAAATCTCGCTGCCGTTTGGACGTGTACTATCCCGCCGGCAAAAAGGAGTTCGCGACGGTGGTCTGGTTTCACGGCGGTGGGTTGAAGAACGGGAACCGCTCTGTGCCCGCAGCATTGAAGGGAAAAGGCATCGCTGTCGTCCCGGTCAACTACCGGTTACATCCCAAGGTCCAATCCCCCGCCTACGTGGAGGACGCAGCAGCGGCCGTGGCTTGGACGCTCAAAAATATTTCGCGCTACGGAGGCTCAACCAAGAAGGTATTCGTCAGCGGCCATTCGGCGGGTGGGTATCTCACGAGCATGGTAGGGCTGGATAAACGCTGGCTGGCCAAGCACGGAGCCGATCCGGACCAACTCGCCGGGCTCATCCCTTACAGCGGCCACACGATCACTCANTTCACCGTGCGCGCCGAGCGTGGNATCGACGGAAAACAGCCCATCATCGATCACATGGCTCCGCTTTTTCATGCGCGGAAGGATGGGCCGCCGCTTTTGTTGATTACTGGCGACCGGAAGTTGGAGATGCTCGGGCGCTACGAGGAAAACGCCTACCTCTGGCGGATGATGCAAGTCGTCGGTCACCCGGACACCACTCTCATGGAACTCGACGGCTACAACCACGGACAAATGGCCGACCCCGCTCACCCTCTTTTGCTGCGGTTCATCCAGCGCATCCTCAGGGCAGAATAACGCTTGGCCAAGCGCCGTGACCGGTTTGCGCATAGGTCAAGCGGGGGTAAACTTAGCCAAGCCAAGGAACTTAAATGGACGACGATAAAACCAAGTGAGAAAGCGCCTGAAAACAAGGTTGAACAAACCGGAGGCCGCTTGGCCATTGGTGCCGGGTTGGGCCTCGCATTGTGCGTCGCGCTTGGCTCGGCATTCGGGAACGTCAGCTTGGGGATTGCCTTCGGGCTTTGCTTCGGCACGGCACTGGGAATCCCGTTTGGCTCGCAAACCAAGCCATAAATCAGCCTCCGTTTTGGTTTGCCTCTCCGCTTGTAGAAAGGCAGCCTTTCCCTACTAGCAGGAGCGGGATTTTCCATGCCCAAGATCACTTTCGATACAGCAGTCACTCAGCACGCGGCGGCAACGCAGCGACTGAACACGGTCCATCTCAAGATGGCAACCGGTCGCCGTGACGCTGCGGGTTTGATGGAGGATGCCGCCAACTTTTCTGTGGCAGCACGGTTCGATGCCAAAGTTCACCGCATGGACGCCGCGCTGAGTAATGTCGGCAACTCGATGTCGTTTCTCCAGACACAGGATGGCACGCTCGAAACCGTTTCGCGCTCGCTAACCCGCATGGGGGAGTTGGCGATTCTGGCTCAAGACGCCACCAAATCGGACGCCGATCGCGCGCTCTACACTGAGGAATTTAACCAGCTCAAAGCCGGCCTGAGTGAAACCACCCAAGCCACGTTCAACGGTGTGAAGATGTTTTCGAACGAACCCAAAACAGTGACCGTGGACGAGAACGCCAAGATGGCGGAATTGCCGGCGGTGGACTTGGAAGCCGCAGCCAGTGAGGTGGTCGCCGAAGGAACCGATCTGTCCACGCTGGAAAACGCAGCGGCGGCCTTGGCCAGCGTCAAAGAAGCGCTCAACGATGTATCCACNGAACGGGCAGAGATCGGTGCGGCGCAATCGCGACTGGAGGCGGCGAGCGATCAAATCATCGAAACACGCTCGGCAATCGGTGCAGCTTCCAGCCGAATCACCGACGTGGATTACGCCAAGGCGGCAACGGAAAAATCGGCCGCCCAAGTCCAACTTCAACTGGCCACCGCAGTGCTGGCCCACAAGTCCGTCTCACCCGAGGCGGCCCTTCTTCTGACTTTTTGAGTCAACTTTAAGAATTATCTTGCAAGGAGATGCGGGTAAAATAGTTTGTAAGCTTTTTTANAGTTTTACAACGATCCACCTGAATTTCTATTTCATGAAATCTGCCATCACAGTATTTTGTCTGTTCGTCCTCACTGCACTGCCCTTGGCGGCCGAAAAACCTGTCACTCAAGCCAAGTACACCACCGATGAAATTAAGCTGGATGGTCAACTGGATGAACCGATCTGGGCCAACGCGATGAAGGCAGGCACCGACATGCTGCAGTACGAGCCAAGGCAGGGTGTGCCCATGTCACAAAAAACCGAATTCAAGGTGGTCTACGATGACCACAACATCTACTTCGGCATCGTGGCGTACGATACAGAACCGCAAAAGATCGTGGCCAGTGTCATGGAGCGCGATGAAGTACCCTTCTTCGATGATTCCCTCTTCCTCGCCATCGACACGATGAACGACAACCGAAACGGATACGTGCTTTGGACGAATCCCAACGGCATCAAATACGACGCGAGCGTGACCAACAANTCGTCTCTCAACGTCCAGTGGGATGGCATCTGGGACGTTAAGGCAGTTCGGACAAAANACGGTTGGCAGGCGGAGATCCGGTTACCATTTTCCACAGTGCGCCATCGCGCCGGTGCCAATGAATGGGGATTCAACATTTGGCGCAAANTGCCCCGCAACGGCGAGGAGGGCCGTTGGTCTGGTTCGCGCCCGGAGATACGTACCTACCACTTTGCCCAAGCGGGAAAGATTCGCGGCATCAACATCAACCGCAAAAGTCTCAACCTCGAGGTCACACCTTACGTGGTGGGAGATAGCAATGGATCAAAAACATCCGGCGACATTGGCGGCGATATTCGATACCGGNTCAAGCCAAGCTGGACCGCTCACCTCACGCTCAACACNGACTTTGCAGAAACAGAGGTGGACGATCGACGATTGAACTATAGCCGTTTCCCTCTGTTCTTCCCCGAGAAACGCGATTTTTTCCTCGAAGACGCNGAAGTATTCACTGTCGGGCAACAGGTGATGTCGTGGTCGGCCCCCGAGATCGTTCCTTATTTCAGTCGCCGCATCGGTCTGAATCAGGATCGCCAAATTACCGACATCGACTACGCGGTAAAACTCACCGGACACGAGGGGAAATATCACGTCGGATTANTCAANGCCGGCNTATCCGCCTCGTCAACCNCACCCAATTCCAACCTGACCATCGCCCGGGTGAAACGGGATGTTCTCGATCAATCTTCGGTCGGATTCATCTCCACTTTTGGCGATCCAAACTCGGATGAACANGCCAGTACGCATGGCGTAGATTTTCGGCACCGAACNGATAAAGTGTTCGGAAATAAAATTTTCGAGGCGAACTCCTATCTACTCTCGAGCCACAACTCAGAGCAGGATGACGGAACCGCCTTCTCGCTCGAGTTGCTCTATCCCAACGACTTAATTAACGCCGGCTCCACCTACTATCGGATCGACGACTCGTTTGACCCCAAGCTCGGCTACGTGCGCCGCACTGGCGTGAACAAATTCCAAAACCACGTGAGCTGGCAGCCTCGGTTCGACGACTCGCAGATCGTGCGCCAAGCGTTCCTGTCCTATACCAACAGCATTTACACCAACCTCGGCGGCGGCGGGGAGACCATGGAAAACGGAATCGTCCTTCCCCGAATCATCTTCGAATCGACCGATGAGGTTTTCCTCAAATTTTCTCACTTCAGGGATAACCCTGATTACAGCTTTTTCGTTCCCGGTGCAGGAACCATTAACGAAGGTGATTACGAATGGAACACCATCACCATCGGCGGTGGGCTCTCCAACAAGCGCAAACTGGGTGCCACAGCAAGCGTAGCGATCCACGACGACTGGTACGACTGGGACCGTACCGACTACAACCTCGGCTTTCGATTGAGCATTAACAAGCATCTGCTGCTCTCCACTAGCCATCGGTACAGTCATTTTGAACAGGAGGATGTTGACGAGGATGTACTGCTCAACTCAGCAAGATTGCTGGTGAATATTAACCCGAACATGGGCCTGTTGAATGTGGTACAACACGACAGCTACACCGACACCATCGGGCTTTATTCACGTTTCCGTTGGG
>NZFR01000032.1 GCA_002689335.1 Verrucomicrobiales bacterium
CAAACTGCTGGCGCCAAACACGCCCGCAGCCAGAATACCTATGAGAACACCCCAAAACATAATTTACCCGGCAATCAGCCGGAGGTGCAAACTAACCTCTCTTGGTGTGCTAGGCCAAGTGGTTTTTAGTTTAATTTTCTGTTTATTTGTTTTTGTTCCGTAATTTGCTATTATATCTCCGCGGAAACGCACACTTTAATAATCAATCTCTTATTATGGATTTACCACATTTCCCACCGTTTTGTCTAGCACGCCTACTAAGAAACACGTTCCGTCCGAGGCAGGGCGAGCGCGTTTGCATTCTCATTGACTTGCCCGACCCCAACTTGGTTAAGGACTGGGCTTTCCTAGAAGACGAGGGATTTTCCATCCAGCGCCACGCGCACGACTCGTTTTACAATTTGCTGCACGTAAACGTGATGGCCGAACTTGGCCTGACTGGGGGCGAGTTTTTTGCCTATGAGGAAACCGGAGGAAGTAATCTCGACTTGCCAGACCGGGCAGTCGCGCCGGACGGAACCGAGAGAAGCCTCGAGCGGGACATTTATCCAAACTACGACATAATCCTCTGCATTTCGACCCACTCCGCCACTGCACCGCTGACTGCGTTAGCCAAGCGGCATAGTTTTCGTGGGGCGACGCTGCACGGTGTGAATGACATTATCCTCCGCAGCGGCCTAGCCGTGGACTACAACGAGGTCAGTCTCGTCACCGAGAGGCTTCGCCTTGCGCTGACTCGCGCTGATTGGTTCGAAATTGATTTTAAGCTTGGCGACGACACTCACACGCTCCGTCTTGAGTGTAGTCAGGAGGAGGCGCAGAAAAGTCACGGCATCTGTCTCGCTGACGAACCGGACGTCGCTAACCTACCCGCAGGTGAGGTGTACTTCGTGCCTACCGGCGGCAATGGCGTGTTCCCGATGCAGTACGCCGACGGCACGCTTGGCCTGCAGCAGGTCACCGGTGGTAGCATCACACGCGTCACGCTGATTCGCGGCGACCAAGCGGTCATCGACGCGCACAACGCCAAGTTGGCCGATGACCCGGTCACCGGCGAACTTGGTGAGTTGGGCTTCGGCACGCAGGTGCTACCGGTGTCCGGTCGCGACATTCAGGACGAAAAAATCCTCGGCACGATGCACGTCGCCACCGGCCGCAGCGACCATCTCGGCGGCGACTTGACACCGGATAAGTTTGCCAAGTCCCAAAACGCCACGCACGACGACATTCTTTTTTCACCGAATAAAACCCCCGACATCAAAGTTTCCGAAGTCCGCATGCAACGCGACGGCGGGTCGACCGTCGTGCTCGAGAATTACCAACCGGCCGAGCATCTCCTACGGGCGATCGGCTGAGATGAGTTTACTTTCCCCGAAAGCCGCCTACCCTCCACCTCACGCGTTATGCGCCTATTCATCATCCTCACACTTGCCGGCTTCGCCGCCGGGGAACTCTTCGCCGCGGACAAAAAACCACTGCGTGCCCTGCTGATCACCGGCGGTTGTTGCCATGATTACGCCACGCAAAAGGATCTACTCAAGCGGGGGCTTGAGGCGCGTATAAATGTAGTTGTCGATCAAGTGCACTCGCCGGACAAAAGCACCACCCCGCCGTTGGCTATATACGGCAACGCCGACTACGCCAAGGGATATGACGTAGTAATTCACGACGAATGCGCCGCTGGGCAGACCGATCCCGAGATTATTGCAGGCGTACTTGCGCCTCACCGCAACGGGATCCCCGCAGTAAACCTCCATTGCGCGATGCACTCGTACCGCTTTGGTGACTTTCGAAAGCCGGTGAAGCCTGGAGCAGCCAACGCGAAGTGGTATGAATACATTGGTCTGCAGTCTACCGGTCACGGACCGAAAAAGCCGATCGCAATCGCGTTTGAGCACAACGTACCTTTCATCACCAAGGGAATCAAAGACTGGACGACAGGAAACGAGGAGCTCTACAACAACGTACAGGTGCTCCCCACCTCCAAGGTCGTTGCGCGTGGCACACAGGGTAAAAGCAAGGCAGTCGTTGCGTGGACAAATGACTACAAGGGCACCCGTGTGTTCAGCACTTCCATAGGCCACAACAACTCTACCGTCGCAGACTCTCGCTACCTCGACTTCGTCACGCGCGGACTTCTTTGGGCTGCAAATCGGGAGGATGCGCGGATCAAAAAGACGGAAAAATAACGCGATGGCAGAGGGGTTTTACGAGACGACAAAGGCGCTTTCCGAGTACCTGCTCTTTCACTACGGCAAACCAGAGGAGGTGTTGCCATGGGACTTCGGGCCAAGGGATGCCCTCAACTACCCCACCCGCTGCGTCAGTGAATGCGTTGCCTCCGATCGGTTGTCACCTAACGCCCGCGCACTCGACCTTGGCTGCGCCGTCGGTCGCTCGACGTTTGAACTTGCCCGGCACTGCACCAAGGCCATTGGCATCGACTTGTCCGAAGGCTTCATCGCCGCCGCAGGGCAGCTCCAGCAAGACGGTCAAGTTCCCTATTCATTTGTTGTCGAGGGCGAAATTGTCCAATCGACCGTCGCTGAGGTGCCGGGAGGCGTCGACCGCGCTCGCGTGAGTTTCGAGCAGGGTGACGCGACGTTTCTGCGCGATGGACTTGGCAAGTTCGATGTGGTGCTGATAGCCAATCTCATCGACCGCCTGCCATGCCCGACCAAGTGCCTTCAGCAACTTCCCGACTTTGTCGCCGCAGGTGGCCAGTTGATTATTGCTTCACCCTGCACTTGGCTCGAGGATTACACTCCAAAGACTGAGTGGCTCGGTGGCTACTATCGCGATAGTCAAGGGAAACAAACCATCGAGACTCTTCGCGATATCCTCTCACCCGCCTTCACTCTCGATGGCGAGTGGAACCTCCCGTTCCTCATCCGCGAGCACGCCCGCAAATACCAGTGGAGCATCGCCCAAGCCACCCGCTGGCTCCGGCAGTAAACGCACTCCAAATGAGACCTTGCTCCGGTGGGGGGATTAGGCAACGCTGCCGCGCCGATAATTCAGTTCACCATGCTCAAACTCGCTTCTGTATTTTTGTTCATCGTCTTGGCCAACGGCTTGGCTGCCGAGACCAAGTTTGCCTCCACCGATTGGCCGAACTGGCGCGGGCTCACCTCCGACGGACAAGCGCTGCTCGTCGATGGACTGCCGACCAAGTGGAGTGAGACGAAAAATGTCGTTTGGAAAGCTCCGATCCCGGGCCGGGGCCACGGCACGCCGACGGTGGTGGGCGATCGCATTTATCTAGCCACGGCAGATGAGGATAAAATGTTTCAAGCGGTATTCTGCATCGACAAGGCCACCGGCAAGGTTGTTTGGCAAACGAAGGTCCACGAGGGGCAGTTCGCGATCGGGCTGAACAAGCACGCTTCGCATGCGGGCACGGTGGTGGTACACGATGGCGAGCGGTTGTACGTTAACTTCGTGATCGGTAACGAAGCTTTCGCCTCAGCTCTGGAACTCGATGGCAAACTCCTTTGGCAAAAACTGATCGGCAAATACAAGGTGCATCAGGGCTACGGCAGTTCGCCGATGGTGTATCGCGACATCGTTGTTGTGAAAGCCGACACTAAAATCGGTGGTGCAATCATTGGACTGGATAAAAAAACCGGTCGTGAAATCTGGCGGCGGGAACGACCAGAAATCCCGAACTACACCACGCCGGTGGTCGTCGAGGCAGCAGGCCGGCTTCAGATGGTTTTTTGCGGTTGCGAGCTGATCACGAGCCTCGATCCGCTCACGGGTAAAAAACTATGGGAAGTACCCGGCTCAACACAGGAGTGTGTCTCTACGCTGGTCACCGATGGTACGCATATTTTTGTCAGCGGCGGTTGGCCGAAGAATCATACTGCGGCGATTGTTGCCGACGGCTCCGGCAAGGTGGCCTGGCAAAACACAGCCCGCGTTTACGTGCCGTCGATGCTGATCCGAGACGGTTTTCTCTACGTGACGATGGACGCTGGCTTTGCGATCTGCTGGGATGCCAAAACCGGCAGACCGCAGTGGAAGGAGCGGCTCGGCGGTAAATTTTTTACTTCTCCGGTGATGGCAGGAAACCGGATTTATGGAACCAATCTCGACGGTAAGACGTTTGTCTTTGAAGCCAACCCTGACGAGTTCAAGCCCATCGCCACCAACCAGCTTGGCGACGAGGTGTACGCCTCGCCGGTCGTCAGTGGCAACCGGCTCTACCTTCGTGTCGCGTTCAAGGACAACGAGCGCCAAGAATTCCTCTACGCCATTGGCAGCAAGTAAGCCTGCGTTTGGCTAAGCGCTTTCAGTCAGTCAATCCGTACCCAATACTTTTGCTGACTTTGTGAACAAAACAGGCCGGGCTTCGCTGCTCGGCCTGTTTGAGTTTGTTAGTGTGTTCCTTATCCAGTCCTTACGGGTGCGACAAGCGGTAAAAACGCGAGTCGGTCTTGGAGGGGGTCACTTTGATGACCAGTTTGCCAGCCTCAACTGCGGCTTCCGCGCCGGCATCCTGCCAGGGGCCAGTCACTTTCTCCGCGTATTGCACCACCCAGCCGGTCTCGTCGGCTGACCAGCTCAGCGTGAGCGTGGAGTCCGACCCTTGGCCAAGCGCCATGGCGATCGGCTCGGCTGGTTCTTCTGGACTGGGCAGCTCGACCTCTGTGCCCTTGCCCTTGACCAGTCGAACTTCGTCAAGAAGCACAGTGTTATCTCCCTCAGCGGTTTGTGCGAACGTGATTTCGGCCATGTCCGAGTCGGAGGTGAAGTTGTACACGTAGCGGTAGTACGCCTCTGCCTCGCCCACCGGGTTGACCTCGTACTCAAGTGCGGTCTCACCATTGACGGTGACGTTGAGCGTGGGCTTGTTGCCGCCTCGGGCGTTGAAGTGAAACGAGAGGTGGTACTCCTCGCCATCCTCGAGTTCCCAAACGGTTTGCGTGAGGGTGGCGTCTCCCTGCAGGAAAGCGACGCGGTCCTGCTCTGGGTTAATGCCGTTGTTGGCAAAGGGCCCCGGACCGGAAACGTTGACGCCGTAGTTGCCGGTCGCCGTCCAGCCGCTTATGGGCGCGGGCTGAATGTACCCGGGCCATCCCGGTGTGCCACTGGCCTCGAAGCCTGGGTTGACCATGACTACATTGTCCACGGCGCGCTTGACCAATGTCACTCCATCCAGCAACAACGTGGCATCCCCAGCGGCGATGGCCTCAAAAGCCAACTGACCCGATGATGACTCTGGTGTAAATTCAACGTGATGATAATAGTACGTTTCATCTGCACCAACTGCGCTGATTTCTGAGATGTAATCGAGTTCATCCTCCTCAAACTGAATGGATAAGTCCATTGTACCACCGCAGCAGTTGCGGACATTGTAGTGAAACTGTAACCAGTATTGTTGACCTGCCTCAAGGCCGCCGACTAATTGCTTTAGCTTCCTTGAGCCTTGAGTGAAGGCAACCTGAATACGATCAGGGATGACTCCATTGTCTTGAAAAGGCCCATCGGCGTTGTTGACACCGGAACCGCCCTCCCATCCGCCGACTGGGCCATAATGAGGCCAAGAAGCAGACGGAGGATGATCCTCGAAACTCGGATTCTGGATCAACGAACCACTCACGTTCACCTCCACTCCGGCCGGGTTGAAGCAGACGCCATATGCATTGGAGAAAACCAGCACTGCACTGCCTTGACCAATAGCCTCAACCTCAAACGACTGGGTCAGTTCACCATCGTCACTGGCAAACTTCAGTTCCAGTTTGCCATCGGAGGCGTTGGTGATGCTGACGACGGACGGGTCGGAACTCGTCACGGTCAACACCGCGTCCTCCTCGACAATCAGTTCCTCGGGGATTGTTAGTGCGATGGCGGTACCAGTCTGCCCCACTGTCAGTTTCAACTCAGCGACGGATGAAGTGATGCAGGGAAGCGTGGAGGAGGCACCTGTCACCATGATGTTATCGAGGATGACTGTGTTGTCCCCCGCCGCTGCCTGTGCAAACGACAGGTTCACCGCGGAGGCGGAAGCTGTGAATCGAACAGTTTTCAAATGGAACGGGTTAGCACCGCCGACGGCTGCGATTGACTCCTCCAGTAACACTTGGTCGTCGACCTTGACAACGAGTATCGGCGAGTTACCGCCTCTAGCGTTGCAGGCAAAGCGCACCTCGTAATTCTCGCCCGGCACCAGGCCGGAGATCATCTGGCTCAGCGAGCTTCCCCCCTGCAAAAAGGCGACTAAATCCTGATCCTCCGCCTTGCCGTTGTTGGCGAACGGACCTGGCCCGTTGAAGTTGATGCCATAATTACCAGCACCTACCCAGCCGGCAATCGGCTTGGGCTGAATGTAGCCGGGCCAAGGAGGCGTGCCGCTTGCCTCGAAGCTGGGGTTCATCACGATGACGTTGCCCTCGTCACGCTGGACAATGGAAACGGCGTCGTAGACCATCGTAGCGTCGCCCGCAGCCTCGCCCCGCAACACCACCGTAGCGGTGTCGCTTTCTGGGGTGAAAACGACTGTTTTGCTATGATAGCCCGCATTGCCCACCGCCTTTATCGACTCGTGTCGCGCGAACTCCTCACCATCAATTTCAACGATCAAGTCGATGGTAGAATCGCCGCAGCAAGCCCGCCGATTGTAGTGGAATTGCAGCCAGTACTGTTTTTCGGGGTTCAGCCCTGTGATTGTCTGGGTTACCGCTCGGGAACCTTGGGCGAAGCCGATCTGATTGCGGTCCGGCGTGATGCCGTTGTCATTGAAAGGCCCGCCGATGTTCACGCCACTGGCACCAGGCCAACCCTCGACCGGGCCATAGTGTGGCCAAGCAGCAGCAGGAGGGTGTGCCTCAAAACTTGGATTCACCACGAAAGCTGAGCGCTTGATCAAAAAGACCGGGTCGCCAATACAGACACCCGAGTCAACCGATAAGCTGAACGCCGCTTGACCACTGCCAAGCACCGCCACCTCAACCGTCTTGGTGTTTGGTCCTCCCTTTGCAAAAGTAAGCGTTATCACGCCGTCGGCGTTGTCATCGGGGATTGCTACGCTTGGGTCGCTGCTGGTCAGCGTGACGACGGCGTCTCCGTTCTCAATCAGGCCAACTGGCACCTTGACAGTGATTTGCGTGGCGTCGTCGCCGGGACCAAGGTCGGCGTTGACCACTGTTGCCGAGACACAGGCGTGAGCGACCACCTCAAAGTCGTCGAACGTGTGTTCGAGCTCAGCGCCGTAGCCAACCAGCGAGATGTTGTTCGCATGGAAACCACCCTGCTTTGTGTACTCCATTGACGAGCCAGTGAGCGGCGATTCCTCCCCGTTAATCCACATGCGGATAGTAGCAGGCGCGCCTGCAAAATTGATTGAGCTGGATGTGATCCGTACATCTAGTTCACCCTCGGGCAGCGTACCGATCTCCGGGCTTCCGTATATGGCCACGGTTCCGTCGAAAACCTGTACTCGACCATCGTTGCGGAACAGGATACCGAAACCGTCGGATGCATTGACAAACTTGTTCTTCTCCGTCGCACCAAACACGACAGCGGCCCAGTCCGGTGAGTCGTAAAAATCGTTATTTGATCCAGGATGCACTTTAAACGAAATTTCAAATTTAGGCCCATCGATGAAATTGTAATCGGGCGATACGTTCTGTCCCGCGATGTAAAGTTTGCCCTCTTCCCAATCTGGATTCACTACTGTGAACTCATCGGCAGCACCACCCGCGGCCGATGCTTCCGATTCAACATAATCAAGAACTCCGGCCGTGCCGGTTTGGCGGCCCTCATCGTTCTCGTAGTTGATGTCCCAATCCTCGAACGAGGTTTCGAAGGTGTCTAAAAAAACGACCTCCTCTACACCGAAACCGTTGGCCGCCATCACCGTGACGATTCTGGCCTGAAACCCGGCCTGCTCACTCGAGAGTTGCACCCTGCCAACTCCGCCGCCGACCACGTTGATCTTGAACGTGCCATCGGCCTTATTGGCATCGGCAAAAGACAACACCAACTTGCCGTCGTCTCCCGCTCCATCGATCTCGACTATTTCCGGAGTCATGCTTTGCGCGGTGACCTCAACTACACTTGCCTCAATAAGCGACTTGGGCACCGAGACCGTCACGTCGTCTGTTGTGTCCCCGACGATGGCGTTAAACCGGGTCGGAGACACGGCAATGGGAGGGGCGGCCGAGACTTTCAAGTTATCAAACGTATGTTGCCATATGTTGCCGCCAAATGCGCCGCCCAGCAGCGTGATAAAGTTAGCCTGGAACCCGGCGGGCTTGACGTATTCCTTGGCTTCCCCCGCCGCAATAACAGTGGCCTCTCCGTTGATGAACATGCGAATTGTGGCTGGCGATGCGCCGTCAAAGCTGCCCACCTCTACCTCGATGCGAACATCGAGGTCATCTTTCGGAATGCCGTCGGCGAACCCACCGTTGCCCTCGTAGATGCTTGTGCTGCCGTCAAAAACCTGGATATCTCCGTTGTTGCGGAACAGGATGCCGAAGCCGTCGGCACTGATGACCCACGAGTTTTTCGATGTGGCCCCAAATACGATTGCAGCCCAGTCGCCAGAGGCGTTGTCTTCGTCATCGACGCCGGCATCAACCTCGAACTCGATGGTGAACGGACTGCCGAAGGCGAAGTTGTGATCCGGGGAAACCGAAATCCAATCGCTGCCCGGCTCCGGGAACAAGCTCAACTTGCCGGGAGCCCAATCCGAGTTGATAATGGTCAGATAATCATTCGGGTCTGAATAAGTGGTTGCGCCCAGCAAGCCGCTCTGCCTTTCAACGTTCTCAAAGCCAAGATCGGTGGTTTCTGTCTCTGAAACATCAAAGGTGTCTTGAAAGATGAGCACCTGTTCCTGTGCAAAAGCCGTGCCGCCGAGGAGCGACCACAACGCCAAGACCGCAATCATGAGTGCGCGGTTCATCGTTTTGGTTCGTGTATTTTTTTGTTTCATTTTGTTTTTGGAATGGTTCTGTTTATTTATAGTCAAGTTTACTGAGGGGGATTAAATTATTCAGGATTACAAGTTGAGTGTTTATCTGCGGCGGTTTTTTTTCTTAAAGTCCATAATGATGTTGTCAATGTTGTCTTTCTTTAGCGACTCCACGTGCGAGTCCATGAAGGCGATATTGGCGGCACCAGCGGGGTGATCCATGTTGTGTTTGTATCCGACATGATAATGGCCGCTGCTGTTCTTGGTTAAGTAGGTCACGGCAGGATGGTTCAACTCGTAGGAGATGTCGGAGATCAAAAACGTGGTGGACGGCTCACGCACGGAGGTGAGCTTCGCGGTCTCGGGATGTGGCGGTTGGCCGGGTGGGGTCGGGTATCTGGGATTATTAGGAAAACCCAGATTGTTGTACTGGTTCATCCCGTAACTGATCTTCCACGGGTTCCCTCCGGTGCGACGCTCTTTGATGCGTGTGGGGCAGCGGTAAACGTTTTTGGCAAAGTCGCTGTCTTCGGTTCCCCCCCCGGCCTTGAACTTGTTCCGCAGGACATACGACACCAGCAGGTTCTGGAAGTTGTTGATGTTCGCGTCGTGCCGAATGGCCCAGGCGAACGGGAGCTTGTCGTCATTGTCCATGACATAGAGCGCGGTGGCCAAGCCCATTTGCTTGAGGTTGTTTTTGCACTGTGTGGAAACGGCCTGCGACTTGGCCTTGGCCAAGGCTGGCAGGAGCATGGCCGCGAGGATGGCAATGATGGCGATGACCACCAGCAACTCAATAAGGGTGAATCCCCGAAGTCTGTCTCCTTTGGACTTTAGTGAGTTTAAGTCATTCATATGGTAGAGTTAATTAAACTGGGCAAACCTTTCGTTAGTCTTAACGGGTTGATTATTTGCTCGATCTCGTAGGATAGTCGATGCTGAAATGTCGAATGATTTATCTGCTGCGGCGTTTTGATTTTGAGGCGCGTTCCTGGATCCACGGCACGTCCCGTGGCGCGAGCCGTACTCCCCCGACACCCGGTTTTTTGGTGGCTGCATCCTGCCACTTGCGGATCTCCGCATGACCGTCGGCGAAGGAGAGGCCGGCAGCCTCGTTGTGGTAGATGGCCGGCAGGTTGCCCCACTGTGTCGGTTTGTTGCCGAGCGTTGTCCCCAAAAAAACCAACAGGTAGCCGTCGTCAATCGTCTCCTTGCGCTCATCGATGAAGACGAACTGGCCGGACGGGTTGGTGATCTCTCCAAGTTTTTTGTACCACCAAAACTGGGCGCGCATGTTGGGGCCGGAAGACCAGTTGACATCGCCGTTCATGTTGCCGTTCATCGAGATACTGCGCGTGCGCGGGTAGATTTTGCCCATGATTCGCACGGTGCTGGGGTCGGCGGGGCACTTGTAAATGCCAAGCGACTGGTTGTAGTTCCATAACTTGCCGATGGGGGCTTTGATGAGGTTGACGTTGGTGGCGTCCTGGGCGTTTTGAAGCCAACCGGCCACCCAACTCGAGCGGTTCATCCCGGAGGCGTTCAGCACCAGCTTGTCGTCGAAATCCAGCGTGTACATCTGCCAGCAAACCTGAAGTTGTTTCTGGTTGCTGACACAGAGAATCGCGTGCGCCTTGGTCTTGGCCTTGGCCAAGGCCGGCAACAGCAGTCCAGCCAGGATGGCGATGATCGCGATCACCACCAGCAACTCGATCAGTGTGAAGCCAAGCGATACCCGAAAACCCGACGCCATGCGCGCCGAGCTCGGGCTTCGGGTTGTTGGTGTGTTACCCATTAAGCTGCTCTCTCTCTTTATGGAAGCAGTTTGACCCGAAACAACTCCGAGGGCTTGGCCAAGGGCTCNANCAGTGAGCCTGCGCCCTCGGCGGATAGGGTGANCTCCTGACCGGNACTGAACGCCTGGCCNGCAGACNNGGNGCTCNCCAGCCGATAGGTNCGTCCTGCGATGCCGTTGANGTGAATGCGGGCATAGCGGCCCACATCCAGTTCGACGGNCGGCAACACGGTCAGTGTGANCGCCCCNCTGGTGGCTGATCCGCCTCCGTTGCTCACCTTCACGGTGTAGCTGCCGGACTGGTCNGTNTCGNTCTCGNTTAAGNTTANNATCGGGCCGTTGACCCCGGCAATGGCGNTGCCATCGCGNTGCCATTCGTAGGAGGCATCCGNCGCCGAGGCGGTGACCATGAACGACANCTGCTGCCCNGCGCGCACNGTGACAGTCTCCGGNTANACGGTAGGTTCATCCTGAATCACCTGCCAGAGATCCGGGATGGTGTCCACGAAGTTGTCGCCCTGGACAGCGAANANGGTCCGAACCATNGGCTTCTCGTCAGCNTCCAGNGGATCGGCGTCGGCGTCGAACTCGACCCGCAGGCCGGTGGGGTTGACTTGGGTTCCACCGTTGAGCACGAGGAAGTCGAGCGTGTTGATGCCGGGGATGAAGCGCTGGTCACTCTCGATCGTGTGGTAGGCCCAGCCGCCGAACCCGGCGCCGCCGATGGTCATCGGGTTGTCATCGATGTCGCGCATCGGCTCGCCGTTGAGTAGCACGTTGACACCGGCGTCGTCCGTCGACCAGCCCATGTCGATATACACCGTCTCAAGGTCAAACCCGGTCAGGTCGAACGAAGTTCGGTAGGTGTAATTACCATTTATGCCGTTGGCGTTCTCGCCCTCGCGGACCGCGAGCCACTTGGAGTCAGGACCATTGGCCATCCAGGGTGGGATGGGGAACTCGTCGCTCTTGACCACAAACGGATGAATGACATCCGAGTCCGGATTNACCACCANNTTGTAGTGNGGGTCGGGCGCGAGGTCGTCCAGCAACTCGTAGTCATCGTTCACGCCGGTGTTGTANAGCGTGGGGATGGGATCCGCATTCAGCGCGCTTGGCCAAGCGNCGCAGCCAATCGCCACGCAGGCCAGGGCAAAACCAGAGCGGATTGTTTTGTTTGTGAGTTGAATCAGTTTTAACATTGTTCTGTTGTTTTAAATGTTCAGGTTTGGGCTCATTCTGCTGGGGTAACGCGGTACTCGCGGNCGGGTTTGTCCGCCGACTCGGGGTCGGCCAAGAAAAAGGGATCGCTGGGGAGCGGCCCCTCAAAGAGGGTNTGCCAGCCGTCTCCGTCGGAGTATTCGACGTGATACGACTTGCCCACGATACCGCCNAAGACCAGGCCGTTGAACAGCTCGATGGCCAAATCCGCGCTACCCGCTAACACCTCCAGCGTGGAGACGTCGCTCTTCACGGAGCCAGCGTCATTGCTGACAACGACCTGATAGTCGCCGCCGGCACTTTCACGGATGTCTTTCAACACAAGTTTCGGCCCGGTGGCGCCCGCGATCGCGTTGCCGTTGAGCAGCCACTGGTATTTCAACGTGGGACTGCCCACCACCAGCACGGTGATCGTGGCCGAGCCGCCCTCATGTGTCGGNCGCACGGTCGTCAGCTCCGCGATGCTCGGCGCGGTCCCCTCCGGCACGGCCACGGAACCGGCGCGGAGGTTCTCCACACGCAGGCCGGTGTAGCCGCCGTTGGGATCGGCGTTGTTCAGCACGAAGTCGAGCGTNTTGACGCCGGAGACGAATCCGCCNGTGAGCTTGAAGTCAAACAACTGGCCGAAATTGCCGGGGGTGGTGTTCCCGGTGCTGTTGCCGTTGAGCACGATGTCCAGACCCGCGTTGTCGCTGGTCCACTGGCCCAGCAGCNCGGTCTGGCTCGGATCGAAGTTGCTCAGGTCAAACTCGGTCCGGTAGGTGTAGTCGCCCCCGGAGGCTTGGTCCGTCACGAAGCGCGGCCCGATCCAAATAGAGGTTTCGCTGTTGGCCAGCCACGGGCCGGAGACAATCGGGAAGCCCTGCGAGTCTTGGGCAATCGCCTCGTCGGAGTCGCCGTCCGCGTTGACGATNATCCGGTANTGCAAATCGATNTCGTCATCGAATAGCGTCACCCCATCTTCATCCACGCCGGTGGAGAAAATACCCGGTACCCGGTCAAGCACGGACAGNGTGGCAGCCTGGCTGGTCGCTTCCCCGGCGGCATTGGTGACAGTGAGGGTGTATCGACCGGCGTCGCTGGACTCGATAGANTCGAGTTTCAGCGTGGAGCCGGTGCCGTCTGCAATGTCTTGGCCGTTCAACTGCCACTGGTAGGCAAGCGGGCGGCTGCCGTCGGCTGCAGCCCAGAAGGAAACCGAGTCGCCTTCAAGTGCAGTGGTGGCGATCGGCTGGGTGGTGATGCTCGGCGGCGTGCCCTTGGGCGGCAGTTCCTTGGCGGTGCCGTTCAACTCGACCCGGACACCGGTTGGGTTGATATCCGGAGGCGCATTGTTGACTTTGAAGTCAAGGGTGTTGATGCCCTCGACAAACCCGGAAGTGATTTCGAACTCGGTGAATCCCCCGAAGCCGCTGGTGGTTTTAATGCCGGTACTTTCGTCGTTGAGCAGTACGTCTGGGCCACCGTTATCCGAGGCCCACTTGCCGGTGATGGTTGCCGTCTCGTGATCGAATTTGGACAAGTCGAACGTGATCCGATACAGATAATCGCCCGGCCCGTTTCCGGTGCCCTGATCGGGGTGGGGTGCGATCCACCGGGAATCAGGCCCTTCCTCCACCCATGGGCCAACCGGGAAACCGGGCTTGAGCGTGAAAGTGTCCGGCCCCTCATAATCCAAGTCATCGCTGTACTCCAATATCCAATGGGGATCGAGCGTCTCAGCTTCCAGTAGATTGCCATCGTCGTCCACGCCAGTATTGAACAGGCCGGGAATGGACTTGACTTTTTGAACAGGCAGCGGGTTGGCCGTGCCGCTAAGCGAGATACGGATGCCAGTCGGGTTGGCGGCATCACCGCCGTTCTCGGCCTTGAAGTCGATCTTGTTGACGCCAGCGACAAAGCCGGAGGTGATCTCAAAATCGCCACCCAGCGCGTTGAAGCCGGTGGATGTTTTCAGGCCGGTGCTCTCGCCGTTGAGCACGATCTCCGGCCCGGTGTCGTCCGCCGTCCATTGGCCAACGAGCTTCGCGGTCTCGGGATCGAACCCGCTCAGGTCAAACTGCAGCCGGTAAACGTAAACACCCGGCGCGTTGCCCTTGCCCTGGTCGGATTGCGGGGCTACCCACTTTGAGTCCGGCCCCTCGGCCAACCAGGGGCCAACCGGGAATCCGGGCTTAAGCGTGAGAACATCCGGCCCGGGGAAATCGTCGTCCGGGCTGGAGACCAGTTTCCAGTGCGGGTCAATCGTCTCGGCTGCGAGCAACTCACCGTTGTCGTCCAAGCCGGTGCCCAACACGCCTGGGATGGGCTCATCTTCCTGAGCGCTCGTCGCGACGGCGGCCAAGGCCAGGCCTGCAGCAACGAAGAGGGTTTTATGTGCTTTCATTTTTCGATTTTGAGTTTCGTTTTGCGGATCAAATTCATCAGATTAAATCATTGTATTCATCAAATTTTCTTGTTTGAACTACAACGATTATATGAACGAAAAGAAATTGTTCAGACCAATAAAATTAGAGTTCGGATTTACAATGTAATTGCTATTGACCCCCAATTTTTGGATCAAGCCATGGAGTTCTCCCGTAGTACCAAGAATACGCAAACATTGACTCTACATGCCCATCAACAAATAAGACATTGCTTTTCTTAGAGTGCCTAAGAATAGGGGCTGCCCAATTTGGATCACCAGAAGTTACGCATCCATTACAAGGGGCATCATTATCGAGATCATGAATAATCCAACTTCCAGGTTTCTCTTTTGATTCGGAAGTTACTATTTTTTTGGGATCTCTACTTCTAAAAGGTTGAGTTCCACTATCCGTAACATGAACTGTAGAGGATGGGTTAACAACAGAAGAATAATTCTTTGTTTGGAATTCCCAGACACTTGGCCAATCACATCCTCCAAGTTGAAAATTTGCGCCATAATTCGATACTGTTCCCTTCAAAGAATATTCTACTTCCTTAAATTTCTTTGATTTGTTTGGACAAAGTAATAATTTTTGAGTCTCTTGATAGGGCATAGTGTAGTCCACCCACGTCTGCCGTTCATTTTGATTACCAATTAGGCTAAAAGTCCAAGGAAACTTATCATCAAAATCATTGGAGTAAAGAACTGTAGCTAAACCAATCTGCTTTTGATTATTTAAACACAGTGTGGCCTGTCCTTTTGCTTTCGCTTTTGCTAAAGCAGGCAGAAGCAAACCCGCTAATATAGCAATAATGGCAATCACTACCAACAACTCAATTAATGTAAATCCATTTTTGGTATGCATTACTTTTAATTAAATTTCTATGTTACTTGAAATAAAGCCTAAAAAATTCCTTATTTTGATCCTTTTCAATAATCAAAGACTTTTCCCCATTAGAATCGTTAGGCTGAGCGTCTAAATTTAACCAGTTTATTAGATCTGTTGAACTTTGGAGTAAATACTTATTAGATTTATCGAACCAAGTAACTTTTAATTTGGTATTATCCAATTCATTAATACTTAATGCCACGTCAGATGGAGCATCAATAATTTCAACATAATCTGCTTTTGAAAGATCGTCGCCGGCTACACCTGCTTCATATATTCCTAGGATTTCTCCATGACTTAACGATCTAGACCATAAACCAATATCATCAAGCTTACCGTTCCAATAAGCGCCTGAACTTTGTGAAACCCAACTACCATCATCATTTAATTTTGCTCCTATTCCAATACTGGATAAATCATTTTCAATTAAGGTGCCCTGATATCGGTTTTCCGAAACTAGTTGCCCATTTCGGTATAGCTTAATCGACAAACCATCCACTGTCGTTGCTATATGCTGCCAACTATTAATTGGAAATTTTTGTTTTTCGTTTACACTATAAGTTTTTCCGTTGTTCGTCCCAATAAAATTACTTAATTCACCATTTGAGTTTAAGCCGAAGTGAAAATGCCCACTTTTGGAATCACCCCAATTTTTTAAGACTGTGCCCCATGACTCAGTGGAACTAGCTAATACCCAAGCAGAAATAGTTAATGCATTTGACTCATTTTCATATCCAACAACTTTAACAAATTGTTTAATTTCATTATTAAAATCTAATGCNTTATCAATTTTACCATCTACCCACCATTCTGGATCACCTTCTAAATATTCCATCAATTCAGCATCGAGTGAATTGTCGCTGGAATCAAATGCAGTAAATATATCCTCATCGTTTCCATTTAATTTCCAGTGGGCAATTAATCCTTCATTTATATTATCGGATACAGTAGTGCCCAAGGCTCCATCACTTATTATTTCACTAATANTATTTGACACTAATACACTATAAACACCTGAATCTGAAAACGCTATATCTTTAATGATTATGGAATCAGTATCTGTCCCGAATATTCTATTATCGTCAACTAATTCCTTGCCATTTTTAAACCACTGAAAATTAAAGGGCCCAGTACCAATAACATCGACTGAGAATTTCATATTCTCACCTTTAGCTACACTTATGCTAGTTGGTTGCATTGTTATTTGAACTGGGTTGAACAATTCAATGTTCAATCCTGAAATTTCTTCATTAATATTAAATGGCTGTGATATGGAAAAAGGTTCAGAAGGGCTTTTCTTTCCGTCACCATTCAAATCTACGAAAGATTCTAGTACATAATCTTCACCGGCTATTACATTTAATAACTCATATTTACCTGGAATTCCCCGGATCCCAACAGCTTCAATAATCTTAGCATCGCCATTAAGCTCACCATCGTAATTATTACCAGATAAATCCTTAGCTCCCCCATCTTCAAAATTCCAATATCCAATCAACCCACTCTCCTTCCCTGTATACTGGACTTTGTAGCTTTGCTTGACTTCTTCAGCACTTAACGCTCTGTTCCAAATTGTTATTTCATCCAGTTGTCCATTTGTAAATTCTCCAACCCCGTTAAACGATCCAAAATAAACATTGGTCTCGTAATCTGGTATCGGGACGTCCGAACTATCCCTAGATTCCACTAAATTTCCATCAAGATAACTGGAGAATCCTAATGCGGTATTTCTTTTCCATGTCAACGTTACATGGTGCCACTTACCATCTAGAACCTCTTCACCTATATTTACCCCATTAACACCTTCATCATTTTGCAAAATATGTTTTCCATTCCATCCCGCCACTATCCAACCGCTGCTTTGCTGCCGAACGGCAGATTGTATAGAATCGCCGCGAAACCAATATTGTATAGTCAACTCATCTCCTGAAAGATTCGTCAACGGCGTTTTTACATAATCACCATCCCCATCAAGGCTAAGCACACTATTTTTATCGATCTCACCGTTATATGTTACCACCCCTGATATTTTGTAGCCTTCTACGAATTCCTCTAATTTACATCCACTACTTTCAATAGAACCTATTTCATTTACCACAACAACAGTATATATTCCTTCGTCTAATTTCTGGAAATCGTTTATTATAAGTGTTTCACTTCTAGTCCCAGTTATCCTTTCGGATTCTTCTATATCTTCATTGTTAAATCTCCAAACGAAATCCATCGGCTCTGTTCCAGCTACGTTAACATTTAATGAAATCTTTTCGCCTAGTGATTTTTTAAGAGACTTCGGTTCTTCAGTAATTATTGGAGCTTCTTTTAATTTGATATTAATATTTATAATATCCTTACTAATATTTAATAGCTCTCCGAATTCTCCGTAAGGTTCATTTAAATCAGCGACATTATTTCCATTGACGTCAATAAATGAGAATACCCTGTAATTTTGGCCAGCTTTAACGTTCTTTAAAATGTAGGAATTTGCATTCTGAAAATTGGTTTGTACAAAATTTTCACTCATTTTTGGAATATCACCAACTTCTATTGTTGCGTCTCCACCGTATTCACTTTCATATGCATTGGGGCCCTGATCCAACAACTCTTCTTCAGATTCAAAATCCCAAAATGCTATTATTCCGTCCTCTTCTCCGGTTAATTTTTTATTCCAATTTGTTTTTATTTCTTCAGCAGTTAGAGCCCTACTCCAAATAACCACCTCATCTAAACTCCCTGAGGTAAACTCTCCTAAACCGTTAAATGCACCTAAGTAAACCGGCGCCTCATGATTTGGAATATCATTATCGGAGCTATTTCTACTGCTAACCAATTCCCCATCAACATAGCTTGCAAATCCTCCCTCAGTGTTTTTTTTCCAGCTTAATGTAATATGATGCCACTCCCCGTCATTATAAGTATCTCCAATTGTAACTCCATTTACACCGTCATCATTTTGCAAAATATGTTTACCGTTCCAACCAGCTACTAGCCAACTTCCACCATTTTGAATTCTGACTGCTGATTGATTTGACACCCCTTTAAACCAATATTGGATAGTTATTTCCGTACCCGACAAATCAGTTAAATCTGTTTTAATATAATCCCCAGAGCCATCTAATTTTAATGTTTTATTCTCAGCGTTTACAGGCCATGCTCTAATTATTAAATCTCCTGCCTGAGGTCCTGAATAATCAATTGCCCCTGAAACTGAGTAATTGTCTTGTCCGTTTATATTAGAAATGCTAAAAATTAATGTTAAGCAATACCAAAACCTACAGATAAAAACTATGTGTTTATTCATTTTGCGCTTGAAGAGNTACATATTAAATTCGAACGTGCAAATGTCAAGTCCAAATATCTTTATAAAACTTTTTGTTGCTGNATTACTTCTACTNTTAATCGTCTTCTTTTGACGGTTACAGTTTGATNATTCAAATTAAATTCACTGAGTGGTAAGCGATNATGTTTTCTGTACTTTTTATTTACATAATTCANCGAAATTCCAAAAAATCTGCATGATTAATGGTTTTCGACGATTNNTTTTCGCGTTTAAAATCAACTAANTTGACCATTGGCGAAAGGTTGACGGGAGAAGCATCTCCCTTCATTTTTCGACTTCGTTAGATTGGCCAAGCTCTTTACCAAACGGAGTGTTGCTTTGATGAATGTTGACAGACGAAATTTTTTGAGGGGCGCCGGCGTGGGCATTGCGTTGCCGCTACTTGAGTCGATGCCTGCCCTGCGCGCGGCGCAAAAGGCCGCCAAGAGTGCGAGGCCGGTGAAGCGGTTTGTTTGTTTGTCGAACAATTATGGTATCTATAAGAATGGCTTTTTCCCTGCCACGGCGGGCACGGATTACGCTTTGACGCCAACGCTGAAGCCGCTCGAGCGGCATCGCAGTGATTTCACGGTCTTCTCCAATCTCGACCACGGCAATACGGGCGGGCATCAGGGAGTGCCGGTACTACTCAGTGGCGTTCGGCCGCACTTGGCANCGGGTTTTCCGGAAGGCAACCTCAGCCTCGACCAGAAAATGGCCGAGCGCGTGGGCGCAGCGACGCGGTTCCCGTCGCTGACGGTTCGCGTGAATGAAGCCAACCTCACTAGCTTCATGCGCACTGGCGTGCAGGTGCCAGCGATTGATCTGCGGCAAACGTATCGCGCGTTGTTCCTCGAGGAACAGGCCGCAGCCAAGGCCAAGCAACGGCATCAGTTCAAGCTGCACGGCAGCATTCTGGATGTCGTGCTGGAGCAGGCGAAAGCGGTGAAGGGCCAGCTCGGCCGGCAGGATCAACATAAGTTTGAGGAGTACCTGGAGTCCGTGCGGTCGCTGGAGAAAAAGATCGTGCAACAGGAGCCGTGGGTCGACCGGCCAAAGCCGAAGACCGAGCATCCCGAGCCGCCGCAAGGCAAGGGTACGGCGGCGGACTTGAAGGCGATGGTCGAGCTAATCGCGTTGGCGATTCAAACCGATTCCACGCGCGCGGTTACTTTGTCGTCCGGTTTTGTGAATGGAGACTTCGGGTTGAACGGCGGGTACCACGGCTTTTCGCATCACGGCAACCGCGACAGCCACACGNGCGCGCTCATGAAGATTGAGGCGAACATGACCTCGCAGATGGCGCACTTGCTCGACCTACTCAAGGCGCAGGCGGATCCCATCAACGGCGGCACATTGCTAGACCACACGATGGTTCTGTTCGGCTGCGGCATGGCCACGGGCACTCACTCCACGCGCAACCTGCCGCTGCTGCTGGCCGGTGGCGGCTTCCGGCATGGCGAGTCCAAGATTTATCCGGAAGAAGATGCCCGGCGCGTGCCGGCGGCGAATCTGTTGCTGTCCATGCTGCAAAACTTCGGCGTTGAAGCCGACCGCTTCGGCACAAGCACGGGCACCCTGACAGGCCTCGAGCGGAAATCATGAACNGCCTGCGCGGCATCGCGTTGCTCCTGTTGCTCGCCGTGTGGCCGCTTGGCCAAGCGCGGGCGGACAATGCGTTGGAGGCGCTCAAGCCGTTTCTGCGCANGCACTGTCTTGAGTGCCATGGGNCNGATAAGCAGAAGAACGAAATCCGCTTCGACACGCTCGNCACCGATCTCACCGACCNCCGCACGCTGGAGATTTGGCAGGAGGCGCTGGATCAACTGAACCTCGGCGAGATGCCGCCCAAGAAAGCCGCGCAANCGGAGCGCGCGGANACGGCCAAGTTTATCAACGCCCTTAGCGCGCGGCTGGATTTGGCTTACGCGCAACGTAAAAGCACCGGCGGCCAAACGGTCATCCGCCGCCTGAACCGGCTCGAGCTGCGCAACACCTTGCGCGATCTGCTGTATCTGCAAGGCGCGGCGTATCGGCCCGGCGAGGTGAGCGGCTTGGTGGACAACAACGGCAACGGGCGCGTGGAACGNAAGGGCAACGATCCGGTGCGGTTATTTCCCGGGGACGAACTGGACGAGGGCTTTGCCAACATCGGCGACCGGCTGGTGATGTCCGACTTCCTGCTGAAGCTCACGCTAGGTGCNGCGGAGGAAACGCTGGCGGCCGCCACGCACACGGGCCCCAAGCCGGAGACCACGCCGCGCGTGTTTGCCGCNCCCTTTGTGCAGGGCCGCAAGCTGGGCCAGCGCACGATTGANACCGTCGCGCGCGAGGAGTTTGACAAGGAATCCGATCTGCTCACGCAGCGGTATTATGAAGGCGGCGACGGTCGGCTGATGCCGCGCGAGCTGGGNGGCGGCGTGCGCACCTCGGGGCGCTATCGCGTGACGGTGGAGGTGTCCGGCCANAACCAAAAACATCCGTGGGATGAACTGGCCAAGACCGACCAGAGTAAGCCATTTGAGATCGGCCTGCATCTGGCCGATGTGCGCAATGGCGGTATCGGCGGGCCGACCTCGCATGCCGTGCAGGTGTGGCAATTGCCTGGTGACGGCAAGCGGCGCACGTTCAGTGCCGAGGTGTGGATTGATGACACCTGGACGCCGTGGGTCGGCTGGGAGAACGGTCCGTTCGACCGCAACTTTCGCGCCGAGCGGTTGGTGGAACAATATTACCCGGCGCAATTCAAGCCGCGCCCCAATCGCAAGGCCGTGCCGAAGGAAGAGTACGACGCTTGGCCGGTGCAGATGGCGCGCGTGCTGCTCAAGGCCGGCTATGCCGGGCCGCACGTGCGCATTTACCGCCTGAAACTCGAGCCGCTGATCGATCAATGGCCGCCGCGCAGCCACACGGCATTGTACGGCACCGGACCGGTGGTCGAGGCGGATGTCGCGCAGCTAATGCAAACCTTTGCCACGCGCGCCTGGCGGAGGCCGGTCACCGCGGCGGAGGTAGCGCCGTACGAGCAACTCGTGCGCGGCATGATGGAGGATCCCATGGCCAAACCGTTGGGGGTGATCAAGAAGTTGAAGTACCGCGTGTACCACGGCAAATGGACGAAGCTCCCGGAATTTGACCAGCTCAAGCCTGCGGCCACGGGCACGTTGGCCGGCGGATTGATCGACATCCGCACCGCGCGCAAGCCGGAGCATTACGGCATGGTGTTTGAGGGCCGACTGGAAACGCCGGTGGCCGGTGAGTACGAATTCGAAATCGCCTCGGACGACGGCTCGCGCGTGCTGGTTGGCGGGCAAAAGGCTGTGGAGCACGACGGCCTGCACGGGGCCTCCACCAAGCNCGGTAAGGTGAAGCTCGCCAAAGGCACGCACCCGATTCGCGTGGAGTATTTCGCCTACGGCCAGCCGAACAGCCTGCGCCTGGCTTGGAGCGGCCCAGGCATCGCCAGCGCGCCGCTTTCGGTCATGCCGGAGGCCACGCAGCAACTCGCCGGCGATCCCGATNANANGCGCGCCATTCGCGCCCTGCAGGCCGGTTACACCGCGCTGCTGTGTTCGCCGCGCTTTTTGTATCTGCGCGAAAACACCGGCACGCTTGANCCCTACGCGCTCGCCTCGCGCCTCAGTTATTTTCTGTGGTCGTCCATGCCCGATGCCACGCTGCTACGGTTGGCCGCCGAGAACAAACTGCGCGCGCCGTCGGTGATGCGCGCGCAGGTCGAGCGCATGTTGCGCGATCCCAAGGCCGAGGCCTTTGTGCAGAACTTCACCACCACCTGGCTGCGGCTCGATAAGCTCGGCAAAATGCCGCCGGAGAAGGGCGGGCCGTTTCGTTTTTATCACGACCGCAAAATGGAGGCGATGCTCTCCAAGCAGGCCGTCGCGTTTTTTGCCGATGTTCTCCAGCGCAACGAACGCATCGCCACGTTCATCCATTCCGACCACACCTACCTCAACGCCCACATCGCCCGCTGGATGTACAACCGTGACGATGTGCCCGGCGAACGCATGATCCGCGTGCCCACCGGCGATCCGCGCCGCGGCGGCATTCTCACCATGCCCGCGGTGATGACCGCAACCGCCAACGGCGTCGATACCTCGCCCATCGTGCGTGGCGTGTGGCTGCTGGAAAACATTCTCGGCACGCCGCCTTCGCCTCCGCCGCCCGATGTGGAGCCGCTTTCGCCCGACCTGAGCAAGGCCAAGACCATCCGCGATCAACTCGAGCTGCACCGCAAGCACGAAGCCTGCGCCAGTTGCCATCGCAAGATTGATCCCATGGGATTCGCNTTTGAAAACTTCGATCCCGTCGGCCGGTGGCGCACGCACTACCGCACCGACGGCCGGCCGCAGATCGATCCCGCCACCATTCTCTCAAACGGCGATCAGCTCCCTGACATCGTTGCCTTCAAGCAAATGCTCCTCAAACGTGAGCCGGACTTTGCCCGGTGCCTCACCGAGAAAATGCTCACCTACGCCACCGGCCGCCGTTTGGAGCCGATTGACCGCGGCGAAATCAACCGCCTCACCTACGCCTTCGCCCAAAACGGCAACCGCCTCCGCGACCTCGTCCACCTCATCGCCACCAGCGAGATTTTCCTGCAGAAGTAGCGCATGCGCGCGATCAATAGTTCGGCATACTCCCCACTTGCCTTGAGCGGAGCCTTCCGTGACCTTTGTCGCCACATGAAAACGCGTCACCTATTGCTGCTGTTGTCTCTGATCTTTGCCTTCGATGTGGTGGTGGCCTCGAAGTTTGCCATTCCGGCTACGGATAAAGGGCTGCCGGGCGAGGGACCGATCCGGCGGTATGAGTGGTTTCAGAAATTATGGGAACGCAAACGGAGCGGCTGGGCGGAGCGCGTGCAGGTAGATGAGGGGGCGTTGGTGTTTCTGGGCGACTCGATCACGCAGGGGTGGGGCGATCAATTCCGCGGACATTTCAAGGGGGTGCCGGTGGTCAATCGCGGCATCAGCGGCGACACCACGCGCGGTGTTCTGATCCGCCTCAAGGAGGATGTGCTGTCGCTGAACCCCAAGGGGGTGGTGATCCTGATCGGCACCAATGACCTGGAGGAAGGCGCCGCGCCGGAGGTCACTGCCGGCAACCTCAAGCTCATCGTGGCCGCGCTGAAGAAACATAACGCGACCATGCCGATCATTCTCTGCAACACGTTCCCCAGCTCGGCGACCAAGAAACGGCCGGCGGCGCAGATCCGGAAGATCAATCAGCTGTACTTCGCCGCCGTGAAAGGCGATCCGCAGGTTACCTTGCTCGATACTTGGACGCTCTTTGCCGATGCGACGGGCGACGCGAAGAAGGCGGAGTTCCCCGATCTGCTGCACCCGAACCAGGCCGGCTACGACAAATGGGCCGCCGCCCTGCGACCGTTGCTGGCAACGCATGGGTTTGTGGAGAAGATCATCCCGGCGTTTGAGGCGGAGGCCGGATTCGTGCGTATCTTCAACGGCAAGGACCTCACCGGCTGGGGCTTTCGCAATCAGCGTACGCAGGAAAAGACCGCCACGTTCGATGGCAAAACCGCCAGCAGCGACGGCCNGTACCGCGCCATCAACGGCCGTCTGGTGGTCACNACGCCGCCCGAGGGTCGGCGNATCCAACAGCTCTGGACCACGCGCGAGTTTCCCAAGAACTTTATTTTGAAAATCCAGTTCCGTGCCACGCCCAATGCCGATAGCGGCGTGTTTATCCGGCGGCCGCAACTGCAATGCCGCGACTACACCCTCGCCGGNCCGTGGAAGGAGTTGAAGAAATACAAGCCGCAGGAATGGAACGAAATCGTGGCCGTGGTTAAGGACGGCGTCGCCCACTGCACCTGCAACGGCGAANTGCTCAACGCCAATTTTAAGGTNCCACCCACCGGCCCCATCGGCCTCGAGGGCGATCGCGGCCAAATGGAATACCGCAACATCCGCGTNAAGGAGTTGGATTAGCATCGAATGGAATTNGGCAAAGACGGGTATGATCAACGGCGAAATTCTATGAGGATTATTGTAGCGGCAGCGGCGTGGGCGATGTTGGGAGGGCTGGCTTGGGCGGCAACGCCGAAGGCGGATTTGGTCGGGTTTCGCAAGGCGGTGGAGCCGNTGTTGAAGCGGGCCTGTGTGAGTTGTCACGGGCCGGACAAGCAGAAGGGGAAATTCCGCGTGGACACGTTGGATCCCGATCTGTTGAAGGGCGGGGACGTGGACTGGTGGCTAGAGGTGTTTGGCGTGATTGGCAATAGAGAGATGCCTCCGGAGGATGCTGAGGTGCATCTGCAGGATGCCGAGAGAGCGGTGGTGGTTGATTGGCTTTCNCGCGAGATCCAGCAGGCCTCNCGCGTGGCGCGCAGCAAACAGGGACGTTCGTCGTTCCGTCGCCTGACGCGTTATGAATACGACTACGCCCTGCGCGATTTGCTGGGGCTGGATCATTCGCTGGTGGATCGGTTGCCGCCGGAGACAGCCTCGGAGGATGGGTTCAAGAACAGCTCGGAGCTGTTGCAGATGTCGTCCATGCAGTTTCAAACCTATCGCGAGATCGGGCTGAAAGCGTTGCGGCGGGCGATCGTGATCGGCGAACGGCCCAAGCCGGTGAAGTACGTATTGCCGTTGGAGAAGTTGTTTGAGCAAACATCGACATCTCAGAAGGCAAAGGTCTTTCGGCGGGACGATAAGAAATACGCCAGCCAACGACGGCGCGCCCATTTGCTGAACCGGGAGACAGGCGTGGGCGTTCCGTTTTCCGGCGGGATGTACCGGCCACTAGATGAGAAGGCTGCCGCGCAGGTTCGGCCTTCTTCCAAGGTCTACATGGAGCTGNCGCGTAACAATGAATGGAANGTGGGTCTGGATCGTTTCCTGCCGGACGAGGGCACCATGCGGATCAGCATTCGGGCGGCGCGATCCACGGAGNAACTGAAGGGAGNCGCAAGCTTGNGGCTGGGGTTCAGCGCACACACGAGCAACAATGCGAATTTCTCAAACGTGATCAGCGAGCGGGATGTGCTCGTGAAGGCGCCCGCGGGCAAACCGGAGTTCATTCATTTCGANATTCAACTGGGCGACATCCAGCGGAATCCGTTTCGCAAACTGGAAACCACATTCCCGCGGCGTGACGAGTTTCTGCACATTCGGAACGTGACGCTGGTGGACGGGCTGCATGTGCAGTTTGATCATGTGGAGATCANCGCGCCGTTCTACGCACAATGGCCGCCCAAGACGCACACGGCGATTTTCTTTGAGAGCGGCAATCGCGAAAACGAGGNGGTGTATGCGCGCGAAGTGCTGGAGCGTTTCATGGGTCGCGCGTGGCGGCGGCCGGTCGGCGCGCCGGAGGTGGATCGGTTTGTGAAACTGTTCGGCGAATACCGGCCGCAGTTTGAGTCGTTCGAAGGCGCAATAGTCGAAGTGNTGGCCACTGTACTGGCGCATCCGGAATTTCTCTACCTTGCTCAGCGCGATGCCGGCACGCCCAAGGCGGCGCCCTCGGGCATCAGCGAATTCGAACTGGCCGGTCGGTTAGCGGTGTTTCTCTGGTCGAGCATCCCGGATGAGCCGTTGCTTGATCTGGCCCGGCGAGGGAAATTACGGGAGCCCAAGTTNTTGGCCGCGCAGGTGGACCGCATGTTGGCCGATCCGCGGGCCAAACGCTTCACGCGACATTTCGTCCGCCAATGGCTCGGGCTNGATGGCCTGAACAGCGTGGACCATATCCGGGACGATCAGCTCAGGGCCGCCATGGCAGAGGAGCCCGTCGCCTTTTTTGAACAGGTGCTGCAGGCCAATGGCCGTGTCATGGATTTCATTCATTCGGATTACGCAGTGGTCAATGCCAAGCTGGCGCAGCATTACCGGATTCCGGATGTGCACGGTTTGCATTTCCGCAAGGTGGCCCTCGAGGCCCAGCACCAACGCGGAGGGCTGATGACCGTCGCGGCGGTGTTGGCGATGAATTCGGACGGCAAGGATTCCCATCCCCTCAAGCGCGGGGTCTGGATGCTGGAGCGCATGCTGCACGATCCGCCACCGCCGCCACCGCCCAATGTGCCCGAAGTGGATCTCGCTGATCCGGAGATTGCCAAGATGACTTTGAAGGAGCGCATCGCCGATCATCGCGATGATCCGGCGTGTTATTCCTGCCATGCGCGGATTGATCCTTGGGGGATCGCGTTTGAAAACTATGACGCGATGGGATCCTTCCGCACCACGATCAAGGGCAAGCCGGTGGACGCCAACTCGAAGCTGTTCAACAAGCAACCCTTGGCCGGCATGGACGGCCTGAAGGAATACCTGCTCGCCGAACGACAGGATCAGTTCGCACGCGCGATGACGCACAAGCTCACCGCCTACGCGTTGGGCCGGCACCTGACGTTTGCCGATCGTGCGGATGTGGAGGAGTTGACGACGCAATTCAGGAGCCGCAAAGATCGGCTTCGCGACCTGGTGCATTTACTTGTTCAAAGTCGCATTTTTAACTCCAAATAAGGGGCTAATTTCGATACTATTTTTTNGAGATGAGGTTATCCAATGCAAGCGCACTCACACGCAGAACGTTTCTGCGGGGAACCGGCATCGCTCTGGCTTTGCCTTGGCTTGAAACGTTTGCAGCCGATGATCGCAAGGCCAACGCGACGCCGAAACGGTTTGTCAGCATCTATCATCCCGATGGTGTCGGTGTGCCCATTCGGAAAGATCCAGCCTGGAAAGAATGGAGCTGGTTCCCGCACGGCGGTGAAAAAGATTTCCAACTCACTAAGGTGCTCGATGTCCTAGAACCCTTGCGGCGCGACATCACCATCTTTTCGGGGCTTTCGCATCCGGCCGTCCGGCGCGTGCACGGTCACTCCAATGCCGACCAGTACCTGTCAGGCGCCGACACTAAGGGTCATGGTCCTTATAAGAATTCCATTTCGCTGGATCAGCTCTACGCCGAGCACATCGGCGATGCCACCCGACACGCATCCCTGGTGATGTCCACCAACGGCGGCATCGGTGGCCCGCGCGGCGCGCAGACGCAGTCCTTCAACCGGGAAGGCCGCGCCATCCCGGCGATGAACAAGCCTAAGCAAATTTTCGACCTGCTGTTCGTGGCCGATGGCAAAGAAGCCGCCGGACGACTGGCCCGAAGCAAAAGCGCGCTGGATCTTCTCATCGAGGACACCCGCTCGCTTGGCCGCAAACTTTCCAAGCGCGATCAGGAAACGCTCCAGCAATATTTGGACTCCGTTCGGGACACTGAGGTTCGCCTCACCAAGGCCCGGCGATGGCTGGACACGCCGTTGCCCAATGTCGATTCCGCCGACCTGCATCTGGAAGCTGGCCCCGCCGAAGCAAAGCAGTATTTCCAGACCATGTACGACCTGATTTACCTAGCCTTCCTGAGCGACTCCACCCGTGTGGCGACATTCCAGCTCGGCCGGGAAAACGGCGAAGGTCCGCACGATCTGCTTTCCAAGGCCGTCGGCTTGGGCGGCGCACATGGCCTGACACATTCCGTGAAGAAACCTAACGGTTGGCAGAATCTCGGAACTTACAACCGTTATCAGATGGCGGAGTTCGGGCGTTTTGTGAAGAAGCTCAAGGACACGCCTGAACCGACCGGTAAGGGCAACATGCTAGACAACACCTTCGCCATGCACGGCTCGGCCTCCAGCAGTTTTCACCTTTCGCGGAATTATCCCATCGTTTCCGCTGGCGGCTCGAACCTTGGCTTCATCAACGGGCGCTACCTCCAATACGTCAACCTGCTTGAGGACGGTAGTCTGCCCGGTGCCGGCGTCATCAGCGACGCCGGTTGGCGCGGCACGGCCAAGGAGGAAGATCAACCGCTGGGCCATCTGTTCGTCAGCATCCTCCAACGCCTCGGCGTCGAGACCGACACCTTCGCCGGATGCACGGGCACGCTGAATCGCGTGTAGGCCGCTTCCCNCGACTTTTNCACAGGTGAATCGAAGGCACTTGCCTTCGGGGACGTCCAAGGCATTCTTTGCCCGAGTCCGTTCGCAGCACATTGCTGTAGGTGGATTAGTGATCCCAATGATGAGTTCACCACAACGCTACGACCGGTACNCAGCATTTATTCCCCGCCTTCGTGTGCTGAAGGCCTTGGCGATTTTACTGTTTGGCTCAGGCCAATTGGCGGCGATCGAGGAACCGAAGGCGAACCTGGAGAATTTCCGCAAGACGATCGGGCCGGTGCTGCAGCGGGTGTGCGTGGGATGTCATGGGCCGGAGAAGCAAAAGGGGAAATTCCGTGTGGACACACTTGATCCGAATTTGCTGAAGGGCAAGGACGTGAACTGGTGGCTGGAGGTGTTCGACGTGATCGGCAACGGCGAGATGCCACCGGAGGATGCCAAGGTGCAATTGGCCTATGCGGAAAAAGCATTGATCGTCGATTGGTTAGCGCGCGAGATTCAGTTGGCGTCGGAGGTTCGCCGTAGCNAAGAGGGGAACACTTCGTTCCGGCGCATGACGCGCTACGAATACAAGTACGCACTACAGGATTTGCTGGGCATCCCGCATGATTTCTCGCGCGACCTGCCGCCGGAGACGGCTTCGGAAGACGGCTTCAAAAACAGCTCCGAGATGCTGCAAATGACCGTGCAGCAATTCGAGCAATACCGGGATCTCGCACGCAAGGCNCTCGAGCGTGCTACCGTACGCGGCGAACAACCCAAAATGGTGTACTACGGAATCTCGATGCGTGACGCTGCGAAACGGAGAAATCACAAGTACATGGCGAACGTCGAGGGCACGCGAAAACGGATTGCGGAAGAAGGGCTGACCGTCGAGGAGGCGTTCAAACNGCAGGGNGAAAAATTCCCGCGCGATCACNACGGACTGCACTATCGCGACTTAGTGACCGGCCAAGGCATCGGCCCAACCTGGAGCTATAACGGCGCGAAACATGCGTGGACCCCGACCCATACCAAGCCGGAAGTGCCGCCTGTCTTTCCAGACGTCGTGATGATCCCGGCCAACGCGAGATACATCATGGACTTGGGCGACGGTTTGCCGGACACCGGCAACATGCACGTGCGCATTCGTGCAGCGCGGTTTTCCGCGAAGAATGAACGCCCGCCGACGCTCCGCCTGTTTTTCGGCAACCAAGCGAGCAACGATTCCCGCGTCTCAGTTCGAGCCGGCAAGCGCGACATCACCGTCACGGCGCCGCCGGATCAACCCGAGTTTTATCACTGGGATGTGCGCCTCAGTGAGATCGCCCGCAACGCTTATCGCCACATCAAAAAACTCGGCGACCTCCCCAACCCGGCTGAGTTTCTTTTTTTCCGTAACGTCTCCAGTTCGAAAGTTGCAGTGCAGATCGACTACGTGGAGATCACCTCCCCGACCTTCGACCAGTGGCCTCCGGAATCGCACACGCGCATCTTCTTTGAGAGTGAAAACCAAGCGGACGAAAAAATATATGCCCGTGAGGTGCTGAACCAGTTCATGCACCGCGCTTGGCGGCGTCCCGCCACGTCTGGGGAGATCGATCAAAAGATGGCCCTCTTGGCCAAGCTGCGTCCGCAGTGCATCGATGCTCAGGAGGCGATGGTTGAGGTGCTGGCCACAGTGTTGTCCTCGCCAAAGTTTTTGTACATCGCGCGGCTTGGCCAAGCGGAGCAACCGATTTCGGATTTCGAGATGGCCAGCCGGCTTTCATTTTTTCTCTGGAGCAGTCCACCGGATGACGAACTACTCACCCTTGCAGCCAAGCGGACGCTCCGCGACCCGGCGGTGTTGCAGGCGCAGACCAAGCGCATGCTCGCTGACCCAAAGGCCAAGCGCTTGGCCAAGCACTTCACGCGACAATGGCTCGGGCTCGAGCTGTTGGATTTTTTGAAAGTCGACTCCGGTGTCCACGGAAAATTCGATCCTATTTTGATGGAGGCGATGCGCGAGGAGCCGGTCGCGTTCTTCAGTGAAGTGCTCCGGCAAAACCGATCGGTGATCGACTTTTTGCAGTCGGACTACGTGATGGTCAACGACCGGCTCGCGCGGCATTACGGACTTGCCGCTGTGCCNGGCAACGAGTTNCGCCCCGTGAAACTTNAGCCAAGCGCCAAGCGTGGTGGCGTACTGAGTCAGGCCGGTTTGCTGGCGATGAACTCNGATGGTAAAGATTCGCATCCGCTCAAGCGCGGTATCTGGTTGCTCGAAAAAATCCTGAACGACCCACCCCCGTCTCCGCCCCCGGCGGTGCCGGAGATTGATCTGGCCGACCCGGAAATCCTGAAGCTCACACTCAAGCAGCGGATGGAGGATCACCGGGATGATCCCGCCTGTTTTTCGTGCCACGCAAAAATCGACCCGTGGGGGATCGCGTTTGAAAACTTTGATGCGGTCGGCAAGTGGCGTGACAAAATCGGCAAGGAGCCGGTCGACGCCACCAGCAAGTTGTTCAACAAACACGAGCTGCGAGGCATGCAGGGATTGAAGGAATATCTCTTGGCCAACCGGCAGGATCAATTCACACGGGCGCTGACACACAAAATGGCGGCGTACGCGCTTGGCCGTCCGCTGACGTTTGGCGACCGCGCTCAGATCGACCGCATCGCGGCCGACTTGCGCAANCAGGGAGACGGCCTGCAGGACCTCGTAATTCTGATTGTGAAAAGTGATTTATTTCAGCTAAACTAACCGCTNCAAGACAAAGGCCATGAACACCANGCTATCTACTTTGGATCGACGGAAATTTCTGCGAGGCACAGGCGTGGCGTTGGCNNTACCTTGGTTTGAATCCTTCAACGGATTGGCCCGCGCCGAAAAACAGCCAGTCAAACGCAAACGCTTGGCCTGTTTTTACATGCCCGACGGGGTGCCAATGCCGCTAGTGAAAGATCCCGGCTACAAGGAATGGAGCTGGTTTCCGCACGGCAGTGGGAAGGAGTACACCTTCACCAAATGCATGGAGACGCTCGAGCCGCTGCGAGACGAATTGACTATTTTCTCCGGCCTGTCACACCCGGCTGTGCGCCGCGTCCATGGCCACTCAAACGCAGATCAGTTTCTCACTGGCGCAGACACCGGCGCGGATGGCGATTATCAAAACAGCATCTCTCTTGATCAGGTGTTCGCCAAGGAAGCCGGCAAGCATACCCGTCACGCGTCGCTGGTAATGTCCACCGACGGCGGCACCGGTTCGCCGCGTGGCGCGCAGACGATGTCCTACAACAGCAGCGGCCGGCCCATCCCGGCCGAGCACAAACCCAAGCGCATCTTCGACATGCTCTTCGTAAAGAGCGGCCCCGACGCTGCGCGCCGCTTGGCCCTGAGCGAGAGTGCCCTCGACGACCTGATGGAGGACGCCCGTTCACTGAAACGCTCCCTCTCCAAGCACGATCAGGATACACTTACCGAGTATCTGCAATCCGTGCGCGATACCGAGGTGCGAGTCGAAAAGGCCAAGCGCTGGCTGAACATCCCGCTGCCNCAGGTGGACGTCGACCACCTCCAGCTCGACGTCACGCCGGAGGATCCGCAGAACTATCTGCGCACGATGTACGAGTTAATTTATCTCGCATTCAAAACCGACACCACGCGCGTGGCCACCTACCAGCTTGGCCGCGAAAACGGTGTCGGCATCAGTGACTACCTCGGGCGCGCGGTCGGATTCAAACTGACTCATCAGCTTTCCCATGCCACACGCGAGCCGGACGGGTTCAAAAATTTCGGCACCTACTGCCGATTCATCAACGACGAGCTGGGGCGTTTTGCCAGCCNCCTCAAGGCCACACCCGAACCCGGCGGCGAAGGCAACATGCTCGACAACACCGCCGTCTTTTATGGCTCTGCTTCCAGTGCATTCCACCTGTCGCGCAACTATCCGCTGCTGCTTTTCGGCGGGCGAAAAATGGGCTTCAAGCATGGGCAGTACCTCCAGTACGGCCTAGGTAACGAAAAGAATCAGGCAACATCCGGTATCAGCAACGACTCCGGCTGGCAGGCCNAGATGCGTTACACCGAGCTACCGCTCTCAAACCTTTACCTCACCATGCTCNAAAAACTCGGTGTTCAANCCAAGAGCTTCGGCGGAAGCACAGAAACCNTGAGCGAGGTTTAGGCTGAATTCCATCCAGGAAAAAAATATCCGCAGCATTGCTGGGGTTATCGACTTTTATGATTAGATCAATACGTTTCATCACTTGTTTGCTAGCTTCGGTGTTTTTCGCCGTAGTGAACACTCAAGCCGCCAAGCCCAACTTTGTGATTATCTTTACCGATGACCAGGGTTACGGCGACTTGAGTTGCTTTGGCTCAAAGACGATCAAGACGCCGAACATCGATCGTATTGCCAAGGAAGGGCGGAAGTTTACAAGCTTCATGGTGGCCTCGCCGGTGTGCACACCCTCTCGCGCGGCGTTGCTGACGGGTTGTTATCCCAAGCGCGTGGGAATGCATCAGCACGTGCTGTTCCCCGCCTCGACCAAGGGGCTGAACGCCAAGGAGCACACCATCGCCGATCACCTGAAAGGGCAGGGCTACGCCACGGCCTGTTTCGGCAAATGGCATCTCGGGCATCACAAGGAAACGCTGCCGACGGCCAACGGGTTCGACACCTACTACGGCATTCCATACTCGAACGACATGAATCATCCGGACAACAAGGGCAAACCGCGCGGCGGCTGGCAGGGCATGGATATTCTCTGGGACGATCCGGAATCGACGCTCACCAAATGGAAGACGCCGCTTTACGAGGATGAAAAGATTGTCGAGCTGCCGGTCGACCAGCGCACGGTCACGCGCCGTTACACGCAGAAGTCCATCGACTTCATCACAGCCAACAAGGACAAGCCTTTCTTCGTGTACCTGCCGCATTCCATGCCGCACATCCCGCTGTACGTGCCGGATGAGGTGCGCGATCCCGATCCCAAGAAGGCTTACATAAACACCATCGAACACATCGATTCGGAAGTCGGCCGACTGCTCAAGGCGTTGGATGACCTCAAGCTCGCCGNCAACACCTACGTCATTTACACCACGGACAACGGCCCGTGGCTGCCGTTCCTGCACCATGGCGGTTCGGCCGGTCCNTTGCGCGACGGTAAAGGCACCACCTTCGAGGGCGGTCAGCGCGTTCCCTACGTGATGCGTGGCCCCGGTATTCCTGCAGGCACGGTCTGCGATGAACTCACNGGCACCATCGATTTGCTCCCCACCATCGCCGCCATCACAGGCCAGGCCCTGCCCAAGAACCGAAAGATCGACGGTCTGGACGTCAGCGGTCTCTGGAAAGGCACGGAGAAAAATTCCCCGCGCACGGAGTTTCTGTACTACACCTCACGCGGTGATCTGGAAGGAATCCGGAGCGAAAAATGGAAGCTGCTCATCAAGAAACCGCGGCGCAATCCCAACAAAAAACCGCCGCAGATGTTCCTCTTCGATCTGTCCAAGGATTTGGGCGAACAAAACAACCTCGCCAAAACCAAGCCGACGGCCGTCCGGTATCTCCGTGACCGCATGGAAACGCTCGACGCCGAGATCACCAAGAACGCCCGTTCGCCTTGGTTTAAAAACTAACGGGCCGCGTTACTCTTTCGGTTCGTTTTCCTGATAGGTCATGATCAGGTTGCCGCAGGTGTCGTCTAATATAGCCGCCCCGACAAGCCGAGTGAGCGGATGATACTCGNGAGTCGACTTCACGGCGAATATCCTCAAACCATGACTTCATATCGGATTTGTTTTCAAAGCAAACAAACTTCTCCGGGGAGGCGAGGTATTCCTGTTTGCGCCGTGTCAATTCCTCGATAACCGCCTCGGATTTCCCAGGGGCGGCCGGATGCATTTCTGCATCAGCCATGCCGGGATTTCGGCTTGTTCCGCCGGAGGCAGTGCCCCGATGCCTTCCTTGATTTCGCTCTCACTCATGGAGGCATGCTAACCGGCGTCACCGGCTGGAGACAATGCTGGACAGGGCTGCACGGAGGCTGGAATTCCAGAGTTTGAGAATCTGTTGCTGACTGTTAGCTTTCTTTCCGATGGTAAAGCTTGCCTCGGATCGTTCCGCTTGGCCAAGCGCTTGGTTTTTCCCGAATGAGCCTTCCTAAAATTGCCGTGACAATGGGCGACCCCGCCGGGGTTGGGCCGGAGATTTGTCTGCGCCTTTTGCAAAACGACGAGATTGCCCATCTTTGTACCCCGATCATTTTCGGTAGCGCAGCGGTGTTGGAACAAGCAGCCGAGCAGTGTCGCTTGGCCAAGCCGCAGTCAATCATTGGCGGGTTGAGTGAGGCAGGCGGCCCGTGCGTTCTTGACATCGGCGGGATCGACTTGGCCAAGTTCACCACAGGTACCGTCAACGCAAACACCGGACGTGCTGCGTTCGCATACATCGAAGATGCGATCAACGCCGCTCTTAGTGGACAGGTCTCAGCCGTGACCACCTCACCGATTAACAAGGAAGCGTTGCACGCGGCCGACATCTCGTTCCCCGGGCACACCGAGATTTTTGCAACGAAAACTCACGCCCCACGCTCCTGCATGCTGCAATACTCAAGTGAAATTCGGGCGGTGTTTGTGACCACGCATGTGGGGTATACTGAAGTGCCCGCATTGCTGACTAAGGCTGCGATTCTCGATACGATTGAATTGGGCGCGCAAGCCATGCAACGCATTCGCAGCGGCCAACCAAAAATCGTCGTACTCGGACTCAACCCGCACGCCGGTGAAAACGGGTTGTTCGGCACAGAAGAACAATCGGCCATCATTCCAGCGGTCGAGGCAGCCCAAAAACTTGGCTTTGATGTGGAAGGCCCCATACCGCCCGACACCGCGTTCATTCCGGCCAAACGCCGCACAACCGACCTGTTCGTCTGCATGTATCACGACCAGGGGCACATCCCGCTGAAGGCGTTGTGCTTCGACGAAGCCGTGAATACCACGCTTGGCCTGCCGATCGTTCGCACCTCGGTCGACCACGGGACCGCACTCGACATCGCCGGCCAAGGCGAAGCCAACCCCAATAGCCTGTTAGAAGCAGTCAAATTGGCCGTAACACTTAGCCAGAAAAAGTAAGATTAGGGAATGGCTCCAAGAGTTGCTTGGTTTTGCCGAAACATCTCCAGAAACTGTGTACGGCAATTTGCTACACGAAGCTTCCTTGACCCCCTGATAGAGGGTTGCCTGCGGCGGTGGCTTGGGTAACGTTGCGGCGTGTTTCTGCCCAAAACNTTTTTGCTCAGTCTGCTTGGCTTGTTTTGTCTTGGGATAATGACTCAGGTACAAGGGTCTTATTCCGTCAAGCCACTCACCGAGGCACAGGCAAAGGAGTACAAACTCGACCGCGCCTTCTACAAAAAGGTGACGATGGTGCAGGACATCCTGATTGCTACTTCCAGCAAAGTCGCCAACCTCGCGCACCGNGAAACGGCCTATCAGTTCGACATGCTTATGCGCGGCCTCAAGCCGGAGATCGCCGAGAGGATTCGCAAAAAGAAGGTNCTTTGCCTGTTNATCGGTCACGACGAATTGACCTCNCAACTCCCGCAGTTCGCCACCAACAAAACCGGTGAGGAACTGGATTTTTACAACTGGCGACAACGCGGTTTTCTGACACACATCGGATCGCGGCCGACGGTGGTTTTCGCCGAGGAAGACGTAATGGAATACGAGGGAGGCATGCAGCTTGAAAGTATTTTGGTGCATGAATTTGGCCATGTCGTCCATGGCGCCGGTTTCGATGAAGTGCTGCAAAAACGNCTCACGGCCACTTTTGAAAATGTGAAAAAAACCGGCATTTGGAACGACGGACGCGCGGCGCAGCGATACCGGCGCGTCCAGAGCGAGACACCGGTTCGGCTGTTGGCCGAGTTNAAAAAATCTTTCCCGAATGAGTCGCCCAAACTACTCCGCAAATGTCTCAATGCGGGTGATATTTTGGTAAACGGAAAAAAGCNCAACGCAAAGGTGAAGGTCACAAAGGAGGACAAGGTNCTGATTTATTTTGGTGGCCCGAAGCAGTGTTATGCCGCAAAAAACCGGGCCGAATATTGGGCTGAAATTTACCAATGCTGGTTCAATACCAACCGCACGATGGACCACGATCACAACCATATTCACACCCGCGAACAACTAATCAAGTACGACCCGGTCGGATCCAAGCTCTGCGAGGATGTGCTCGGGAAACCAGAGTGGCGCTTCGTCTCGCCCCGCCTCCGCAAAGGACAGGCGCACCTTAAAAACTATAGCCTCAGTTCTCCCAAGGTCACCGAGTTGCCGCATATCCAGAAAGCCGCCTACGATTATTACGACAACTATTGGAAGTCGTACTGGCAGCGGCTGTACGACAAGCACGGCGTTCAGCGCCCCTGATTTCCACGATGGTTTTTTCCCGACTCATCTTCCCCGGGGTGTTGCTCCTTGGCCAAGCGCTTGGCCAAGCGGATGAGCAGTTGGAGTTTTTCGAATCACGGGTGCGACCGGTGCTATCCACACACTGCTTTGAGTGCCACGGGCACAAGACCAAAGGCGGTCTCAAGCTCGACTCGCGCGAAGCGATCTTGACCGGCGGCGACAGCGGTGCGGCCGTTGTGCCGGGGAAGCCGAAGGAGAGCCTGTTGCTCACGGCGGTTCGCCATATCGACGCCGATCTGACAATGCCACCAAAAAATAAACTTCCGAACCATGTCATCACCGATCTCAAACGCTGGATTCGCGAAGGCGCGGTCTGGGGTGATGGAAAGTCGATCGGTTTTGCCAGCAGCGAGATTACCGACGAACAGCGCAACCATTGGTCGTTTCGTCCGGTGAAAACTCTCCTCGTCCCCGATGCTCCAAAGGCGTGGGCGCAGAACTCCATCGATGCGTTTGTTTACCGGAAGCTTCACGAACAAAAGTTGACGCCGGTGTCGTTGGCGGCCAAGCGCACGCTGATTCGCCGGGCGACATTTGACCTGCTTGGCCTGCCGCCGAGCCCCGAGGAGGTGGAGGCGTTTGTTGCAGACAATTCCCCCGGCGCTTGGCCAAGGTTGATCGATCGCCTGTTGGAGTCGCCCCACTACGGCGAACGCTGGGGACGGCATTGGCTGGACTTGGTACGCTACGCCGATACGGCTGGGGACGCGTCGGATTTTCCCGTGCCGGAAGCCTACAAGTACCGCAATTACATCATCGACGCTTTCAATCGCGACAAACCATACGACCAGTTTGTGCGCGAACAGATCGCCGGCGACCTGTTACCGGCAAGCGACGAGGCGACCGAATGGGAGCAAAAAATCGCCACAGGATACATCGCCATCTCGCGGCGCATCGGGGTCAGTCCGCAAAACCTCAAGCACATCACCATCGAGGACACGCTCAACAATCTCGGAAAAACATTTCTCGGACTGACGATCGGGTGTGCCCGCTGCCACGATCACAAGTTTGATGCCATCCCGACGGCAGACTACTACGCGCTCTACGGTATTTTCGACAGCTCGGTTTATCCGCACGCCGGGGCCGAGCATCAGCCTTACCGACGGGATTTCACATATCGCATCGGCAAAAAACAGTCGAACGAAATCCTGAAACCGTTCCGCGAACGGCTGGCGGTTTGGGATAAAAAAGAGCGGGACAAACTTTACGAGTACCGCTCGTTCCAGTCGCAAGTGATCGAGGGGCCGAAAACACGGCTGTCTGTGTGGGCGGAGCTGGAGGATGTGCGCGAACAACGCGCTGAGGTGGCCAAGACTTTCCCGCGGCTGGAAATCGCATTTGCCATCCTCGACGGTGACGCTGCTGACGTACACATTCAAAAGCAAGGCGACCCGGGCAAGCGCACGCAGGGCAAACTGGTGCGGCGTGGTTTCCTACAGGTGCTAGGCGGACAAAAACTGCCTGAGACCACGAAGGGCAGCGGGCGACGCGAGTTGGCGGATTGGCTAACACAAACGGATCATCCGCTCACGGCGCGTGTCATGGTCAATCGCATATGGCATTACCACTTCGGGCGCGGGCTCGTGCCGACGCCCAGCGATTTTGGGGTTCGTGGGACCGCNCCNTCGCATCCCGAACTGCTCGATCACTTGGCTGATTTGTTTGTGAAAAACGGCTGGTCGACCAAGCAGATGCATCGCGCGATCATGACTTCCCGTGTCTACCGTTTGGCCAACGACGAACACGCCACGAATCTCGCTGCTGATCCAGAAAATCATTTTCTCTGGAGAGCCAACCGGCGGCGGCTCGACGCAGAGCAGCTCCGAGATTCGATGCTCGTTTTCAGCGGTGAACTCGACCGGGCTCCGGGCGCGCGTCATCCGTTCCCGCATCATCTCACCTACTTTTATCGACAGCATGAACCATTTCAGGAAAAGTACGCCTCAAACAAACGGAGCGTCTACCTCATGCAGCAGCGCATTCAAAAGAACCCNTACTTGGATTTGTTTGACGGGCCGGATGGCAGCCTGCACTTCGGAGAGCGCCGCTCTACGGTGACCACGTTGCAGGCGCTGTACTTCATGAATTCCGAATTCGTCCNCAGTCAAGCGGAGGCCACTGCACGGAGCTTGGCAAAAGCGGAGCCGGACGAGACCAAGCGCTTGGCCAAGCTGTACGGGCTAATTTTCAACCGCCCTCCGAGGCCGGACGAGTTCGCCTTCGCGGGCAACTATCTGCAGATGCGCTTGGCTAAAGCGGACACCGGCGCCAAAGGGTTTGGCCAAGCGGAAAATCTGGCGTGGTCGAGCCTCGTCCGTACCATGCTCAGTAGCAACGAGTTCCTGCACGTCGAATAAAAAACACCCCGATTCGTCGTTTAAGAACCGCTTGCAAAAAGGGTTTTCCAACGCAGAATGGCGGTTCACCGGAGGTTGATCAT
>NZFR01000033.1 GCA_002689335.1 Verrucomicrobiales bacterium
GAGGGCGAAAGCGTGTGCTGAGCCGCTGCCTGAATCGTGTGCCGTTTTTCGCTGACATCCGCCGGCTCGCGCCAAGTTACAAACGCCTCTTCGGCGGGATCGTAGTCCAAGTCCAATGTGCTGAAGCCGTAAGAAGTGCGAAGCTCCGTTTTCCCCAGCGTGTAAATATGAGTGGCCGTCGTATCGGTCAGTAAAATATCGTTGGCCCACAATCCGTCGGCACCGATCTCCAACGCATTAGCCGACAAAACCGAGGCCGTTAGCTCACTGCTGCCGGGTGTCTCGGCCGAGGCACCGATGCGGTCGATCACTTGCCGGACTTTCTCGAAGCCCTCGTAACCGGCGTGCGAATAAATCACATCCCAGCGAGCCGAGTTTTTCGCGAGAACGATCACGTACGGAATCCCCCGACCTCCCAGTGCCTTGTATACCTCGCCCCCCACGTCATCCAAAACAAGGCTGGCTCCGGTTTGATTGATGTACTGCCGCGTTTTAGCCGCCCGACTTTGTTCGATGTTCAAAGAGAGCACCTGAACCGGTTTGCCGGAGGGATTTCCATTTTTTGCAGCGTAATATTTTTGAACATGCTCCTCCAACTCGGTGGAAACTTTACGGCACGGCACACACCAGTAAGCGAAAAAATCCAGCAACACAATTCCCTCGCAGAACTGGTCGAGCGAGACCGATTCATCGCTGCCAAATTTCTTTAGTTGAAACGAAGGGATCGACTCGGGCGCTTGGGTAAACCCTCTCGCAACCCCGGCTAGCAGTGCAGCTAATGCGAATAGACGAATGACAGCCAAGCGCATGATTATTTGCAGGAAGTACACCCGGCAGCCTGACCCCCACCCGATGTGGCTGAGCCCGGCTCAATCTGCGCGATCAATCGGTTTTGATAGACGAACACGCCGCTCTGGGAAAACAGCATGTTAGGTTTGGAGACCAAGCGCTGATCGGAGATCGCCACCTGGCCCACGCTGCCGCATCCCACCGAACTGACTAGCAACCCGAAAAGAAAAACTTTCTTCATCACCGCGGGTGAGACTATCAAACGCANCGACTCTCCCAAGCTGTTTTTCCNGCGAAAACAAGCGCTTGGCCAAGCGCAGCCCTCATTCTGCAGAAACAAATCGNGGCTCGAAAACCGGCTCCGGCGTCACCGCCCGAAGACGGCGAACAAACTCGGCAATGCCCCGTTTTTCCGGATCACCCAAGTNGAAGCGGATATGTTCGCGGAGGTAGGCGTCGCGGAGTTCGAAATCGAACTCTGCGCGCTTGAAAATAATCTCGTCGAGGTGCGCTTGCCCTGCGCGCTTGGCCTGCAACAGCTTCGCGCCAAGCCCGAGCTCTTTGTGGTCGCGGCGAATCGCCCAGACCGCAAAAACGAATGGTAAACGGGTCGCGTCCTTCCACGCTTGGCCAAGGTCGAGAATTTGGTGTCGATGCGGTCGCCGCAAAAACTCGATTCCGGGGTTGCCGATCAGCAGCACGGCGTCCCTCTNCCCCGCTTGGGCATAGTCTCCAAACGGCTCNAGGCGTGGCGACAAACCNTGATGNGCGAGAATGACCTTGAGCAGATTCACGCTGGACAACGAGGCGGTGTCGCAGTCGATCACTTCGATCTCGGAGATCGGTTTTTTATGCGCGAGAAANACGCTCTTCACCGGGCCGTCACAGGCCACGGCGACACCGTCNAGGATATCGTACAGATCATGGTGCAACACTTCGGTAAGGCTGACCAAACCGGCGGCGAACTCGCCCGTCCGGAGCCGCTTGGCCAATTGGCTCGGCGGCAGAAATTCGGTTTCATCCTCAAGTCCGAAGGTGAGCGGCGCAGAGTTCAAGTATGGCACCGAACCGATCCCCTTGGCCAAGCGCTTGGTTTCCTCTGTGTCCATGTCAGGCTGAGGCCAGTGCCTCCTCCTGCCACTCGCGGATTGGGCGATAAAACGTGTCCCGCTGCACCGGCACACGCCCCGCCTCACGGATCGCCTTGATCATTTCAGTCTCGGTCTGNAACTGCGGNCTGTCAGCGCCGGCCATGTGAAAAATTTTCTCCTCGATGATCGTACCGTGAACGTCGTCCGCGCCGTAGTTGAGCGCGACTTGTGCGAGCTTCATTCCCATACCCACCCAGTATGCGGTGATGTGATCAAAGTTATCAAGGTACAACCGAGCCACAGCCAACGTGCGCAGCATGTCGAATCCAGTGGGTGGGTGCTTGACCGGAATCTCGTTGTTGTCCGGCTGGTACGGCAGCGGGATAAACCCGGTGAAGCCGCCGGTTTCCTCCTGCAATCCGCGCAACTGGCGCATGTGATCCACGCGATCCTCGAGTGTCTCGAGATGGCCAAACAACATCGTGCAGGTGCTGCGGCCTCCCAGCTTGTGCCAAGTGCGGTGGACATCGAGGTACTCTTCGGCGGTTTCCTTGCCGCGGGCAATGCGCTCGCGGACTTCCTGTTGAAAAATCTCCGCACCGCCGCCGGTCAACGAGTCGAGCCCTAGCGACTTGAACTCGGAAAGCACCTCAGGCATCGGTTTTTTTGCCAACCAAGCCAAGTGCAGAATCTCGACGGCTGTAAAGCATTTCAACTGCAACCGCTCGTCGACAGCTTTTAGTTCGCGGATCATCTCCGTGTAGTAGCTGTAAGGCAGAGTCGGATGCAGTCCGCCGACAATATGCAGTTCGGTAATCCCGATCGAGAGCGCCTCTCTGGCCTTTTGCACCATGTCTGGCACGGCCAACACGAACCCGTCAGCATTCCGTTTTTTTCGTGAGAAGGCGCAAAACTGACAGCTTAAAACGCAGTAGTTGGAGTAATTGAAATAGCGATTGAGAATGTAACTGGCGCGGTTGTTGTTTTTGCGGCGATTCACCTCGTCCGCCAATTGGCCAAGCGCATTGAGATCACCGCACTCGTACAACCTCAGTGCCTCGGCTTCGTCCAACCTTTGGCCAAGCGCGAGTTTTTCGCGAATGTCCGCAAGGGACTCTGGAACAAACAATCTCATTGCAATCGGCGGAAAAACGGAAACAACACTTCAGTGGCGACCACTACAAAAAAGACCGAACTAATCAGTGCGTTGAGCTTGAAGAATGCGGTGTTCACCCATTTCAGGCTGCGCTTACGTGCAATCCAATGCTCGAACATCAGGCACAACATGATGATCAGCCAACCGATCAAAAACGCGACACGCATCTGACACAGGATGCCAAACAGCAGGATCAACCCGAGCATCACCATGTGCGAAAGGAANGACGCCATGAGTGCGTTTTTTGGCCCCCAAGCAGTAACCAANGAGCGCAGACCATGCTGCCGGTCGAACTCGAAATCCTGCAATGCATAGATGATATCAAAACCGATCAACCAAAATACCACNGCGAGCCCCAGCATAGCCGGNGCCAANAGGCTTTGGCCAAGCGGCCATATATAAAACAACTCCGCCATGCTGCCGCCTTTCACCGCGATCCAAGCCCCGATAGGCGCNAGCGCNAGGGCTATGCCCAGCCAAACGTGCGTGTAGTCGGTGAAGCGCTTGGTCAGCGAATAGAAGCAGACAAAAAACAACGCCACCGGNCCAAGCACAANGCAAGCGCTGTTAATGAAACCAGCGGCCACCAAAAAACCGGTGGCACTCAAAACGCAAAGCGTCCACGCACTGAACAAACTGATCTCACCCNCCGGCAAGTGCCGGTTGGCCGTGCGGGGATTCTTCGCATCGAATTTGCGGTCCACAATCCGGTTGAACGCCATCGCNCAAGTGCGGGCGCAGACCAGACAAATGAGGATCAGCACAAATAATTTTACCCCAGGNAATCCNTACTCAACCGCCGGTGCAGGCAACTCCGCACCAATCCCCTCCAAATAACGGTAGTGCTGCCGAGAGGCGACCATCATCGACGCCAACGCAAATGGCATCGCAAAAATCGTGTGGGAAAATTTGACGAACTCGCCCCACTTCACGACNACCCCAAGCAATCCTCTGCGCTTGGGTTTAGGTGCATTGATGACTTCGGCTCTGCTCATTCCTCCTCCTGCCAACGCGGCGAAGCTTCGTTGGCCACTCCGAGATGATCTAGNACACGCGCNACCACGGTATCCGCCAACGCTCCNATGGAGGTTGGGTTGCCATAAAAATGCGGGTTCGCCGGAAGGATCGTCGCCCCGGCCTGNAGCAGCAGCTCCATGTTTTTCAAGTGTACCAAATTCAACGGCGTCTCGCGTGGCACGACGATNAGCTTCCGATTTTCCTTCAGCGCCACATCCGCCGCCCGAAGCAAAACGTTATCGCTGTAACCGTGCGCGATTCGGCCCAGCGTCCCCATCGTACATGGNATCACCACCATNGCATCCAGNGTATTTGAGCCACTGGCAAAAGGCACGTTCATGCTTTTGAGTCCGTGAGATTCCGTCCCCTTGGCCAAGCNCAATCCCTCCGGCAATTCCTGTCGGATAACAGNCTGCGCGTAGGCACTGAGCACGACNTGTATCTCGTGTNCAGATTCACCCAACCGGTCCAGCAGGCGCTGGGCATAAATCACCCCGCTGGCTCCGGTGATGGCGACAAGGATTCTCACTTGGACTGAAAAATGCNTCCCATCAAAGCGCGTCAAATATGCGGCAGGTTGAGCCGGCTTGTCGAGCNAACGCCGCCTCCGCTTGACAGTCGGCTCGATGGATGACACCAAGCGGCGTGCCCGAANTGCAATACACCCTCATTACCGGCGGCGCCGGATTCATCGGTTCGCACCTCGCCGAGCGGTTGCTTGGCCGGGGCGAACGCGTCGTGGTGATCGATGATTTTTCGACTGGCTCACGCGATAATCTCGCTGCCGTGGCTGAGCATCCNAACCTGACGGTCATGGAAANCGACATNGCCANCTGCCCGGAGCTTGACCGAATCGTGGCNGGGNCGAGCTACGTTTTCCATCTTGCCGCNGCAGTCGGGGTCGACCTCGTCGTGCAGTCTCCCATCCGTACGATCGAGACTAACCTGAAATGTACTGAGGCTATTCTCGAGGCCGCAGCACCAACCCTCACCCCGTTGCTGCTACCCTCCAGTTCTGAGGTGTACGGCAAAAGTACCCGGGAAAGTTTTGATGAAAAGGACGACCTACTGATCGGCCCACCGACACTCGGCCGCTGGAGCTACGCTTGCTCAAAGTTGATGGACGAATTCCTCGCGCTGGCGTTTCACAACGAACGCCAACTGCCGGTCACCGTCACCCGACTCTTCAACACCGTTGGTCCCAAGCAAACCGGCCGCTACGGAATGGTGTTGCCGCGTTTTATCGAGGCGGCCAAGGCAGGAGAATCGATTCGAGTGTTTGGCGATGGCCAACAGTCCCGCTGCTTTTGCCATGTCAATGACACCGTCGAGGCACTGCTCCGCTTGGCAAAGTGTGAGGCCGCCTCCGGTAACGTTTTCAATATCGGATCTACCGAGGAGGTGACGATTCTCGACTTGGCCAAGCGAGTCGTCGAACTGACCGGATCGGCCTCTGCCATTGAACTTGTCCCATACGACCAAGCCTACGACCCCGGTTTTGAGGACATGCATCGGCGCAAACCGGTCATCGACAAACTGGAACAATTCACCAACTTCCGCCCGACCACGCCGCTCGACGACATCATCCGCAGCGTTGCCGGATTGGATTGATCTCCGCCATGGGCACGTTCCGTTACCGTCTCAACGGTAGCACGATTCGCCCAACGCCGATCCTCGATATGATTCACATCGCATACGTGCCGGACTTCGGAGTGTACTTCAAAGCCGAGGTCGGCAGGAAATTCAAATACTACACCGTCGGCCTTCAGATGGTGCTGTTGGGCATGGAACGCCGCAAAGCATGGCGCCTGCTCCAGCGCAAAGCCGGCGTGGGAAACAAGGATTATCCGGCGCAAAATGCGATGCTTGAAAAAGTTGAGAAAGGCGAACTCACCCGCGATGAACTGATCAATCGCGGATGGAAACTGATAAACGAAGAAGTCGAAGCCACCAAGGCATAACCGGCGCGTCACTCTTTCAAAGGCCCCCGTCAGTCGGGGGCTTTTTTGTTGCGCTTGGCCAAGCGCGCACCCGACACTCCGGACGTGCAGCTTTTTCTCAACAGCCAATGGCGCGACCTTAACGAGACGTCCGAGGTGAGAAACCCGTACGACGGCTCCGTCATCTGCACAGTTCCCAGCGCGTCTCCGGCCGATGTCACCGCCGCCATCGACGGCTTGACCAAGGGGGCGAAAACTATGCGCCAGATGCCGTCGCACCAGCGCGTTGAGATTCTCCGAAAGACCGCCAACCTCATGCGGGAGCGGCAGGAAGAATTGGGGCGACTCATCAGCACCGAGGAAGGCAAGGTGTTGGCCGAGGGCCGCATTGAGGCGGGCCGTGCCATCGAGACAATCGACCTCTCCGCTGACGAAGCGCGCCGGATCCAAGGCGAAACCGTCCCGCTCGACTCCACCCCGGGCGGCGTCGGTAAACTGGGTTTCACACTGCGCGTGCCATGCGGCATCGTCGCGGCGATCACCCCGTTCAATTTTCCGCTCAACCTCGTCGCGCACAAGGTGGGCCCGGCGATCGCCGGCGGCAATGCCGTGTTGCTCAAGCCGGCCTCCGACACTCCGCTCTCGTCGCTTAAATTGGTCGAACTGCTGCTCGAAGCCGGTCTGCCGGAGGAAGCCATCGCGTGTGTCACCGGCTCCGGCGCCGCGCTTGGCGAAGCGATCTGCTCCGACGCGCGCGTTCGCAAAATCAGCTTTACCGGCAGCGCCGAGGTGGGAGAACAAATCTGCCGCTTGGCCGGCCTGAAACGCGTCACGATGGAGCTGGGCTCAAACAGCCCGGTCATCGTTCTCGATGATGCCGATCCGCAAAAAGTCGCCAACGCCGTTGCCGTCACCGGCTTCGCCAACGCCGGTCAGGTTTGCATTTCCTCTCAGCGCATCCTAGCCACGCCAAAAATTCACGACGCCCTGCTTGATGCACTCACGGCCAAGGTCAGCCAACTCACGGCGGGCGATCAACTCGACGAGCGAAACCAGATCGGTCCACTCGTCCGCGAGAGCGACGCCCGGCGTGTCGAGGAATGGCTTGGCCAAGCGCAACGCGACGGAGCGCAACTCCACTGCGGAGGGGAACGTCACGGTGCCGTCATCCAGCCGGCCGTGTTGGCCGACGTCCGAAGCGACATGCGGATGAGCTGCGAGGAATTGTTCGGGCCGGCAGTCGGTGTGACCTGCGCAAAGAGTATCGACGATGCCCTCCGCTTGGCCAACGACACGCGCTTCGGCCTGAGCGCGGCGGTATTCACACAGGACATCGACAAGGCGATCCGCTTCGCCCGCGAGGTCGACAGCGGCAACTTGCACATCAACTTCGGCACCGCATGGCGAGCTGAGACCATGCCGTACGGCGGCCTCAAAGACAGCGGCATGGGCAAGGAAGGCCCCAAGTATGCGATCGAAGAAATGACCGAAACCAAGATGGTCGTCATTCACTGATCGCTTGGCCAAGCGGGGGTGGACTGGTAGGTTCTTCGACCTGTTTTAGAACTCATGAAACGTTTTATTCCCCTGCTCACACTGCTCGCCGGGTCGGTGACGATGGCTCAGGCCAAGTCGGATCGACCCAACATTTTGTTTGTCTTCACCGACGACCATGCGCCCCACGCCATAGGTGCTTATAATGGCTGGCTCAAATCAGTCAATCCCACTCCGGTCATAGATAAGTTGGCAAAGGAAGGCATGCTCTTTGAGAAGAGCTTTTGTTCCAACTCGATCTGCGGCCCCAGCCGGGCGGTAATCCTCAGCGGGAAACACAGCCACAAGAACGGGTTCATGAACAACGGCAATTCGTTTGATTGGAACCAACAGATCTTCCCGAAAATACTCCGCAAAAACGGCTATCAAACCGCCCTCTACGGCAAAAGTCATTTGAAGGGGAAACCGCAGGGATTCGACAACTGGGCCGTACTGCCGGGGCAGGGTTTGTACTACAACCCGGACATGATTTTTGNCGACGGCCGACGTCGCATCGACGGCTACTGCACCGACGTCGTCACCGATCTTGCCGTTAAATGGCTGAAAAACGGGCGNGACAAAAACAAACCGTTTATGATGATGGTGCAGCACAAGGCACCGCACCGCAACTGGATGCCGGCGCTGCGTCACCTCACCCTTTACGACGACATCACCATCCCCGAACCGCCGACGCTGTTCGACAAATGGGAGGACAATGCGCCGCCAGCACGGCATCAGGAGTTGGAGATCGACCGCCACATGGATTTGAACTACGATCTATTTGTGGACCTCACTCCGGATTTCAAACAACCNCCGTCACAAAAGCGACAGGATCGCTCCGCTTGGTTCAACATGAAACGGATGAGCGAGGAACAGTTGACCAAATGGCGTGCCGCTTATGGGCCCAAGGATGAGGCGTTTCATAAAGCCAAGCTTAAGGGCAAGGATTTGGTGCGCTGGAAATTCCAGCGTTACGCGAAAAACTACCTGCGCTCTGTCAAAGGTGTCGATGAGAGCATCGGCCGTCTACAGGACACACTCAAGGAATTGGGGCTCGATGAAAACACCGTCGTGATCTACTCCTCCGATCAAGGTTTNTACATTGGCGACCACGGGTGGTATGACAAACGCTGGATGTACGAAGAGTCGCTAATGATGCCGTTTATCGTCAAGTGGCCCGGCGTGACCAAGCCCGGAAGCCGCAACAAAAANCTTATCCAAAACCTCGACTACGCCGAAACTTTTTTAGAGATGGCCGGCGCCCCTATCCCGAGCGATATGCAGGGTCGATCCCTTGTGCCCCTTCTTAAAGGCGAATCTCCAGACGACTGGCGCAAGAGCATCTACTACCACTACTACGAATACCCAAGTGTCCACATGGTACCTCGCCACTATGGCATCCGCACTCAACGCTACAAACTAATGCACTTTTACCAATTCGGCGAGGAGTGGGAACTGTACGACCTCAAAAACGATCCGGACGAGTTGACCAACATTTACGGCAAGCNGGAACACACCAAGCTGCAAAAGCGCATGAAGAATCGCTTGGCCAAGCTGCAAAAAAATTACGAGGACGACAGCGATATCTCCGAAAAACCGGATCGCTGGAAAGCTCAGATGCGCGGCGAAAAATAACGCTTTGCCTGAAAAAAGGCCATTTACTGTCAGGTCAAACTCGACTATATTTCCTGTGCGTGGTTTTGCGGAGGAGCGTGGAAACCGCTTGGCTTCTAAATCAGGAGTTCCGAAGGAGTATTCCGAGAACCGCTTCCCCTTTTTTTTTGACGGCGAGTTACTTTTTAAAAAAGTAGTATTCGCCCTTTTGTTTTTTGTTCAATGATCGATATAGATCCTACTGAAACCAAGGAGTGGCTCGAAGCTATAGACTCCGTCATCAAGACGGAAGGCGTCGATCGTGCCCAATTCCTTGTGGAGCAAGTCATCGACGAGGCCTTGGCCAACGGCGTCGATTTGCCCACGGGAATTCACACNCAATATTGNAACACCATCCCGCTCGCTGAGGAACATCCCTACCCCGGTGACATTACCCTCGAGCGGCGCATCCGTTCCGTCATCCGCTGGAACGCGATTATGATGGTACTNCGCGCTTCCAAGAAGGATTTGGAACTGGGTGGCCACATGGCTTCATACCAGTCTGCGGCGGCGTTTTACGAAGTTGGGTTTAACCATTTTTTCCGTGCACCCAACGAGCGGGACAAGGGGGACTTGATTTACTATCAGGGACACATCTCCCCGGGGATTTATGCTCGAGCGTTCGTTGAAGGCCGGTTGACTCAGAAACAACTCGATAACTTCCGACAGGAGGCACATGGCAACGGCCTTTCCTCCTATCCCCACCCTAAGTTAATGCCAAACTTCTGGCAATTCCCCACCGTGTCAATGGGTCTTGCTCCGATCTCTGCCATCTATCAGGCGCGGTTCCTNCGNTANCTCNAAAACAACGACCTCAANGACACCTCTCAGCAACGGGTTTACGCCTTNCTTGGTGACGGCGAAATGGATGAACCGGAGTCTCGCGGCGCTCTTTCTTTTGCCTCACGCGAAAAACTCAACAATCTTTGTTTTCTGATCAACTGCAACCTCCAGCGCTTGGATGGCCCCGTGATGGGTAACGGCAAAATCATTCAGGAGTTGGAAGGCCTGTTTCGCGGTGCAGGCTGGCATGTAATCAAGGTCATCTGGGGAAGCGAATGGGATCGCCTCTTGGCCAAGGACAAGTCGGGAAAACTGTTGCAGTTGATGAACGAAACTGTTGACGGCGATTACCAAAATTTCAAATCCAAGGACGGCGCGTATGTTCGCGAACATTTCTTCGGCAAATATCCGGAGACTGCGGCACTAGTCGAGGACATGACCGACGACGAAATATTCGCCCTNCGCCGAGGCGGTCATGATCCTTCCAAAATTTACACGGCACTAAAACGCGCCGAGGAAACNACCGATCGCCCCACCGTGATCTTGGCNAAAACAATCAAAGGCTACTCCATGGGCACTGCGGCCGAGGGCAAAAACGTCGCGCACCAGGTGAAAAAAATGGACCTCTCNTCCATCATCCACTTGCGCGATCGCCTNTTGCTTAATGATAGGGTCTCCGACGAGGANATCCCAAAATTCCCTTATCTCCAACTGGAAAAAGGCTCGGCCGAACACGAGTACCTGCACAGTCGCCGCAAAGAANTGCACGGCTATCTTCCGCAGAGGACCGCCAATTTTTCCGGTGAATTCGCCGTGCCTAAACTGGGTGNTTTCGAAAGCCTATTGACCGAGCAATCCCGTGAAATTTCGACGACCCTCGCNTTCGTTCGTGCGCTGAATATTTTGCTTAAAAACAAATCGATCGGAGAACAAATCGTTCCGATCATCGCCGACGAAGCGCGGACTTTCGGTATGGAAGGCCTGTTCAGGCAAATCGGCATCTATAATCCGCACGGGCAAAATTACGTTCCNCAGGATCGCGAAGGTGTCTCNTATTACAAGGAGGCCACCAGNGGTCAAGTGCTGCAGGAGGGCATCAACGAACTCGGCTCTATCGCCTCCTGGGTTGCGGCGGCAACCAGTTATAGCACACACGACCTACCGATGGTNCCGTTCTANATTTTCTACTCGATGTTCGGTTTTCAGCGAGTGGGNGATATGACCTGGCTCGCGGGTGACCAACAAGCCCGAGGCTTCCTGCTCGGCGCAACCGCCGGCCGAACCACTCTCAACGGCGAAGGGCTCCAGCATGAGGACGGCCACAGTCACATNCTTGCCAGCACGGTNCCGAATTGCATCTCGTACGATCCCACATTCGCCTACGAAGTNGTGGTCATCATTCAGGACGGACTCCGCCGGATGTANGGCCCGGATCAGGAAAATATNTACTACTACCTGACGCTGATGAACGAGACCTACCACCAACCNNCCATGCCGGAGGGTGCGGAGGAAGGCATCCGCCGGGGCATCTACAAATTACTCAGCCGCGACGGTGATCGAACCAAGGTGCAGTTGCTCNGCTCCGGCACCATCCTCAACGAGGTCATCAAGGCCTCCGAAATCTTGAGCGAGGAGTACAGCGTCGGCTCCGATATTTNCAGCGTCACGTCGTTCAATGAACTCGCACGCGACGGACAGGACGTTGCACGCCACAACATGCTCCATCCCGAGNCCNCCCCGCGCACGGCNTACGTTNCCNAGGTGTTGGGCAGCGAACCNGCGATCGCCGCGACCGACTACATGAAAAATTACGCGGACCAAATCCGCGCGTTCATCCCGGNTGAATCNTACTGCGTGCTGGGCACCGACGGCTATGGCCGCTCCGATAGCCGCGAAAACCTCCGCACTCACTTCGAGNTCAATCGTCATTACGTCGTTGTCGCGACACTCAACGAGTTGGCCAAGCGCGGTGACGTCGAGAAAAGCACCGTCGCCGANGCCATCTCGAANTACGGGATCGANACCAACAAACCCAACCCCCTGTTTAGCTAAGATCGAGTCATGGCAATCGAAATCCATTTACCGGACATCGGGGCAGATTCGGCGGACGTCACCGAAATTCTCGTTAACGTCGGCGACTCGATCGAAGTCGACACCCCATTGATCAGTGTCGAGGGCGACAAGGCTGCGATGGAAGTCCCCTCGCCCAAAGCCGGCACGGTCACTGAAATTAATATCGCCGTCGGCGATTCCGTCTCCACCGGCACNCTCGTTTTGAAGCTCGACCCTGCCGAAGACGANGCAGCAGNTCCCGAAAATCCTCCGACTGAAGAAGAGGCCAAACCGGCCGAACCATTGATCGTCTCCAAGGAAGTTGCCTTGCCCGACGTGGGCGCAGACGAAGTGAGCGTGACCGAAGTTCACGTGGCCGCCGGGGACGAAATCGAAGAGGAACAACCGATCATCAGTGTCGAAGGCGACAAAGCCGCGATGGAGGTTCCCTCGCCACACAAAGGCAGGGTCACCGAACTCAAAGTTTCCGCCGGCGACTCCGTCGGTACCGGCACCCCGGTTTTGACGATGGAAGTCACCGAACTTCCGGTTGCCGAAAAACCCAGCGCGCCCCGAGCCGCCGCCCCGAGCCAAGCGCTTGGCCAAGCGCCTGCCCAACAGCAGGTGCAACAGGTTCAGCAAAGTGCCGGTGGGCCAAGCGGGTTCGTCGATAACCGCGAATACGCCCACGCCTCCCCATCCGTGCGCCGCGTCGCTCGTGAGTTCGGAGTGAACTTGGCCAAGGTGCGAGGCTCCGGTCGCAAAGGGCGCATCCTCAAAGAGGACGTTCAAAACTACGTCAAAGAAGCACTGCGCGTGCTCGAGGCCGGAGGTGGGGGAGATAGTCTTGGCCTTCTCCCTTGGCCGGAGGTGGATTTCACTCAGTTTGGCGAAACGGAAAAGGAAAAACTTTCGAAGATCAAAAAACTCACCGGCGCAAATCTGCACCGGAACTGGGTCAAAATCCCGCACGTCACCCAATGGGACGAAGTGGATGTCACCGAACTGGAGGCGCTTCGTAAACAACTCAATGCCGCCGAGGCAGAAAAAGAGTCTGGCATCAAATTCACACTGCTCGTGTTTGTGATGAAGGCTTTAGCCAAGGCACTGCAGGAGTTGCCGGCAATGAACTCTTCCCTCTCAGATGATGAGCAGAGCGTCGTTCTAAAAAAATACGTCAACATCGGTATCGCTGTAGACACACCCAACGGCTTGGTCGTTCCGGTCGTGCGCGACGTCCACGAAAGAGACTGCGCCGAATTGACGGCAGACTTGCGCGAACTCTCCGGCAAAGCACGCGACGGCAAGCTCACCAAAAAGGACATGACCGGCGGNACGTTCACCATCTCAAGCCTTGGCGGCTTGGGTGGCACACAGTTCACCCCGATCATCAACGCCCCAGAGGTGGGCATCCTCGGCCTGTCCCGCACAGACAAAAAGCCGGTCTGGAATGGCGAGACGTTTGAGCCTCGGCTCATGCTGCCATTGTCGTTGTCTTACGATCACCGCGTCATCGACGGCGCGGAAGGCGTCCGGTTCCTCAACGCCCTCAAGGAAGCGCTCGCNANCGTGCAAAAGGATTTNCAGNCCTGATGAGCAACGAGATCAAAACTCAGNTGGTCGTGCTCGGGTCCGGGCCAGCCGGTTACTCGGCTGCGTTTCGTGCCGCAGATCTCGGGCTGGAGACGGTGATCATCGAACGCTTTTCCACGCTCGGCGGGGTTTGCCTGAACGTAGGCTGCATNCCGTCCAAAGCGCTGCTCCACGTNTCCAAGGTCATCAAGGAAGCCAAGTCACTGGCCACCCACGGGATTGAGTTTGGCGAACCCAAAATTGACTTGGCTCAGGTGCGCGGCTGGAAGGAAAAAGTGATCGGCCAATTGACCAACGGACTCGGCGGCATGGCCAAACTCCGAAAGTGCACCGTCATCAACGGCTACGGNAAATTTACCGGACCAAACACCCTTATTGTCGAGGGCGATACCGAGGNGACNANGGTGACGTTTGATAACGCCATCATTGCNGCCGGCTCTAAGCCAATCCAACTGCCGTTCATCCCACACGACGACCNTCGTATTTGGGATTCNACCGACGCGCTGGAACTGAAGGAAATCCCAAAACGCCTCCTCCTCATGGGGGGCGGCATCATCGGTCTNGAAATGGGCATGGTCTATCAGGCACTCGGCTCACAGGTTGAGGTCGTTGAGATGCTCGACCAAGTCATCCCGGCTGCCGACAAGGACATCATCAAAACTTTCACCAAGGCGACCAAGGACGTTTACAAATACATNCTGGAAACCAAGGTGACCGCCGTCGAGGCGCAANCGGACGGCATCGAAGTCACNTTTGAAGCCAAGGATGGCAGCNNCGAGACGCAGCNATACGACGCCGTGCTCGTCGCCATCGGTCGCACTCCAAACGGAAAATTGATCGACGCCGANCAGGCCGGNATCGAAGTCACCGACCGNGGGTTCATCGAGGTCGACAAACAACTCCGCACCAACGTCCCGCACATTCACGCNGTCGGCGATATCGTCGGCCAGCCGATGCTCGCGCACAAAGGCGTCCACGAAGGCCACGTCGCCGCCGAGGTCATTGCGGGCAAAAAACATTTCTTTGATCCCAAAGTCATCCCCTCCATCGCGTACACCGACCCCGAGGTCGCGTGGGTGGGCAAAACCGAGGAAGAAGCAAAGGCGGAGGGAACCGATTTTGAAATCTCCATCTTCCCTTGGGCCGCCTCAGGCCGCGCGCTGGCGTCCGACTGCAGCAACGGCATGACCAAACTCATTTGGGACAAGGAAACCAAGTGCATCATTGGCGGAGCCGTGGTCGGCTCCAACGCCGGGGAACTGTTGGGCGAGATCTGCCTCGCTATTGAGATGGGCTGCGACGCTGAAGACCTAGCGCTAACTATTCACGCCCACCCCACACTGCACGAATCCGTCGGCCTCGCCGCCGAGTTGTTCGAAGGCAGTATCACCGATCTCCCCAACCCCAAGGCCAAAAAATAAAACCATACGCTTGGCCAAGCGTATGGGGGCTACTTTTCGTCTCTTAATTTGAGCATGGTCTGGGCCAGCGCTTGGCCAATCCGGGTGAAGGTAATAGTGCTGCCGAGGTAGTGGTACGGAAAATCTGAACCGATCAGCACCCAATCTTCCAGATTCTCTCGCCACTTGGGGAAGGCCTCATCAGCGCGCTTGTCCCAGTAGATGTCGGTCGGGATGGCTTTCACGTTACCTTTGAAATCGAGAACGTCGTTCATTGATGCCTGCGCCTTTTGGACAACTGCCATGTTGCCCTTGGCTTCCTTGAAACCGTTCTGCCCCATGATGCCGATAGCCACCGGCAGGTTTGGGACATCGAGTTCCTTGCGGACGTCGCGGATGAAGTTTTCCATGTTCTTCGCGTACTCACCCGGCAGGTGGCCGTACATGTCGTTCCAGCCCTGGAACCAAACGAAGCCGGCGATCTCGTAACCCCGGCCGTCGTATTGCGGGAAACGGGGTTTGATCTCGCTAAGCGTGGTTTTGATCTCGGTCATCATCAACCGATAAAAATGACCGTAGCGCTCGACGACCTGCTTGCGATAATGGTCCGCTTTTGCCTTGCGAATCTCGGCGATTGAAGCGCTGCTTTTTCCCTCGATCTCTTTTCGCTTAATCTCCGGGTTGTCCTTCTTGGCCTTGTTCCACTCGTTCCGAATGATGTTGTTGTAGTCGCGCTTGATCATGTTCTCGACCGACTCGGCGATGACCTCGACCGACTGTAATCCGGAACTCGGCGGGCGAAAATCGATCCCAATACTTTTGCCGCCCCAAGCGGTTTTGATCAGCAAAACCGGTTCCTCGTAGTGGTTGCCCATGATGTGGCCGAACTGCAACTCCAACCCGATGCATCCGGGCGAACCGTAGCCAACGGTCAATTTGCCCCGGCGATTGAGGTAGTTGATCCACACATTATCGCGCTCGATGTATTCGCCGTCCTTGTGGAAGTGAGCGAAAAAATCCTTGGTCTCGGGCGCCTTGATTTGGTGGTTAAGCAACGGATCAACCTTGCCTTTGCCTTCCATGTTGGATTGACCGGCCAAGATAAACACCTTCACAGGCCTTTTCGCCTCGTCGTCTCCGAAAACCGGGCAAGCCAAAGACAAGCAGAACAAAAAATAGAAAAAATGCTTCATGGAATCAACGAAATCACTTTGGCCCATTAAGCTCGTTTTCACAAGGAGATTCATAAAGGGAAAACCGAAAAATGAACTGGCATTGGCGCACCATGGATGCACCCGGACACGATCTGCACAGCATCCCCATGTTTCTCGACACCTTGTGGCGTGAAGATGGCCCGTATCACAGCAACGCCAACAAAATCATGGCAGAAACTACAACGGCGACTGGCAGGGCGCCTGCATTTCGCGTTCGACCGACACGCTGGAGGCACGCAGGGCTTGTTTCTCGACCACTTAGTGTAGCACAATCCCGATCAAAAAACTGTGGTGACTCAAGTGGCACCGAAATTA
>NZFR01000034.1 GCA_002689335.1 Verrucomicrobiales bacterium
AATGAGACTGTTTTCGAAAAACGAACCCCATCTTCGGCGACGCCCCCAACCCGGTAGTGGTAGGTCGTGTTCGGCTTGAGGTTGGTCAGTTGAAAAACGTGATCGGTTTTCGAGGTCTGGGTTTCTAGTTTGGATCTCAGCTCAGGTGCCTCGCCGTACTCGACGATCGAAGTGGTGGGTTTCAGCGTTCGCCAAGCAATCTTGGTGGAAGTGGAGGTGGTGCTGCTGATGGCTGGCCCGCGCACCACGTTGCGAAGCAGTTCGACATAAAACGCGAACCAACTGTTGTTGATGTGTGAATTATGTGCCTGAATCGCAAGNATGTTTTCGCCTTGTTCGATCAGTAATTTGTAAGGGGCGAGGTCGATTAATTCTGGGTTGCCTCGGGGGCGAATCGCGGCCGGGGCGTTGAAGNGGACGGGCNGGTCGGGNTCGCCTGCGAGGCCNCGTCGNGCGATTTCGGTNCCGTTTAGGTAGGCGACGAAGCCGTCGTCGTAGTCCACGCGCATGATGAGTGATTTGATGGAATCGAGATCGTCAACGGAAAACTGTTTGCGGAGGAAAACAGAGGGAAACCCGCCGGGCATGCCCCAAAGCCGGGTCGGGGCATCGTAGCCGCCGTAGCCGATGCTGAAACCTGAGGGGGCGGTTTTCCAGTCGGAATCGTCGAAACCAAGCTCCCTCCATGCGGTGGTAGGAATGGACGCTTCGGATCGACCTTCAAAATACTTCCAATCGGAGTAGTAAGGGACCAAGCTGTCNCCNTTGGCCNTCATGGCTAGAGNAACCAANCCGNNCAGCATCAACNGCTTGAAAAGCATNGGCGCAGTNTAGGTGTGAGCAGGNCCGGGGTCAACACTGGTTTGGNTGNGNTGCGCTTGGCGAAGCTAGACTGCGTTNCGNGATTTTAGATANAAANCCGCATTAAAGTGCTTTACAACCNGGATGTTATTGGTANTTTGCCTCGCCTTTTCGAGAAGAGGAAAGAGCANTAAATAGAGAAAACAGGAATGGAAGCTAAGGCGACAACGATTGAAGACTTTCGCGTNCACGACTCCGACACAGGCTCGGCGGACGTGCAAATTGCGCTGCTGNCCAAGCGCATCAATCACCTCACTGAACATTTAAAACAGAACAAAAAGGATCACGCATCTCGCCGTGGCTTGCTGATGATGGTAGGCCGCCGTCGTCGATTGCTCGATTACGTGCACCGTCACGATGCGGATCGTTANCGTTCNTTGACCCAGCGCCTGAAGCTGCGTCACTAGTCTTTCGAAGGAGCGCCGCGTGCGCTCTTTCTTTTTTGGAATTTTGGGCAACACCAAGCCGGAGGGGAGGATACCCTGACCGGTGGGTTGGAGATCGCGGCCCGATCCTCTGTTGCCCGGTAAACCGCCGCGAAGAACCTCACGTTCGTTGGTTCTGAGCATTTCATTCAACATCCCGATCGTCTGGGAAATTGAGTGAAGTTCTCCGTGCCTTCGAGCGTGATAATTGTTGAAAGAAAAACATGTCACATAAAGTAACCGCCAACGTCGGCGGTGGTGAGATTCATATTGAATCAGGCAAAATTGCCAAACAAGCAGACGGTGCTGTAACCGTTCAACTCGGGGAAACCATCGTGTTGGTAGCCGCTTGCGGTTCCTCCAAGCCTCGACCTGGATTGGACTTCTTCCCGCTAACCGTGGACTACCGCGAAAAGGCGGCTGCAGCTGGCCGTTTCCCCGGTGGGTTCTTCAAGCGCGAAGGCCGTCCGTCCGAGAAGGAAATCCTAACATGCCGTGTCACTGACCGGCCGATTCGCCCGCTTTTTCCGAAGGGCTATTTCAATGAAGTCCAGATCCAAACTCTGCTGCTCAGTGCAGACGGTGATAACGATTCTGACATCTTATCGATCAACGGTGCGTCTGCGGCCTTGATGATCAGTGACCTGCCGTTCGCGGGCCCGATTGGGGCCGTTCGGGTGGGCCGAGTCAACGGAGAGTTTGTCGCAAACCCAACTCATGAGCAGATGGAATCCAGCGACTTGGATTTGGTCTATGTCGGCAATGAGTCGGACATGATCATGTTCGAAGGTTCAGCGGACGAGATTCCAGAAGCTGATTTTCTTCAGGCGTTGAAGTTCGGACAGGAATCGATTGCACCGCTGATCGCTGCACAAAAAGAACTGTGCGAAGCGGCAGGGAAAACGAAACGCGAGTTCGTACCCCGCGTGGTTGAGGCATCTGTTCAAACCGAAGCGGAGTCGATTATTTCCGACCGCATCACCGATGCGCTGCTCATTCAGGCCAAGCTGGAACGCGAAGCCGCTTGCAACGCGCTTAAGGATGAGATGGCTGAGAAGTTGGTCGAGAAATTCGGCGAAGAGGAGATCACCGATTTCATCATCGGCGAGGCTTTTTACAGCATTCAAAAAGCAGCTGTTCGGAAGCTGGTTTTGGACGACGGCAAGCGTCTTGACGGTCGCGGGTTTGACGACATGCGTCAGCTCAGCAGTGAGGCAGGGATGATTCCCCGCACGCACGGATCTGGCTTGTTTTCTCGTGGAGAAACTCAGGGTTTGTCCCTCGTGACGCTTGGCACCACCGACGATACCCAATCTTTTGATGCCTACACAGGTGGGCCGAACGAAAAGCGTTTCATGCTTCACTACAACTTTCCCAACTTCTCTGTTGGTGAGACCGGCCGAATTATGGGGCCGGGGCGTCGTGAAATTGGTCATGGTGCATTGGCAGAGCGTTCCATCGCCCCGGTGATTCCAAATTTGGAGGATTTTCCATACGCAGTTCGTGTCACTTCTGAGATCATGGAGTCCAACGGCTCCACTTCGATGGCGGCGATCTGTAGTGGTACTTTGGCCCTGCTAGACGCGGGCGTGCCGTTGAAGCGTTCCGTTGCCGGCATCAGCGTTGGCCTTTGCACGCGTTACGATGATGACAAGAAAATTGAGGCGTACGAACTCCTGACGGACATTATCGGTTGGGAAGATGCGTTCTGCGATATGGACTGTAAAATCGCAGGAACCGACGAGGGTATCACCGGTTTTCAGTTGGACCTCAAACTGCAGGGCATCCCGTATTCCATCATGGAGGAGGCGATTGCCAAGGCCAAAACGGCCCGGACTGCAGTGCTCGCCAACATGAACGACTGCCTCTCCAAGGAGCGCGAAGAGATGAGTCCGCACGCTCCGAGGATCGTCACCATTCCGATCGATCCGTCGAAGATTGGCGAATTGATCGGCCCGGGTGGTAAAAACATAAAGCGCATCGTGGAAGAGTCCGGTTGTGAGATTAACATCGAGGACGACGGTCGCGTTTTGATCTACTCCATGTCAGCCGAAGGCCTTCAGGTCGCCACTGATGCGATTGAGGGTATCACCGCTGAAGTCGAGGTTGGCAAGCTCTACCGTGGCAAGGTCGTTTCCATCAAGGAATTCGGCTGCTTCGTCGAGGTGCTACCCGGCAAAGACGGTTTGGTTCACATCAGTGAATTGGCCAACTTCCGNGTCAAAAAGACNGAGGACATCGTCAAGGAAGGCGACGAAATCTGGGTCAAGTGCATTGGCGTGGATGACAAGGGGCGCGTGAAGTTGTCCCGCAAAGCGGCGATGGAAGAGCGCAAGGCTGAGTTCAGCGACGACGAAGACGGCGAGGCTCCTGAGGCCAGCGACGACTCCGAGGAATAAGCCGAAANCAACAATATATNNACAGGCGGGCCAAGCGGCCCGCCTTTTTTGTGACTTGGCCAATTGGGCACAAAAAAAGCCNAACGCGGCTGGTTCGAAAAAACGATCAGCGGCGCTTGGCCAAGCGAAAGCGAATTAGTATTTGGGAACGTTCGGGTCGATCTCTTCCGACCAAGCGGTGATGCCACCCTTGACGCTTTTGAGNTACTTAAAACCTTGCTCGCGAAGGAAGCCAAGCGCCTTCAGCGAGCGCACACCAGCTTTGCAGTGGAGGTAAATCGTCTGGTTCGGATCGAGTTCGGTGAATCGTTGTTCGATCTGGCTGAGCGGNACAAGCGTGGTGCCATCGACCTTGGCGATTTCAAATTCATCCTGTTCGCGGACATCCACCACCGCGATGCCGAGATNCGGATTGCCGAGCGCGCGTTTCATTTCCTGAACGTCCACTTCATCCNGGTTTTCCTCTGGTTCAGTCGGTTGATCTGGTATACCGCAGAACTCGTTGTAATCGATCAGTTCCTTGATTGTTGGGTTATCCCCGCAGATCGGGCACTTTGGATCGCGCCGCAGTTTGACCTCGCGGAATTTCATCTCCAGCGCGTTGAAAATGAGTAGTCGGCCGACCAGTGAAGAGCCCTCGCCCAACGCGAGTTTGATGATCTCTGTCGCCTGAATGCAGCCAACGATGCCCGGCAGCACGCCAAGCACACCGCCCTCTGCGCAACTCGGAACCATGCCCGGGGGAGGGGGCTCNGGGTAGAGGCAGCGGTAACAGGGGCCGTNCATGCTGGGGGCGAACACGCTCGCTTGGCCATCGAACCGAAAGATCGATCCGTAGACGTTTGGCTTGCCTTGCAGGACGCAGGCGTCATTGGTCAGGTAGCGCGTNGGGAAATTGTCGGTGCCATCGACNACGATGTCGTAATCGGCCACCAAGTCCATGGCGTTTTCACTGGTGAGCGGTACCTCGTGTTTGTCGATGATGACGTTCGGGTTGATGCCGTTGATGGTCTCTGTGGCGGACTCGACCTTCGGTCTTCCGACGTCCTCAGTCCCGTGGGCGATTTGGCGCTGCAAGTTTGAAAAGTCGACCACATCAAAATCGACCAGACCGATCCGTCCGATACCGGCCGCAGCGAGGTACATGCTGATCGGAGATCCAAGTCCCCCTGTGCCAATGCACAGGACGCTAGTGCTTTTTAACTTCTTTTGGCCGGCCATCCCGACCTCTGGGAGAATCAGGTGGCGCGAGTAGCGGCGGATTTCGTCGTTGCTCAGTTCCATTTTCAGGGGCGGGCAGCGTACAGCAAGGCCAAGCGCTTNGCCAAGCGTTGTTTACTTGGAGATGAAACCCTGTTCCTTGAGCCAGAAAACGAGGTCATTTGCCCAAGGGTGGACGTTTTTGAAAGGCGGCTTGTCGGCCAACCCGATCCCATGGCGGCCCTTCTGGTAAACGTGCAGCGCAAACGGCACGCCCGCTTTTCGCAACGCTGAGGCAAACAGAAGACTGTTTTCCACCGGGACAGGCCGATCCTCCGCAGTGTGCCAAATGAANGTGGGAGGCGTGTTTTTGCGNACCTGTTNTTCGCTGGAGAGCAGGTTGANGAGTTCCTNCGGTGGANTGTTACCGAGGAGATTNCGCTTNGATCCCTGNTGGGTGAATTGGCCCATGGTGATGACCGGATAACAGAGAATGCCNGCGTTTGGNCGGGAACTAACGCGGTCGATCNNGTCGCGAGATTTCGAGTCGCCATTGTCGAAATGAGTGATCGCTGTGGAGGCCAGATGGCCGCCGGCTGACGAGCCCATGATGCCGATTTTTTCCGGATAGATTTTCCATTTTTTGGCGTTTGCACGGACGGTGCGAATGGCGCGGGCGGCGTCGCCGAGCATGATCGGATGTCGATATCCGGCGGAGCCGAGTCGATATTTAAGCACGAACGCGTTGATCCCGTGCTTCTGCAAAAACTGGGCGTAAGTCGGGCCTTCGTGGGAGGCCAAGCCGCCGTACCCGCCTCCCGGGCAAATCACGATGGCAGAGCCGAAATTGTTGTCGGCCGGAGCGAAAAAAGGCGTCAGCGTGGGGATGTCTCTTGTGGTGTTGCCTTTGGCTCCCGGGGCGCCGTTGGGCCAGAGCGGTGTTTCTTTGCCTTGCGCAAACGAATTTATCGCGAGGCTTAGAACGGTAACGATCGTAGCAAGTGTTTTCATGTGAAACGTAGTCCAAACCCTAAGGCCAATCGGTCGAAGGGGGAAGGGAATTAGCTCAGCATACGAGCCGTTTTTTGAAAATGAGAGTTAGTTGCCGGACTCGAGTTCCTCGCCGGTTTTGCCGCCGTGTTTTTTGAGGATTTCAGCGATCTCTTTTTTGCCGTTGCGGTTGGCCCAGTCGAGCGGCGTGTCTCCGAAAGCGATCGTTGTATTCACGTTGGCTTTGTTGGCGATCAGGATCTGGACGACCTCCTTTTGTCCGGTTGAGGCTGCCTTGTGCAGCGGACTCGTTCCGCCGCTGCCGTTGACGTTGGCTCCGTTTTTGGCGAGCAATTCAACCATCTCGGGCAGGCTTTTGCTGACCGCTGAGTCAATCGCAGTTTCGGCAAAGGCGTCCTTCGCATGGACGTTGGAACCCTTAGACAAGAGCAGTTTCACGACTTCGCCCCGGTTTTTGTTCACGGCTGCAAAAAGAGTAGGTTCCTTGCGTTCGCCACAGGTAATTTTGTAGTCGCCGCCATTCGCCAAAAGCAATGCGACGACTTCCGTGTGTCCGCCGGTGGCTGCCAAGTGTAGTGGCGTCACCTCGTTGGAATCTTTCAGGTTCACTTTTGCCCGGTTCACGATCAGAACCTTGGCGACTTCGGCTTTGCCGGCGCGTGCGGCGTAGTGGAGCGGAGTGGAGCCGTACTGGTTGGTGGTGTCGACAGGCGTGCCTGCGGCGAGGTGTTGCTGGATAACATCGACGCTTCCCTTGTATGCGGCCTGATGGATCGGAACCGCTGGTGCTTCTGCTTTTTCGGCCGGCTTGGCTTTGGGTGGAGTGGGGTCGGTCTCGGCTGAAGGGTCGGGGTTTGGTGTGGATTTGCAGCCTATTAGTGAGAGGCTGACGATCGCGGTTGCAGCTACAATTTTCACAGCGCAGAGACAGTTAACGCAACTAGAATGATTTTCAAGCCGGAACCGCTTGGCCAAGCGCTTGGTTGGTCACTCCCGGTTTTTGGAGTCGATGGTAATCGTTACAGGCCCGTCGTTAACGAGGGAGACTTGCATACTGGCACCGAACTCGCCGATTTCGATCGCTTGGCCAAGTTCGGCCTCGAGTCGACTGATAAATTTTTTGTAAAGCTGGATGGCGACGTTCGGCTTGGCTGCGCGTGTGAATGATGGGCGATTACCCTTTTTTGTGCTAGCGTGAAGGGTGAACTGGCTGATCAACAAAACGCCGCCGCCGACCTCGGAGAGGGACTTGTTCATCAATTGGGCTTCGTCGGTGAACACTCGCATGCGGGCGATTTTGCCGCAGAGCCAGTCGATGTCATCGTTGCTGTCAGTTTCCTCGATACCAAGAAGGATCACGAACCCTTGGCCAATCTTGCCGCGAACGTTGCCTTCGATGGTGACAGAGCCTTGGCTCACGCGCTGGATAACCACCCGCATCGTTCGGCGTTATTTACGGCGGGGTTTGAACGGCTTATTCCAAAGCGGATTCGGAACGTGCTCGTTTTTGAAAAGTTCCTCAGCTTGGGAGACCAGTTCAGGGTGGGCGTCGGCAACGTTTTTGGTTTCGCCGAGGTCGTTTTCGAGGTCGTAAATTTCAATCGGAGCGGTGGCGGATTGTTTGCGGAGCGCCTTCCATCGACCGGTTTCGCCAAGGACGACCGCTTGGGCCCCTTTGCGTTCGAGGAATTCCCAGTAGATAAAATCACGCTTGAGTTGCTCGTCCGGTTTGCCGAGCAGGGTGGGGAGGAAACTGACGCTGTCCAGTTGCCCCGGGGGGGTGATACCGATCATCTCGGCGGCGGTTGCCATGAGATCGCCAAAGTAAGAGGGATGATCGTTGGAGGTATCCGGTTTGATGCGGCCCGGCCAGTAGGCGATCGTGGGAACGCGAATGCCGCCTTCGTAGAGGTCACGCTTCATGCCTCGCAACGGGCCGTTTGCATCGAAGAACTCCGGATCGTTGCCGCCCTCGCGATGATGCCCGTTGTCGGAGCTGAAAATGATGAGCGTGTTTTTGGTTAACCTGTACTGCTCCATCCTCGCCATGAGTCGGCCGATGTCGGCGTCCATCCGGGTGATCATAGCGGCCTGGCCCTTGTTGGGGTTCGTCCAGTTTTCCTTTTCGTAGATGCCGTAGTACGGGACGTCCTGTCCGTCTCCGGTCCCGCGTGTGCCTTCGTTGTTGGCGTGCGGGATGGTGAAGGGCAGGTAAAGGAAAAATGTTTTTTTGTGATTCATGTCCAGCCAGTGCAGGGCGTTTTCAACAATCAGATCGTGCGAATAGTCGACACGCTTCTTCGCCCAGCCTGCGCCGCTCGGGAATTCCTTTCCGGGGACGTTTCGAAGTTTCACACGGCGTTCGTTATTGATGAGAAAAGTAGGGTAAAAGTTATGCGCGTGACCTTGATGGAGGTATCCATAAAAGGAGTCGAATCCCTGTTTGGTTGGCAGGCCGTCGGTGCCTTCGTTGCCGAGTCCCCATTTACCAAAACAGCCAGTCGCGTAGTCGGCTTGCTTGAACAATTCCGCCACAGTGAAATCACTCGGTCGCAGGTTGTGTCTGCCGTTGCCGCGGATATAGGCGTGGCCGGTGTGAAGGCCGGTCATCAGCACGCAGCGCGATGGGGCGCAGACGGTTGAACCGGAGTAAAATTGGGTGAGTTTCATTCCGACCTTGGCCAAGCGATCGAGGTGCGGGGTTTTGATTTTCGTTTGGCCGTAGCAGCCCAGATCACCGTAGCCTAGGTCGTCGGCGAGGATGAAAATCAGGTTCGGCTTGGCTTCCGGTTGGCCAAGCGCGACCGGCTTCGCCAAGGCGATAAAGCCGAGAGCCACAGCCAATCTTAGCGGGGATGTAA
>NZFR01000035.1 GCA_002689335.1 Verrucomicrobiales bacterium
TCCGAGACCTGAAAGTCGCGCGCTTGGCCAAGCTGCAAGGCGACAAAAAAGCGGAAGACTTCGACCGCTTGGCCGAGGAAATTCTGGAAAATACCCCGAACCATTTGCCGGTGTTAGTCGAGCAACTCAAGCGACTCGACAGTGAGGCTAACCGCAAAAAGAATCTCGATCAATTGATCGCCGCAGCGGAGACAGTGATCGCGCAAATCGACACCGAGACCTTGGCCAAACACTACGGCGTGAAACTCAATCCCGACGACGATGACGCCAAGTCGGAACGCGCCAATCTCGACAAAAAGCTAAACATCCTCACCGACGCGCTCTACCGCAAAGGCCGTGCGTTGGGCTATCTCGACACGCAGTTGCGCGAAAGCGAAAACGCCGAGAGCGACAACTCGAAAAAGCAACTCGAAGAAATCGACAAACAATTCGAGGCCAACTTTGCTGAGCTGCAAAAATGGGCCGAGACCACAGACGACAAGTTCGTGCTGCTGCACATCCGCCGCGAAAACCGGCACGACCGGATCGCCTCGGCGCTCAAGTTGTTGAACCAGAAAATCAGCCGTTCGCCGCACGATAAAAAATTGCTCAAAAAACGGATACGGCTGCTCGGCGAGTTGAACTGGGGAGAGTGGAAGGCGCACGAAGAAACGTGGCAAATCCGACGCTTCCCCTCAAAGTATCAGCCATTTTAACTGGCCTGTGTCGTGGCTCTACAAGACATTCGTTCGACCGAACTTTTTCGAACGCGACTCCGAGGAGGCGCATAATCTCGTCATCCGCCAGCTAGGCTGGGCAGTGCGGCGGCGCTGGGCGCTCGGTCTTGCGCGGCGGTGTCTCGGCGGCCCCGATCTGCCGATCGAGCTATTCGGGCTGAAGTTTCCCAACCCCATTGGCCTCGCCGCCGGCATGGACAAAGGCGGCGGCGCGGTGCCAGCGTGGGAGGCGCTCGGCTTCGGCTTCAGCGAGCTCGGCGGCATCACCCGGCACGAGCAACCCGGCAACCCCAAGCCGCGGATGTTTCGCGTGGTCGAGGACGAGGCGTTGATCAACCGAATGGGCTTCAACAATCCCGGCGCCGACTCGATGGCCGAACGTCTCCGGGGTTGGCGCGATGACAACCGCTGGCCCTCGCACCCGGTCGGCATAAACCTCGGCAAATCCAAGGGCACCCCGCTCGACGAGGCGCCGGAGGATTACCTGTACTCATTTCAACTGCTGAAAAATCTTGCCGACTTTTTTGTCGTCAATGTCAGCTCACCCAACACGCCCAACCTCCGGCAGCTACAGGACAAAACTGCGTTGGCGGAAATCCTCTCCGCGCTGCAGGAGGCCAACGACAGCCAGCGGCCGATCCTGGTCAAGGTCGCGCCCGATCTGGGTTTCGACGCGTTGGACGAAATTCTCGAATTGATCGAGCCACACAANCTCACCGGNCTGGTCGCCACCAACACNACNATCGCCCGCCCGGACGAAACCGAACCGGNTCGTGCCAAACTCTACGCCGAGGCTGGCGGCCTCNGCGGCCGGCCCTTGGCCAAGCGNAGCACCGAGGTNATNCGGCATCTTTACCGGCANACNCGGGGCNAGGTGCCNCTCATCGGAGTCGGCGGTATTTTCACTGCNGAGGATGCTTGGGAAAAAATCACCGCCGGGGCNTCGCTGCTGCAGATTTATTCCAGNCTCGTTTACGAGGGGCCACAGATCAATCGCTCCCTGCTCAAGGGCTTGGCCAAGCGCTTGGCCAACGAGGGGCTAGCGGAAATCCGCGACGCAGTCGGCATCGCCTCATGAACTCCGCNTGGCCAAGCGCGTTGCTNAGTCTCGCCTTCGCTTGGCCGGCAGCCGCCGATGAGGCCGCTCAACTTCGAAAGCTTGGCGCGGGCGTCTTCACCACCGGNGGNGAAGTTACGGAGATCAATCTCAACCNGTCGAAAATCACCAACGCCNAACTCAGNNTGGTGGCTGCNTTTNCAAAACTGACCGACCTTTCGCTGGAGCAAACNGNGATCACCGGCAAGGGNCTNNCGCACCTCACCGGCTTGACCAANCTCGAGTGGGTGAATCTGTTTCAGACACAGGTGGGCGACGATGGGCTCCTGCACTTGGCCAAGCTCAAGTCCCTCCAGCAACTGCCGATCGGCAAAACCAAGGTGACCGATGCCGGCCTGGTCCAAATCGCCAAATTAAAGCGACTGAAATACCTCGGCCTGCGCGGCAACAAAATCACCGACGCCGGCATCCCGCACTTGGCCAAGCTGCCAAAACTGACGGAGTTGCACCTTGGCGAAACCGGCGTCACCGACAAGGGCACAACCGCACTCGCGACGCTTGGCCGATTGCAAAAATTGTGGCTGCACGACACAAAACTGACTGACGCCAGCGTGCCACGCTTGGCCAAGCTGACGAAACTGCAAACGCTTTACCTGCACCGCTCACGGCTCACGATCGAGGACGTGCGGAAGCTGCAGAAGGCGCTGCCCGGCTGTCGGATTTATTACCGCTCTGCGACCGTCCCGGAATAATTTCAGATGAAAACTAAGCAACGAATGGTTCGCTCGGCCCACGCTTGGCTTGGGTTGATTACCGGAATTCAACTGCTGTTTTGGTGCGCAGGCGGGCTGGTTTTTTCGACCCACGACATCGAGTGGGTGCGAGGCAATCACGGCCGCGATAGTTCGCCGCCAGCCACGCTGCCAACCCCCGACTTGGCCACCTCGCCGACCGACGCCATCGCAGCAAGCGGCTTGGCCAACGTTCACGAAGTCACGCTGACCACGCTGCTGGGCAAGCCGGTTTACCGCCTCACGAGCGAAAGTGGTAAAGCGTTGGTCGATGCCGGCAGCGGCAAGGCGTTCATNATCGACGAATCGCAANCGCAGGCGATCGCGCAGGCCGACCGAGACNGAANCNCCGGAGGTCNTTCAAACGNNGCTCATCGCCGCCGATGCCCCGACCGAGTTCCGCGGGCGCACCCTNCCGGCGTGGCAGATAAAACTGGCTGATGCGNACAACACGCACGTCTACGTCGACCAAGCCACCGGNGCGATCGCCGCTCGGCGCAATGACGCGTGGCGGCGGTTTGATTTTTTCTGGATGCTGCACACGATGGACTACTCCAGTCGCGACGATTTCAACACGCCGTGGCTCGTCGTATTTTCCGTTTTGGGCCTGTTGTCTGTCAGCTCTGGCTGGGGCATTTGGGTATTCCGATTCGCCCGCCGCCGAAAAGCAGAAACGGTATGAGTTCGCCGCCGGATTCGCTATTCGAGATCGTCCACGAGGATAACGACCTGCTNGTNGTCAACAAACCGGCCGACTTAGTTTGCCACCCGACCAAGGGCGACGAATACAGCAGCCTGATAAGCCGCGTGCGGCTGCACCTTGGCCAAGCGCAGACTGTGCACATGATCAACCGGCTCGACCGCGAGACCAGCGGGATTNTGTTGCACGCCAAAAACGACGATNCGGCCCGAGAGTTGCGCCGGCATTGGGAGAGTGGNNANGTTCGCAAATCNTACGAAGCNATNGTNCACGGCCATGTNGAANCCGATTCCGGNAGTATCGATGAACCGCTCGGCAGCGACGACGCCAGCCNGGTGGCGATCAAAAATTGTGTGCGACCGGACGGCAGCCCGTCGCGAACCGACTTCACGGTGGCCATGCGGTTTTCCCGGNCCGAAGGNGATTTTTCCCTCCTGCGCGTACAGCCGCAGTCCGGACGCAAGCATCAGATTCGGATTCACCTCGGCCACCTCGGCCACCCGATTGTTGGCGACAAACTGTACGGACACGACGAGGACTGCTACCTCGCGCTGGTCGAGCGGCGGTTGACGGAGCAGCAACGACGGCAACTCATCCTCCCCTACCACGCNCTGCATGCCGGCGAACTCGCTTTCGAGTGGCGCGAGCGCGATTGGCATTTCACTGCCGACCCGGAGTCATGGTTCGGGAATTTCACCACGGATTGANGGGTTTTAGGGACAAAAAACGCGCACCGAAGTGCGCGTTTCGGAACGATTGTTCGTTCAAATTATTTTTTCACCACCCAGATGTTGCGGAAGCGCAGCGGGTTGCTGTGATCCTGCAAATGCAGAAAACCGGGCTGAGGGCCTTCGGCCAGCGGGCTGGCGGTAGTACGCTTAGGCAGCTCAACATTATCGTGAATCAAGACGCCGTTGTGGCTAACCGTGATCCGAGCGTTGGCTGTTTTTTTGCCGTCCTTGTCGAACTCAGCGGCGGTGAAATCAATGTCGTAAGTCTGCCACTGAAGCGGCGGAAAGCACATGTTCAAATCCGGATCCTTAATGGAGTAGATGCCGCCGCACTCGTTGTGCTTGCCGGCAAGGCCGAATGAATCGAGCACCTGCACCTCGTAGCGGGCCTGCAAGTAGCAACCGCTGTTGGCACGGCCCTGACCCCGACGGGTCGGCTCGTAAGGCAGACGGAATTCGAGATGCAACTTTTGACTCTGAAATTTCTCGATGCTGTTGGCTCCTTCCATCAACAAGCCGTCCTCGGTCATCTTACCGGGCTTGAAGTTTTTGGCGGACTTACCGTTGAACAACACCACGGCGCCTTTCGGCGGCTTGGCCCCAAGCGTCGGGCTTTTGCGGATGGTGCGTTCGATGGAGAACGACTGGCCGTCACGCTCAAACGTCAGCTTGCCACCGGAAATGCTCTTGCTGGTGGTGCCGCCCTGAAATGTCACCTTGTCGCCATCGCGGGTGCCACCGTACTCGCGTTTTTCCGCGCCATCGTAACCGGCCCCCGGCAGGCCCCCTGGGAAGAGGACCATTTTGAATTTGCCACCGCCCAAGGCGATGACCTGCGCGCCGACTTCGAACTGGCCACCAAGCGACCCGGCGTATTCACCTTGGAATTTAAAATCGGCGTCGACTTTTTGGGGGTCGGCAGCGTCCACGTTCTTGGCCGCGGAAATCGTGTTCAGCCCGGCGAGCAGCAACCCTGCTGTCAGGCCCATCGAGAGTCTGGTAAGTTTCAACATGACTGGGAGGGGAATCGGTATCCCGCTTGGCAAAGCGAGTCAACGAAATAGATGCGCTTGGCCAAGAACTTTGGCTTGGCCAAGCGGCGTTTTTTCTTTCATCACCGGTTGAATTGTCGATGATGCGCGGGCTGTTTTTGAGCATGAAGATCGTTCTCGCATACTCGGGAGGCCTTGACACCTCCGTTCTGTTATCCTGGATCAGGGAAAAATACTCCGCTGAAGTCATTGCCTTCTGTGCCGACGTCGGGCAGGAGGAGGAAACCAAGGGCCTGCGCCCGAAGGCACGCAAAACCGGCGCGTCGGATATTTACATCGACGACCTGCGCGAGGAGTTTGCCACAGACTTTATCTTCCCGATAATGCAGGCGGGCGCAATTTATGAGGGCCAATATTTTCTCGGCACCAGCATCGCGCGGCCGTTGATCGCCAAACGCATGGTGGAGATCGCCCGCAAACACAAAGCGCAGGCGATCGCCCACGGGGCCACCGGGAAGGGCAATGATCAGGTACGATTCGAACTGGCCACCGCCGCTCTCGCGCCCGATCTCGAGATCATCGCCCCATGGCGAGACGAAGAATTTCGCAGCCAATTCCCTGGCCGCAAGGAGATGATCGACTACTGCGTCGACAAAACAATTCCGGTCGAAGCCAGCATGAAAAAACCATACTCGATGGATCGCAACCTTCTGCACATCTCCTACGAGGCAGGGATGCTGGAGGATCCGTGGCTCGACGCCTCCGCGCCCAAGTACAGAGGCATGTACAAGCTAAGCGTCTCGCCGGAGGACGCCCCCAACAAGCCGGAATACCTCACTCTCGATTTCGAAAAAGGCAACTGCATCGCCCTCAACGGCAAAGCGAAGTCGCCCCTCAAAGTGATGCAGACGCTCAACCGCCTCGGCGGCAAGCACGGCATCGGCCGGGTGGACATGGTGGAAAACCGCTTCGTCGGAATGAAATCTCGAGGTGTGTACGAGACGCCGGGCGGTGCGATCCTGCACGCCACTCATCGCATGATGGAGTCCATCACCATGGATCGCGAAGTCATGCACCTGCGCGACTCGCTGATNCCCGAATACTCCAAGCTGGTTTACAACGGATTTTGGTACGCGCCGGAGCGGGAGGCGTTGCAGGCGCTTGTCACCGAGAGCCAGCAAAACGTCACCGGTACCGTGCGGGTGAAACTGTACAAGGGNAACGTGATCNCNGCCGGGCTCAAGTCCCCGGTCAGCNTGTACAGCCCGGACATCGCCACGATGGAAGCNGACCCCACCGACGCCTACAATCAGGANGACGCCACCGGATTNATCCGNCTGAATGGCCTNCGCCTGAAGGTCGCCTCCAAAGTCGCGGCNGNAGNAAAAAAACGTCCCAAGAAAAAAGCCAAAGCCAAGCGCAAGTAATCCGCTTGNCCANGCGAAGCCGCNATGAGCCGACTGCAGCCATGCCGAATGTGCGGGAACAAACTGAGTCCCCAANCCACATTCTGCCCGCAATGCGGNCATCCGCGGGTGGAGCCGGAAACGCAACCGCAGNCCAAGCGCGNCGGTGTCGCCGACATGAGTGGNGCGAACATGCGACAAATCGTGGCGGTGATTGAGCAAAACATGGAAATGCTGCGAGAGACCGCCATTCATGGGAGTGGNGACATGAAGGCACTCGCCATCGCACTACTCAAAGCCAGAGAGGTGGAGACTCCCAAGGGCGACGAATTTATCTCCGACTTCAGNGCACCGCTTCCGCCGGAAGATGCGGAAGATTCCNANCAGGAAAGTAGCGACTAGTTAAACGCGTTGCTGATCNGCTTGTCGCTATTCCGCTCGTTCATATAGTTGAGAAGCAACTCCACGGCCTCATCGATGTCATCCGTCAGCGTCATNAACTCGATATCGCCGGGACNGATAAAGCCCCCNTTCTCGAGCGTGTTCCGCGCCCAGTTGAGCAACCCGCGCCAGTGCTTCTTCCCGTAGAGGATCAGCGGGAACTTTTCGATACAGTGCGTCTGNACNAGCGTAACCACCTCAAACAACTCGTCCAACGTCCCAAACCCGCCCGGCATATAAACAAAACCAAGGCTGTACTTCACGAGACACACCTTGCGCGAAAAAAAGTAGTGAAAATTAATCGGCAAATTTGCGTACGGATTGCCGCACTGCTCAAACGGCAGTTCGATATTCAGNCCAATGGAAGTGCCTTTGCCTTGCGCCGCACCCTTGTTNGCNGCTTCCATGATACCCGGNCCACCGCCGGTGATCACCGGCACTCCGGCCTTNGCCAATTTTTTGCCCATCGCCACCGTGGCCTTNTAGTNGGGATCACGCGGCTTGGTTCTAGCAGAGCCAAAAATCGTCACCGCAGGGTCAATGCGGGAAAGCTCCTCAAACGAGTCAACAAACTCNGCCATGATCCGAAAAATGCGCCACGGATCTTCGCGCGTGAACGGGGCTTCGTCCTTGTGAGTGATGCTTGCCATGGCNACAGNGTAACCGCCAANAACAAAAAAGCAGCATCAAAATAANAGCATAGAAAATCNGTTGAANCTGGATTTTTTAATCCGATTCAACCTCAAACATATTCCTTCTTTTNGGAGAGNGATTTGGCTTGTCTGCGCTTGGCCAAGCGCTTGGTTTTAGAGGGCCTTNAGTTTGATGTCCTTGTACTCGACGTGCATGACTTGGCCGCCGTGGAGTTGAAGGCCAATATGNCCCTCCTTGCGGCTCTTGTCATTGGTCAGTTTGGTCGAAACAANGCCGTTGATCTTCACGGTGATATCGCCGCTCTTAGCCGTNAGTTCNAGGTCGGACCATTCGCCTTTTTTGTAGGCCCGTTTTTTGGCCACNTCGGCGGTGGGTTGGTGAACCCAGCCCCGNCCCCCCGTCTCGTACAGNCCCCCCGTCTCGTCGGTTTCATCAATCTCAACTTGAAAACCGTGGACACTCACACCGCTTTTCACGCGGTCGACACGAAAGTAAAATCCGCTGTCGCCGTGAATTACACGGAACTTGGCTTTGACCACAAAATCCTTGAANCGCTTTTTGGTCAGCAGGATGCCGTGGCGACGTTCGCTTTTCGGACTGGTGCCGACGATGACGCCGTCCTTAACCTCCCATTTGCCGCCNGGCGTAGGCTCCCAGNCCTTGAGATNTTTGCCNNTGAAGAGCGGCTTGAACTTGGCATCGGCAGCCTGTGCCGATGCGCCAGCCACGAGGGACAGACCGANAATGAGTCGGAAAAGAAAACGATTTTTCATGTGCGAACGCCGAGAGGCTATCGCACCCGGGTGATTTGCCAAGCGCTGATTCCGCCGAACAGAGCNTGCGGNGTCCATGCAGCGACGTGTGCCGAGTATTGCCCGACGAAGGCCATCGACATCTGCTGCACCATGAAGAACGCGAGGCAGACAACGATTCCGACGGNCACCCCAACTGCGGCGTTACGCCGNCCGGAGGGNGCAGCAAACGGAATTGCGATCAGCACNACGATCAGNCAGGTCAACGGCTCNGCCAANCGTGCCTGNTATTGTGCATCAANGATGGCTTTCTTTTCTTTCTCCATCTCGGGATGCAACCGGCCGTAGCCGTCGATCTCCGCCAGAGAAACACTCCAACGCTTGTGTGCCCGTTTTTCGAACANCGGCGAGATTTTCAACTCNNCCTCGATCTGCACCGGTGTCTCGTCAAACTCATCCATCACGAGTTTTTGGTGAAACTTCATCGGGTGCGATTCTGGAAAACCCTCAGTGGGCCGGTAGTCGCGTACNTTNTAAAACGTCCAGCCACCGTTCTCCCAAACCCCGCTCGCCGCCATGAGATCGCGCTTCGGCTGGTCTTCGTCCCACTTCCACGAGATNACAATCGGTTTGTCTCCCACACNGGACATCTTCCCTTCCTTCGGATTNAACGCCGGGATTTGCCAATTTCGATTTGCGGCCGAGTTTCGAAATTTCACATCCACCTCCCAAGTTGGGTCGAGCTTCGTTGTTTCCGGATTCTCCTCAGCTTGCACGTTACTGATTCGGAGNATTGCCCCCTCGCGCAGGCTGTTGGGCAGCCAATATTCGTTGGAACAAAACATCCCTGCCGAGAGCAACNCTCCGACGATCAGGTANGGNGTGCTCATCCGCAGCATGCCGACTCCGGCATTGCGAATGGCGATGAACTCGTTTTGTCGTGNGTGCTGGTTGATCGCGTACATGAGNGAGAGCAACAACGCCACCGGCACGACCACAAAGAAATGCTCCGGCATCGTNACCCAGTAGTAGCNCGCNACTTCTCCCNCNCTCATCTGCGCCTCGGTGAACTCGTCCAGNTCCGCCAAAAGGTCGAACGCGATCCACAAAACCATNAACCCTGTCAGACAATAGACAAACGGGAACAGCCATTCGCGGATGAGGTAGCGGTCGATCAGACGCATGAGNGCGGCAGCGTATCCAGCNGNCCAAGCCAAGGCAAGCANCGCGCTTGGNCAAGCGCTTGGCCAAGCGTTAAAAAAGTCTGGGCAATAGCGCTTTACGCTTGGGNGGGTAATCGGNGAATTGCTCGCGATACCAGCNGTGATGCGCCCGNGCCCTTGGCCCGAGATTGGCTANTGTCCACACNGCAAANGTCAGCCCCGGCAGGCTCCACGTCAGTAGTGCCCAGCCGAACCACTCGATGATTTCGCCCAGATAATTCGGACACGAAATCCATCGAAACAANCCGCCCNGCGGCACGGAATANCCGTCNGGCTTGGCCTTTTTCAGCCGGATCAANCNCGTGCAGGCGTCGATGTTCACGCCCATGCCAAAGATGAAAAGTACGATNCCNGCTAGAAAATGAGGNGCNGCCCAGTCCAATGCGANNGAATCATGAANCGCAATCAGCCAAGCGCCGTGCAGACTGCAGTTGATCGTGTTGAACAGGCCGCCAAAACAGGCCAGNGCAACCGGCATCGGGCTGCTCGTCCNTGCCAAGCGAAACGGATAAACCCAGGCGCGNTGNAAGTAGTGCGCCTGCCAGAGCAAAAAGAAAACNGTGATCNCCGTCGANTCCCACCCGCGGACGTAAACGAACANCCCCAGAGGAATCACAANTGAGGGCGACTCCATCAGCAACCAGCCGACTCGCGCACTGACCGATGGCCCCCAGTTGCCCGGATTGTGNCGACCGTACGGCGCGTTGATGAACCAAAGACAAACCGCCGTCGGCAACGCNATAAACAGCCAAACCCACGTCAGGGTGTTGAGCAGGCCCGGCACGGCTACTGCGTTGGCTGTTTCGATCGTCATCCGTGGCGCTCCATCAGCGACAAACCAGCCGCTCTTTCAAGCAAAAAACATCAACGCTTTACAGCTTCGAAGGTGGGCGATAGTTTTTGTCGATGCCGTCCAAGTTCGACGAGTCGGATTTTGTGGATCGCGACCTCGAGGCCGCGCACGAATCCGCCGCTCCCCCCCCCGAACCGGAACCGCTCCCGGAGGAGACCTCGCCTCCCCCCAGCCCGGAAGAACTCACCGAGCGCGTCTCCGAGACTCAGCACAAACTTGCCGAACTCAAGCAGATGCAGGATGAGCTCGAACGCGAACGCACCGAGATCGAGGAAGCCCGCAAACGCCGATCCGAACTCTCCACCGGACGCGAAGAGATGGTGCAGCACCTCACCCGCGGCATTGGCCTGCTCGAGGAGGCCGAACTCTCCAGCGGCCGCACCGCCGAGCAACTCTCACGCACCGTGGCCGACCTCCGCACCTCGCTCGACAAAATTAACCTCATCAACGAGGAGGAGTGGACCGAGGAAAACTGGAGTGTCGAGCTGACCAAGGCGCTGACCACCATCGAGAATTCTCGCATGGAATGGAACGGTGCCCGCATTAAGTGGCCGCTGCTCGACGGCGAAACCGACCTCGCTCCAAGCGTCGCCGCCACCACTCAGCCGTTGCAAACCACCGAGCGGGCGGGGTTGGCCCAACTTAGCTTTTGGCAGCTCAGCAAACTGGGCCTCGCGTTCACTTGGCCGTTAGTGCTCGTCGGGCTAGCCGTCGTTATCCTTCTAGTTCTCAGCCGCAGCTAGCAGCCGTTGCTCGTCAAATGGGATTGTTCCGAAAAAACAAGGATCCGCTCGAAAATCGGGCCAAGTCAGTTCAGGAAAAACTGACCGACCTGCAATCGCAAATCGAAGAACTCGGCGCCCCCAGCAAGCCGTTCGCCGCCCAACCGGCCCCGGCGGTTCACGACCTGAACACCGACCCCAATCCGCTACCGCGCCGCTCAGCAGAAGCCGTCTCCGCCAAACCGCTTGACACCCTCGCCCAACGCCCAGAGAAACTCTGGGATCGCATCACAAAGAATTTCCGAAAACCGCCCGTCTCCAACAATCCCAAGCTCGTTAACTTCCTTGCCGCTGGGAGCATACAGGGCCTGCGGCCGTTGCGATACGAGCGCCGCGTCGCCCGCAACCGGTTCCTCGCCTTCACAACCATCCTCGTGCTCGTGCTCATCGGCCTCTTTTGGACACTCATTCAACAATGAACCAAGACGATGATTTTATTTTCACCGTGCGGGTTTCGATCACCGTTATCGCAGCAGTCATCGCCATTTTCGTTGCCTTGGTTTTCGGCAAGGAAAAGGACAATGACGAATAGCCCTATCGGCATCTCGACACCGCACGGTATTTTCGTCACCACCTACAGCCAAGCCGGCTTGTGCCGGTTGGAGTTTCCCGGGAAAACCCAACCTCCAAAAACTCAACCCAATCTCACCGGCTTGGCCAAGCGCTGGCACCGCGCCACCGTCCAAACCCTCGAAACCATCCTGCTTGGCAAAGCCCCGCGCGCACTTCCGCCACTCGACCTCTCTGCCGGCACCAAATTTCAAATCAGCGTTTGGCAGCAACTGCTACAGATTCCGCTTGGCCAAGCGCGATCGTATGGCGAGCTGGCCAAGCGGCTTGGCAAACTCGGCGCATCGCGGGCCGTGGGCAGCGCCTGCGGCGCAAACCCTATCCCGGTCATCGTCCCGTGCCATCGGGTACTGGCCACGCACGGCCGCATCGGGGGATTCTCCGGCTGCCCCGGCTGGAAACAACGCTTACTGAAAATCGAAAACACCCTCTTCATCGAATAAACCAGAACCGGCCCACACTTGACCGATAAGCGGGCGATTCTTACTGTGTCCAAGGACACAACTATGAAACGAACTCTGCTTTATCTCCTCGCCGCCTTGGTGGCAACCGGCACGAACTCCATTGCACAAAGCCCAACCGCAGTGGAGGGGCACGACGCATTCATCAAAAGTTTACAAGAATTAAAAAGAAAAGCCTCCAAGGAGTTGGGGGGCAAAAGCGCCAGCAGACCGCGCACGCTAAGCCCAGTCGTTTCACGCTTTAAAGGATGGTTCATCGACATCACCGTAAAAGCCAAGCCGGGTAAACTTGACGGAGCCGATGTGATTGAAGGCATCTCCCTCGCCAGTCAATCCCGAGACACTTCCGCATGGCAATTCGTCGAAACGAAAAAGGGATATCTCGTCCGCGCCGCTGCCGGAAAATACAAAGGATGGTACATTGTGAGTGACGACCGCGCCAAGCCACGGCCCGAAGGCCCCAACCTCACCGTGGCCCCCGCCCTGCGGCTCGCCAAAAGTGCTACCAAGAATGCACACTGGAAACTGACCCTCGCCAAAATGGGGCTCGTCCTCGAAGCCACGTCAGGCAAGTACAAGGGATGGTACTGGGATTTTGGCGGCAACGATCCCTCCCACAAAGAGTCCGGTCGTGAAGTCGCAGTGAACGTCCTCCTTGCCGAAAAAGTAGTCGCCGGATCATACTTCGCCGTCAAACCCGTGAAGTAACCGTTGTGGAAAAAGCTGGGGCAAAAGCGATTCGAAAACAAAAATGACCAGTCCTGCTTTCGNNTTCGCTACGTTNGNAATCNGGGTTCCNNTTTTGCTTTTAACGGTTTTTTATTTCAAGTTCGGTCGAGCGTTGTTGAAGGCCCGAGCCTCCGGATTACCCATTAAATTCATGGATTTGCTCGAGCTTAAGTTAAGGAAAATACCTGCGAACGTAATTTTCGACACACAAATCAAGGCAGCCGATAATGGAGTTGAAGTTTCCACACATGAGTTGGCCATTCACTTTCTTGCGAGAGGGAATGTTTAGATGGTCGTTGAGGCTTTAATTACTGCGAAAGCAAAAAAATTAAAACTAAGCTTTGAACAAAATAGTGAGTTTGATCTTAAAGACAAAGG
>NZFR01000036.1 GCA_002689335.1 Verrucomicrobiales bacterium
TTTGGGCATTATGTGTTTCAATCGGCCATACAATCAAAGATTTCAGAAAACATCATTAGATTGAATTGTAAGATTGCCATAGTTATTTCGAGTATTTGAAACTAAGCAAATTATTTTTTCAATGATAGAGTTACAGGCTGTGTTTTTATAAAAAACAATTAAATTAATGTACAAGCAAATCACTAAAATTGAAGAGTTAAATCTTAGGGCGCTATCTGAACTGTCCGCTAAGCACAGAGCGTTTTTGAGTGTTTTTTTTAATGGGCGGAAAGAGTGGGAAGATCACAAAAATAATATTAAAAAAATCGAAATCTTGCTTAAGGAACACCCGGNCGAACTGGAGCATTTTCGGATGAATATAAAAATGCTCGAGGAGACGCTGGATNAAAACATTAAGGATGAAAATTTCAATATCGCCGCGTTTTGTTGCTGGGCGATGGATTATTGCGAAGTTTATTCTTTGCCNTTTAAGACNTCGTATAACTTGTTAAANGTNGANTCGTCCCCNTTNATTAGACCCTTGGCTGAACTGAATGATGAATACGAATCGTGTGCGATTGTGATTTCAGATAATACNGCTACCAAGATTTTCATGCTGTCTTCGGAGAAATCCAATGATCTAATTAAAAGCATTAAAGGGAACATAAAAAACAATGTNAAAGTAGGAGGNTGGTCACAAAAGCGTTATAGCCGCAGGCGGGATAAGCAAATTCACCATTATGTTAAGGGCATATGTGAAGAGTTGGTTCGGCTCGATCACGAAACGGATTTTAATCGGATTGTATTTCTTGGTTCGGAAGAGATTTTGCGTTCTATCAAATCAGCTCTGCCTTCCTCGATTACAACCACCAAGGAACTGATCGACAAGATTATCGATTTGGGTCGTTCAGAAAATGAGATTCAAGCTGAAATAGATGATTTGATTGGTGAACTTGAAATTGCTGAGGAANAAAATCTTTGGGGCAAGATTAAGAATGAACTTTTCTCTGGAGGTTTGGGGGTTACGGGGCTGAGTGAGGTTATCGACTATGCGGAGAGTGGCAGGCTGGACTCNGTGATCGTTGAGAAGGCAATGAACGTTTCAGGTGCACGGTGTAGAAAGTGTGACCACCTGCAAATTAACCTCACCNACTGTGATAAGTGCAACTCCGCTGATCTNTATGAAGTTGGNCTTGTNAANGAACTNGTTGAGTTGCTCACTCAATCTAGCGCCAGTATAGAGTTTTGCGATCATATTGAAGAGTTGCATCAACTTGNCGNCATNGCTGGGCTACTNAGGTATTAGAACCCTGCTATAAGGTAAACAGGTGAAAACCAAGCGCTTGGCCAATTGGGGTTAGTCGGCGATGACGACTTGGGTGTTGGTTTGCTTTAGTTGCTCGACGAGATCAGCGGGGGCTTGGGCGTCGGTGACGATGGCGTCGATGGCGTCGAGTTCGCAGAGGGGGGAGACGGAGCGTCGCTTGAACTTGGTGTGGTCGAGGCAGAAGATGATTCGTTGAGCGGACTGCAGCATGGCGCGCTGGATGTCGATAAGCAGCGCGTGGGAGTTGGTAATGCCGTCGAGCGTGATACCGCCACCACTCATGATCGCGACGTCGGCGTGCATCTTGGAGAGGGACTCGACTGCGAGCGGGCCGACCAGAACGCCGAGCCTCGGATAAATCATGCCGCCCGTCACNAGCACCTCAACGCTGTTGTCNGAGCCAAAGTGGTTNGCNACCGGCAGGGAGTTGGTAATGAGGTGCGAGACTTTTCCCCCCAAGTGTTTGGCTGCGTGATAGGCGGTTGTGCCGGCGTCGACGATCACTCCCTGATTGGGCTGTACCAAGGCAGCGGCCGCTTGGCCAATCGCGTCTTTTTCCGTCAANTGATGGGTGTCCCGGGCACTGAACGCGAATTCGTCTGACTTGGGTGTGACGAGGCGGGCACCGCCGTGAGTGCGCCGGATCGCTCCCTTGGCCTCAAGCAGNGTGAGGTCGCGCCGGACGGTGGAAACGGAAACATCAACCTTCTCAGAAAGCTCCTCAAGAGAGGCAAATTCGACCTTCTGCAGGTATTGTTCGATCANAAATTGGCGTTCTTCCGCTTGCAACGNCCAAGAATTTGAAAACTTTTGGAATATTTTGCAAGTTTTTTTGTTGACGATATTCCAAATAGGTGTTTTTTTTGNGGTCTAAGAGCGTCTCGATATGGCCGTTCAACCTAATCCAGTAAATCGCGCCGTGGTGGAACATTTGGTTCGCCAGGCAGTTTATCAGCGAATGGGCAAGCCGGTGCCTAGCACCGGGCAGGCGCCCAATCCGTTGGTAGTCAACGTTAGCGCAAGGCACTGCCACCTCACACAGGAGGCGGTGGAGGCGCTTTTTGGCAAGGGGCATCAGCTCACGCCAATGAAGTGGCTGTATCAGGAGGGGCAGTTTGCCGCGAAGGAAACGGTGACGCTGGTTGGCCCGCGCAGTCGGGTAATTTCTAATTTGCGCATCCTTGGCCCGTGTCGGAGGTTGAATCAGGTGGAGTTGGCTTATACAGATGCCATCGCGCTTGGTTTTGATATTCTGCTGCGTCAATCCGGCAAGATCGAGGAGACGCCGGGCGGTATGTTGATGGGACCGGCAGGTTTTTTTGAGATGCCGGACGGAATCATCCGGGCGGAGCGCCACGTGCATATGCATCCGGAGGATGCGGCGTTTTACGCCGTGTCGGCAGGGGGCCGCATGAAGCTGAAGATCGGCGGGCCGTGCGCGGTGACGTTTGACGAGATGCTCGTTCGTGTGGATGAGAGTTTCAAACTGGAGGTTCACATCGACACCGACGAGGGCAACGCGGTGAATCTCAAACCAGACACCCCGTGTGAGCTGGTCAAGTAATCCATTTTTTAAACCCAAGTAAATAATATCATGAGTGAAGCACTAGGAATGATCGAGACCAAGGGATACGTTGGCAGNGTTGAAGCCAGCGATGCCATGGTCAAGGCAGCCAACGTGAATNTGGTGAAGACCGTCCCGATTGGCGGCGGCTTCATCACCGTGTTGGCCAAGGGAGATGTGGGCAGCATCAAAGCCGCCGTGGACGCAGGCACCAACGCCGCGGCCCGTGTTGGCGAATTGGTCAGCTCGCATGTCATCGCCCGTCCCCACGAGGACCTGCTGAAGGCGTTTAACAACCCAGCAGGTAAGGCAAACAAGTAACCCTTAAACGAGAAAAACATCATGGCTGAACAAGCAATTGGAATGATCGAGTGCAAGGGCTTCTGTGCGTTAATGGAAGCCAGCGACGCTGCGTTGAAGGCGGCAAACGTGACGATGACCGGCTGGGACAAGGTCGGCAGTGGATTGGTGACTGGCTTTTATCGCGGCGATGTGGCTGCGGTGAAAGCGGCGACCGACGCCGGCGCGGCTGCCGCGGCGGATGTGGGCGAAGTTATCAGCGTCCAAGTCATCCCGCGCCCTCACGAGGATCTCAAGGGATTGGGCGCTTGGTTGGAGTAAACGGCCGCTTGGCCAAGCGCTTGGCCTGACCGACGTGAAAATTCTCATCGCCAATCTCGGATCGACCTCGATGAAGTACCGCTTGTTTGATTTTNNAAGCGGCGCTGGAGAGATGTTGGCCCGTGGCGGCATNGAGNGGGTTACCGATCATGCCGAGGCGATTGAGCAGGTGCTNACGGAGTTGAAGGAGGGCGGCTGGATCGCCTCCGAGGCGGATCTCGCGGCGGTGGGTTTCAAGACTATNATGGCCGAGGGCCGCACCGGCTGCCTCGAGTTGACGGCGGAAGTGGTCGACTCGATGGAGGATTGCAACTATGTCGCGCCAGCGCACAACCCGCCGTATATCCGGGGTATTCGGTTGTTTGCGGAAAAGATGCCGGCCGTGCCGCTGGTGGGGCTGTTTGAGACGGCCTTTTACCAATGGGCACCGGAGGCGTCGAACCGCTACGGCGTGCCCAAGAGTTGGTACGAGGCAGGAGTGCGCCGCTGGGGTTTTCACGGGGCGAGCCACAAATACATTGCCGAACGCTCTGCGGAATTGCTGGAGCGCGAGGATGTGGCCAATCGCGCCCGCAACCTGTACGTCGACAACGCCGGTTCGCCGGTGGACTGCCCGCCTTTGCGGGTAGTGTCATGTCACCTCGGCGGTAGCTCGTCGATCACCGGAATCCTCAACGGGGCGGCGATCGGCAACAGCATGGGCCTGAGTCCGCAATCTGGCCTGCCCCACAACAACCGCGTGGGCGACCTCGACTCGATGGCCGTGCTGCACATGATGCGACGCGACGGTCTGTCGATCGACGAAGTCGAAAACGCGTTGTGCAGCGAAGGCGGCCTGAAGGGGCTGAGCGGCGGGCATAATGACATTCGCGACATCCAGTCTGCGGCCGATGCCGGGGATGCGGATGCGCAGCTTGCGCTCGATGTCTTTGTGCATTCGGCGCGGCACTGGATCGGCGCGTACTTTGCGCAACTCAACGGGCTCGACGCGCTCGTGTTCACCGCCGGCATCGGTGAAAACCGAACCGGCACTCGTGCGGCAATCTGTGCCAACGTGGATCAGCTCGGCATCCGGTTGGACCCCGCGAAAAACGAGGCGACCCAGGCCGAGGAAGCGATCATCAGCGCAGACGACTCACCGGTAAAAGTGCTGGTCATCCCAACCAACGAAGAGTTGGTGGTGGCCCGCGAGGTGAAGCGCTTTTTGGATCACAAACGAAACTAATTTTTAACCAAACAAAAACAAAAAATAATATGTCTCAACAAGCCATAGGACTGATCGAAACCCGGGGCCTCGTTGCTCTGGTAGAAGGAACTGACGCCATGCTGAAGGCGGCCAACGTGGAGTTGTCCGGCCCGATGCAACAAGTGGGCAGTGCGCTCGTGAGCGCCTGTGTCACCGGAGATGTCGCCGCCGTGAAGGCCGCGACGGATGCCGGTGCCGAGGCGGTNAAGGCCATCGGCGGCGAAATCGTCAGCGTGCACGTCATCGCGCGTCCGCACGGCGACGTCGGCACCATCCTGCCCAAAACCAAAAAGTAAGGAGGCACAGGCATGTTCCTTGCCCGAGTAGAGGGATCGGTCGTCGCGACCAAGAAGGACGACGGACTGAGCGGCCGNAAGCTGCTGTTGGTTCGTCCNCAATTGGTCGACGAGAGCGATCCGGCCAAATTTCGTCCCGGCAAAAATACCATCGTTGCGGTGGACTCCGTGGGTGCCGGCGAGGGGGAGTTGGTGATGTTCACCCAGGGCAGTTCCGCCCGGCTGGCGCCGAACATGAAAAGCGCCCCGGTAGACGCCGTGGTGGTGGGCATCGTGGACTCCGTCGATGCGCTTGGCCAAGTGATCTACGACGCAAAGACGGACGACCAAGCCTAGCCCCGCTTGGCCAAGCGCTTGGCCAAGTTCATGAAACTTAAACAAGAAAATCAACATGGCGAATGCAGTGAACGAAGCATTGATCCGCGACGTGATTCAGGACGTCCTCGGACGGCTGGGCGGTGAAACGCCTAACGCGCCGGCGGCCAATGACGACAAGGGCTCGTGCGGTTGCAGTGGCAAAAGCGGCGGCAAGGATTTTGGCGTGTTCCAAAATGCCGACGACGCCTGCGACGCGGCAGCCAAGGCGTTTCTCCAATTACGCGAACAGGGTGTCGAAGCCCGGCGCAAGATTATCGAGATCGTCAAGGGCATGTGCGAGGACAACGCCGATGAGTGGGGCCGTATTGAGTTGGAGGAATCCAAGATCGGCCGGCTCGATCATAAGATCGAAAAACTCCACATCATCCGCGACGTGCCGGGAGTCGAGTGGCTCCGACCGGATGGACGCAGCGGCGACAACGGCATCACGCTCGAGGAGTACACTCCGTTTGGTGTGGTTGGGGCTGTGACACCGTCGACGCACTCGATCCCGACACTGGCCGGTAACATCGTCAACATCGTGGCGGCCGGCAACGCAGTGGTGTTCAACGCGCATCCGGCGGCGGCGAAATGTGCCGCGATGTCTGTACGTAAATTTAACGAGGCGATCCATCGAGCCACCGGCATCGAAAACATCGCCTGTATCATCGAGCAGCCAACGTTCGATTCCTTTAAGGAGATNTGCGCCAACGAAAACGTGCGCCTGTTGTGTGTGACCGGTGGCCCAGGAGTGGTCGCCGCCGCGATGCAGACCGGNAAACGNGCGATCTGCGCCGGGCCGGGCAACCCACCGGTGCTGGTNGATNCCACNGCCGACATCGACCGCGCCGCCCGCTGTGTGGTGCAGGGTGCGGCCTATGACAACAACCTGCTTTGCATTGGNGAAAAACAGGTGTTCGTTTTGGACAGTGTCGCGGATGCNTTCATGTCCGCGATGGAACGCCACGCAGCAGTCCGGTTGAACGGTTCGCAACTCGACGCGCTGACACAGGCCGCGTTTGTGTTTCCGGAAGGGCAGGGTGCCGGCTGCGGACACGCCGCGACCAACAAGGATTTTATCGGCAAAGACGTGCCGGTGCTGGCGCAGGCCGCCGGGGTCAACGCCCCAGCTGGGACGCAGTTGCTTTTCGCCGAGACGAGCGCCGACCACCTTTTTGTTGAAGAGGAACAAATGATGCCGATGATGCCGGTCGTTCGCGTGCGCAGCGTTGAGGAGGGCATCGAGGCTGCCAAAAAATCGGAGCACAACTATCGCCATACGGCCATCATTCACTCGCACGATGTCAACAACATGACTGCGATGGGCCGTGCGCTCGACACGACATTGTTCGTGAAAAACGGGCCGTGTATGGCCGGATTGGGATTGGGTGGCGAAGGGTACCTGAGTTTTTCCATCGCCACGCCTACCGGCGAGGGCGTGACCAATCCGCGGACGTTCACCCGGGTAAGACGCTGTGTGATGGTCGATAACCTGAGGATTTACTGATCATGCGTCTGGCGCGAGTCGAGGGCAACATCGTGGCAACCCGAAAGCATCCGAGTCTCNATGGCTGGCGGNTGGTGGTCTGTCAGCCGATCAACCTNGAGGGCGAGGANGANGGNACNCCGATCGTGGCCATCGACCCGTATGGNTCGGGGATGCACCAGCGCGTGATCGTATCGTCCGACGGCTTGGCTGCACGCAAGGCGGTGGGCGACAANCGCAGCCCGGTGCGCATGATGATCTCNGGGATCATCGATCGCATGGAAGAGGAGAAAACGGCATGAGACTGGGNAAGGTTATCGGGCGAGTGACACTTAGCCAGACGATCCCCGCTTTTGAGGGGGCACGTTGGCTGGTGGTCAATCCCTACACCCGCGACCAATTTCAGAGTGGCGAAGAGCCGCCTGCGGNNCTGACCCCCGAGCCNAGTTTGGTNGTGTACGACGCGCTTGGCGGCGACGTNGGTCAGACGATTGGATTTATCGAGGGACGNGAGGCGGCATCGCCGTTCTCNGAACCCACCCCGATCGATGCCATCAATGCCGCTCTGGTGGACACCGTNTACCATCAACCAAAGAATTGAATTTAANAAAAACAGATGAAGAAAGTTTATAGCGTAAANGACATTGACGAGTTGCACCGTAGCGGTGGCCTCGGGAGCATCCCGGNCAATGCGGTGATCACCCCGTCGGCGCGCGATCGCCTCAACGAGTTGGGCGTGGAACGTGCCAAGCGTGCGGGTGGCTCTCCCGCCAGAGCGGTGTCATCGAGTGCCGGGCCGGTGGATGACCGCGGCATCGACCAGTCCGTTCGTGCCAACTCTCCCAAGGCCGACCTCGAGCGGCTGTTTAACAGCCCGGAGGTGCATGAGTTGAAGGAGCAAATTTGCGATGTGGGCCGCCGACTTTGGCAACGAGCCTACGTCGACGGCAACGGTGGTAACCTCTCGATTCGCCTGACGGAGGATGTGGTGCTCTGCACGCCGACTCTTGTCTCGAAGGGCTTCATGAAGTCTGAGGACCTCTGCCTTGTCGACCTCGAAGGCAACCAGTTAGCCGGCGTGAAGAAGCGTACCAGCGAAATCCTGATGCACCTCTCGATTATGAAGGCACAGCCCAAGGCTCGTGCCGTGTCGCATGCACACCCTCCGTACGCCACCGGATTTGCCGTGGCCGGCGTGCAGCCACCGACCTGTATGATCCCGGAGATTGAGGTGTTCATCGGCCGCGTGCCGATCGCTCCGTACGAGACACCTGGCACACCGGAGATGGGACTTAAGGTGGCTGAGTTGGTGGACAAGCACAACACGGTGCTGATGGAAAATCACGGCGTCGTTTCGTGGAGCAACACCATCGAGGATGCGTATTTCAAAATGGAGATCGTCGAGGCGTATTGCCGCACCGTTTTGGTGACGACCCAACTTGGCGTGCAGCCGAAGCAGTTTTCACCCAAGCATCTTCAGGATCTGCTGGAGATCAAACAGAAGCTCGGTGTGCCGGATCCTCGTATCGGGCTCAAGGAATGCGAGTTGTGCGACAACGACGAGTGGCGTCCGGGNGTGACCTGCGCCGTGCCNGCCAAGGAGGGTGGCAGNGGGACGACGTCCGANCCNGAGGCCGAGACTGTCGTCAAGGCCGTGACNGACGAAATCNTGAATCGACTCAAGGGCTAAGCGCCGNGCTTGGCCAAGCGCCTTATGAAATCGCTCGATGCCAAGCTGGCCGCCTACAGGGAAAACCCTGCTGCGCGTGATTCGTTTGTCATCGCCGATGCGAAGGATCCCGACATGGCGTTTGGCATTCGTGCGCTTGGCCATCGCCGCTATCTTTCAGGTCAGGGAGCGCATCCGGCGCAGTTTTCACCAGAGATTTGGTCGCGCGACGAATTCGGCTATCGCAACCTGCCCGAGTTTCTCGACATTATTCGCGAGGTGGTGGCTCAGGGGCTGGTTGACATCATGCTCATGTCGGCGCACGTCAACGAGCAACTCACGATCAAGGAGGGGTTGTTCCGCGANTCCNACATTACCCCGGCTGCCCGTGCCAACGACGCGACTGACGTGTGGGCCGCACGACACGGCAATTATCTGAGCCATCCGGCGCAGCCGTTTCGCTCCGCGAGCATCGACCACATTCAGTGTGGCCAACTCGATTGCGACCGCAGCACCGACACGTTTCCCGGTGCGAATCTCGGACTGTACTCCGTCACCTATCTCAACGATCTGGAGCAGGACAAGCAAACGCTTGAGGCGTTTCATGCCTTCCGCGAGGAGGCCGAGCGTAAGCGGTTTCGATACTTTCTCGAGGTGTTCGACCCCAACGTCGACAGCGGCATCGCGCCGGACAAATTGGGGGCGTTCATCAACGACCAGATTCTGCGCACGCTCGCCGGGATCACCGAGGCCGGGCGTCCGGTTTTCTTGAAGATCGTCTACCACGGCGCGCGATACATGGAAGAGATTTGCCAGTATGATCCCAACATGGCGGTCGGCGTGCTGGGTGGCAGCGCAGGGACGACGTACGACGCATTTCGGCTACTGCACGANGCCAAAAAATACGGCGCGCGANTNGCCTTGTTCGGCCGCAAAATCAACAACGCCGAACATCAGNTGGCGTTCATCGAATTTTTGCGATTGATCTCCGAGGACAAAATTTCACCCGAGGAAGCCGTCCACGCCTACCACGGNGTNCTGCAGGGGAAGGGGATCACGCCCAANCTCTCGCTGGAGCAGGATCTCGAATTAACCGAGCAGTCGATGCGCTACGGCGACGAGGGNGGTAAAACCATTNTGACGATGCCGGCCAAGCGTTTTGCCAAGCGCAAATCGTCCACCTCCGCTTGGCCGACCAAGTCCGATGGCGCGCCGGATTTCGGGTCGATGACCGCCGACCAACGCTTGGCCTACTACACCACCCGCCTCAAGCAATAACCGCGCTTGGCCAAGTGCGCCCCCTCCAATCAATCCTTTGGGATGAACTGCACCCACGACGGGCCGTTGCCTGAGGTTTGCTGGTGGATGCGCTTCAGATTCCCTTTTTCCGAATCGCGTTTGTAAACGTGCAGGTCGTGCGAACGCTGTCCCAGCAACCATTCATCGGTTTTTCCGGGTCGAGATTGAACGAGCGCGGCGTAGAGCCGGTGGCAAACTGCCCGATGCTCTTGAGCTTGCCGCTTTTGGCGTCCAACGAGAAACCGGCGATTGAGTTATGGTCGCGATTGGAAGCGTACACGAAACGCCCGTCTGCGGTGATCTCGATATCGGCACAGGTGTTTTGGATGCCGTCAAAATCCGCCGGCAATGTGCTGCGTGTATGGATCGCCTTGAGTTGCCCTATCTCGCGGTCGAAATGATATGCGGTGACGCTGTCGCCTTTCTCATCGTCGCAATACACGATTGGCAGCTTGGGATGAAAAGCGAGGTGCCGTGGCTCAAGTCCAGCGACCGGGCTGGCCGTGAGCGGCTCGTTTTTTGTGAGCTTGCCGGACTTGGCATTGAAGCGAAACTGATAGACGGAGTTCGGGCCAGGGTGGGGCACGAGGGCAAAACGATTGGACCGGTCGGTTAAAATAGCGTACGCGCAGCGTTGGGTCTCGATCCGGCTAAGCGCACCCGGTTTGACGGCACCGTTTTACGCCAGCGCATGACTGCCAACGACCCCGCCGCTATAGCTGGCCCAGAGCAATGTTTTCCCGGTTTGATCCGTCGCGAGGTAGGCGGCCTTCGCTCTGATATCGGTCAGGCCAAGCGGGATCAGTTTTTTTGTCGGCACGATCAATACGAAACGCCGCGACACTGTCGGCACTGCGCACGGAGACGTACAGGCGTTTTCCATCCGGGCTTACAAACTGCGAACCCGGTGAACCGGGGAGATCGTATTTTGCTTGTTGGACAAATTTCCCGAAGTCGGGCTGGATGAAGGGCATTGTCCTTGCCAGCTGAGACGGTCACCAGTATTGCGGCGATCAGTATGTTTTACATGGAGCACCGACGCTGAGCGGTCGGCCAATCCCAGACAAGCTTGAGCCAACCGCGCTTGGCCAAGCGACAA
>NZFR01000037.1 GCA_002689335.1 Verrucomicrobiales bacterium
CTTCGCCTGTATGGAGAAAGTGGTCATCATTGGGTCTGGCTGCGCCGGACTGACTTCCGCAATTTATACCGCGCGCGCGAATCTCGAGCCGCTGGTACTCACCGGGATCATGCCCGGCGGCCTGCTCACCACGACGAGTATCGTTGAAAATTTCCCCGGTTTTTCCAAGGGCATCGACGGCACGGAGTTGATGGTGGAAATGCAGCAACAGGCCGAGCGGTTCGGAGCGAAAATCAAATTTGGCAGCACGGTTGAGTCGGTCGATTTCAGTGGCCAACCGCTCAAGCTTACGGTCGATGGCAACGAGGTCGAGGCGCAAACGGTGATCATCGCCAGTGGAGCCGGCCACCGTCACCTTGGGCTGGAAAGCGAGGCCAAGCTGGAGAAAAAAGGCGTCACCTACTGCGCAACCTGCGACGGCGCGCTGCCGATGTTCCGCGATCAACCACTGGTCGTGGTGGGCGGCGGCGACTCCGCCTGCGAAGAAGCGACCTACCTCACTCGGTTTGCCTCTAAGGTCTATTTGGTGCACCGCCGCGACGAGCTGCGCGCCTCGAAAATCATGGCCGAGCGCACGATGAGCAACGAGAAAATCGAGCCGGTCTGGAACTCGGAAGTGATCGAGGTGACGGACGTGGAACAGGACAAGGTGACCGGTGTGAAAATCCGCAACAACCAAACCAACCAAGAGAACACCCTCGATTGCGCCGGTCTGTTTATCGCGATCGGGCACGTGCCAAACACGCAACTTTTTAAGGGCGTCATCGACATGGACGATGCCGGTTACATCCTGCCCAAGCGAGGTCAGGAAACGAACGTAACCGGCGTGTACGTGGCAGGCGATTGTTCCGACCACGTTTACCGGCAGGCGATCACCGCAGCCGGCCAGGGCTGTGCGGCGGCGATCGATGCTGAGCGATATCTCGCGTCACTCGACCAGTAGGCAGCGCTTGGCCAAGCCCGGTAATTAGCACACACTTTCGGAGCGATGCAGCCACGCAAGGCACAGATTAAACGCGACACCGGCGAGACGAAAATTCGACTCAGCCTCAACATCGATGGCAAGGGCAAGTCAAAGATAGCCACCCGCATCCCATTCTTTGACCACATGCTCACGTTGTTCGCCAAGCACGCCACGGTGGATCTTAACCTTCGTTGCAACGGCGATATCGAAGTGGATCATCACCACACGGTGGAAGACTGCGGCATCGCGCTTGGCCAAGCGTTCGTCGAAGCGTTGGGCGACAAAAAAGGAGTGCGGCGGTACGGCACCGGATTTGATCCGCGCAACCCGTTCACCGGCGAGGCGTACGTGCCGATGGACGAGTGCCTGACGCGCTGCGTGATTGATTTCAGCAACCGGCCGCACCTCGCTTGGCGAGGCTTGGCCAAGCACNACCAAAAGGGCATCAGCGAAGCCGATAAGACNCAGGATATGTCNTCGATTTTCCGCTTCGGCTTNGCCAAGGAATTTTTTCANGCGTTCACCAATGACGCTCGCTGCAACCTCCACCTGGAGTTGCTNTACGGCGATGAACCACACCACATTGTAGAGGGATTGTTCAAAGCCTTTGCGCGGGCGACGGATTTCGCCTGTCAACACGACCCNCGCATCGCAGGGCAGATTCCGAGTACGAAGGGAAAATTGTAATACNCCTTGAATACNCGCAAGGGTCGTGGCGTCCNAGAAAATGCCGTCTNNANCAGACTATCCAACGGCAGANGAACCGCAATTGGTCGAGTGGGCCAAGGGGGGTGATNTGCAAGCGTTCGAGGAGNTGGTTGCTCGGTANCGCNACCGGGCTTACGTGCGTGCCTACAGCATCATGCGCAACGAGGATCTCGCGGTCGATCTTTCCCAGAATGCGTGGGTCAAGGCGTGGCAACGTCTGGCACAATTTCATGGCGACGCCAGTTTTGCCACTTGGCTAAACCGGATCGTCACCAATCTCTGCCTCGACGAATTGCGTCGGCAAAAGCGGGCGCGGATGGATTCCATCGAGGAAATCGAGGAAGCCNCCGGCCCGGTCGAAAANCGGATGGAGATACAGGAGGTGGATCCAATGGAGAGGATCGNCCGAGAGGAACTGAGGGAGAGGATCGACGCCGCNATGGATAAATTGTCAGACAACCATCGCACCGTACTCGTGCTCTACGAGTACGAACAGNTCGAGTACAAACAGATCGCCGAAAAGATGGGCACNTCCATCGGGACCGTGATGTCCCGCTTGTTTTATGCCCGAAAAAAAATGGCGGCACTCCTTGGCGAAACGCTGAAACGNGACGGATTAATCGAATGAACGAAAACGAANTACAACTGAAGGTTCAGGCCTTGGTGGACGGTNAATTGACCGGCCGCNAGGNGGAGGAACTNCAACAGCGCATCGACAACGATGCCGCTCTGCAGACGCTGCACGCGAGACTCACGCAAATGCGGGGGCTCATCGCGGACAGTGAGCTACCCCGCACNTTGCCTGAGTCCGGCGATTTTTATTGGAACAAAATCGCCGAGTCCATCGGGCGCGAGGAACGAGCGGCAACACGCCAGCCGAGACCNATTTCGCCAAGCCGCTGGCTNATGCGCTGGTTCGNGCCGTTGGCGGGNGTGGCCACTCTGGTNTTCCTGCTTNCATTGCAGCAACCCACCGCGCCGGATCTGGGAATCAGCTTCAGCAGCGACCATGAGTTGGAGCTCTCCGACGACGAGATTGATGTCATGACATACAACTCCGATGACGACTCCATGAGCATCGTCTGGCTCGACTACTCCATGGACATTCAGAAGGACTACATGGAACTATGGCTTGATTGAGCCATATCAAAAGAACTAGAACCCTCTTTTGCGATGACGCTATTGCGCAAACACAATTTGAATCGACTGACATTTTTGGTGGCCCTACTGCTATTCGCCGGTGGGGGCTGGGCGACGGAGGAAGCCGACTCGATCACAGTCAACGCCCGGCTCGTCCTCGGAACCAGCAAGGAAAAGTCCGGAAGCAAAAAAGTCATCGAGTCCATCCGCAAACGCTTGGCCAAGGTGTTCAAATGGATGCACTACTATCAGCTCAGCTCAAAAAAACTGACGATTGCGGACGGAAAAACCCAGACCTCCAAACTCAGCAAAAAAGCGTCCATCAAAGTGACCAAGCAGAAAGACGGAAAAATTTCCGTCAGCTTGTTCAGCGGCGGAAAAATGCTGCTGCAAAAAACCCAAGCCCTCCGCTCCGGCAGCTACATGGTGTTGGCTGGCAAATCCACCGGCGACTCCGCTTGGTTCATCGTCCTCTCCAAGTCCAACTAACCAAACAGACCGAGCGCTTGGCCGAGCGTTNNNTTTGGGTCACGGCTCCAGTGCCTGAAGTGCCGCGTCGACTTCTTCCTGTGTTGGTTTGTCGTTGGGATCCTGATCTGAATGGCCAGTGAGTTTTTCATCGTAGGCACCGAAGCCATCCCCATCCTCATCGACGCCAATTGGGTCTAGCAACTCTTCGGGCTTCTCTTTTTTCTTCAATGCGGCANCTAGTTTTTCCCTTGTGAGATCGTCCGTGTTGAATTCGGATTTGAGCAACTTTGACTTTATTTCGTACTCGAGTAGCAGCTTCGCCAAGCGGAAAATTTGTGACCCTGCTTGGACTCAAAAGTTCCCATGGACAGACAATATTCGAAGAAGAAAAACGGTGTTTTTTTGAGTTTTTATGGTCGCTTTGCCAAGCGCGGCCAGGAAATGCGCTGGAACACAATATATTGTGTTTTTGATAGGAATATTATCACAATATGTTGCACTTTAAATGTTTCAGAATAATGGATTTAGAGGTTGTTAAAATGGGGTGTTTTTTGATATAAATCGTTTTTCACGGGGGAAGCCGTTGTTGAGGTTTTATTCAGCCAGTTTTTCCTCCGAATTTTAATCCTGTTTGAACTATTAAAGTGCCAAAAGAAACCGCAAGTACCGACCGGTACGATGCAACCAAAATTGACAAACTAGAGGGTCTGGAGGCCGTGCGGAAGCGGCCGGGGATGTACATCGGTGACCCTGACGAAAACGGACTCCACCACTGCGTTTACGAGGTGCTCGACAACTCGATCGACGAGCACTTGGCCGGGTACTGCAACAAGATCAAGGTCGCCATTCATGTGGACGGCTCGGTGTCTGTTGAGGACGACGGACGAGGCATTCCGGTGGACACACACAAGAAGTTCAAAATCCCGGCGGTGGAATTGGTGCTCACGAACCTGCATGCCGGCGGTAAGTTTGGCCAAGGCGCTTACAAATACTCCGGCGGTCTGCACGGTGTGGGTGCCAAGTGTGTGAATGCGCTGTCGGTCTGGTTTAAGGCGGAGATCTATCGCGACGGCGAGGTGCATTACATCGAGTTCGAACAGGGCAAAACGACGAAAAAACTCGAGGTCATCGGCAAGACGAAAAAGACCGGTACGAAGATTACGTTTTTGCCTGACCCGGAAATTTTCACGGTCACGACTGAGTACAAGTTTGAGATTCTACACCACCGGCTCCGAGAGTTGGCCTTCCTGAACCCGGGCATCACCATTTTGCTGACCGACGAGCGCGAGGGAGGCAAGAGCGAGTCGTTTTTCTACAAGGACGGCATCGTGCAATTCGTCAAACAGATCGGTGAAAACAAGCAGGTCATTCATACCAAACCGATCGCATTTCACTCGACTAAGGAGGAAGTCATCGTGGACTGCGTGATGCAGTACAACTCGAGTTACAACGACCAGATTTTGTGTTTTGCTAACTCGATCCCAAACTCGGACGGCGGCACGCACTTGACCGGTTTCCGCACCGCGCTCACGCGGGCAGTCAACCAATACGCTAAGGCAAATAAACTGCTTAAGGATAAGGACCCGAGCCTTTCGGGCGACGATGTGCGAGAGGGTTTGATCTGCATCCTGAGCGTGAAGCTGCCTAACCCGAGATTCGAGTCGCAAACCAAGGTGAAGCTGGTTAACTCCGAGGTGGAGGGTGTCGTCTCTTCGATCGTTTACGAGGGATTGATGGGTTTTTTCGACGGCACTCCGGCGCTGGGTAAAAAAATCGTCGACAAGTGTTTGACCGCGGCCCGTGCCCGCGAAGCAGCCCGCAAGGCNCGCGACACTGTTCGCAAAACNGCGATGACCGGNGGCGGATTGCCCGGCAAACTGGCCGACTGCTCCGACCGCGANCCGGCCAATACCGAGTTGTACATCGTGGAGGGGGATTCCGCGGGGGGCTCGGCCAAGCAGGGGCGTGACCGGAAGTTTCAAGCCATACTGCCGATNCGAGGCAAGTTGATTAACGTGGAGAAAGCACGGCTCGACAAAGTGCTCGAGAACCGCGAGATCCGCACAATGATCACGGCAGTCGGAACCGGCATCGGCTCGGGGGAAGGAGAGGGTGCGTTCAACATCGAGAAGCTGCGCTACCATAAGATCATTATCATGACAGATGCNGACGTGGACGGCTCACACATTCGCACATTGTTGCTGACGTTCCTATACCGGCAGATGCCTGAGCTGCTTAAGCAGGGGTACGTCTACATCGCCCAGCCGCCGTTGTACAAGGTGACCCGCAAGCGACGTGTTGAGTACATCGATGACGACGCNCAAATGACTAAGATGCTGCTCGACCTTGGCNCGGAGGACGTTCGCCTGCGTAGCCTTGAGAGCGATAAGGAAGTGGCAAAAAAACAGCTCGCCGAGATTCTTGAGTTGCTGCAGTCACTCGACAAATATGCNCGGGCCATACGCCGACACGGTGGCGATTTCACCAATTATCTAGAGCAGCGAAATCCGAAAAAGAAAACGTTGCCAAGCCACATGGTAAAGATCTGGGANGGCAATGAGGAGACAGTGCACTATTTTCAATCCGAGGACGCCTTNGCCAAGTTTGGCAGCGAGAACCCGGACCTTGGCCTGTTCGGTGAAGACGAGGAAGAGGACGCCCCAGAGCTTAGCCANGCGGAGGGCGAAGAGGCCCTCGCCGAGGANNCCCCGGCCAAGCGCGGCCGCAAACCGAAGAAAAAAGAAGGCCCACGCCGCCGTGCCCGCCNCGTGGAGCTTCACGAACACTCNGCGGTGGAGGAGATCCTCTCCAAGCTCAACCGAAANGGCCTGAGCGTCGACCATTACTCGGCGCAGGACGAGCCGTTGTTCGAGATCATCCAGGGCGAGGGCGACTCGGCAAATGCTCGCCGGTTGTTTTCNATCGCCGAAATTCTCGAGGCGGTCATGGACGTCGGGCGTCGCGGCATCCAGATCCAGCGTTTCAAGGGGTTGGGCGAAATGAACGCGAAAGAACTTTACGAGACAACCATGGCNCCGGAGACACGCAAGCTGTTGCGAGTCGAGGAATCGGACGCCGTGGAGGCGGACGAGATGTTCACCAAGCTGATGGGAGAGGAGGTCGAGCCGCGCCGCCATTTCATTCAGGAAAACGCCCTGAACGTTCGCAACCTCGACATTTAACTGGAAAGACTTTTAGAGAACCATGGCAGATTCCAAGGACAAGGATTCACTACCTGCAAGCAACACGCCGTTGTTCGCCGCCAGCGAAAAGATCCAAAAGATTAACGTCGCGGATGAGATTAAAAACTCGTTCCTCGACTACTCGATGTCGGTGATCATTTCCCGTGCGCTGCCGGATGCCCGGGACGGACTCAAGCCGTCACAACGCCGCATCCTACTCGCGATGCACGACCTGAACCTCGGCCCGGGGCGGCAGTACCGGAAGTGCGCCAAGATTTGTGGCGACACCAGTGGTAACTATCACCCACACGGCGAGGCAACGATTTACCCGACGCTCGTAAACATGGCGCAGCCGTGGTCGATGCGCGGCACGTTGGTCGACGGACAGCGGAACTTCGGCTCGGTCGAGGGGGACCCGCCGGCTGCGATGCGTTATACCGAGGCGCGCCTGACGCACCTTGGCCATGCGATGATGAATGACATGGACAAGGACACGGTCAACTGGGTGCCGAACTATGACGAGACCCGCGAGGAGCCGACCGTATTCCCGTCCGCGTTTCCCAACCTGTTGATCAACGGCGGCACCGGCATCGCGGTGGGTATGGCCACCAGTATCCCGCCGCACAACCTCGGCGAAGTGATCGACGGCATTTGCTCGCAGATCGACGATCCTGAGATGAGCATCGAGGGTTTGATGGAGCATATCAAGGGGCCGGACTTCCCGACCGGCTGTCTTGCAGTGGGGCTGGATCCGATCCGAGCCTATTTCAAAACCGGCCGGGGCAGCATCAAACAGCGAGGCCGTGTTGGCGTCGAACAGCTCAAGGGCAACCGCGAGCAGATCGTCATCACCGAGATTCCTTACATGGTCAACCGCGCCACGATGGTGGAAAAGATCGCGTCGTTGGCCAACGATAAGACCATTACCGACATCTCCGCCGTACGCGATGAATCGGACGAAAACACGCGCGTGGTCGTCGAGCTGAAGCGCGATGCCGTGCCGAAGGTCGTCATCAACAAACTCTACAAATTCACCCAGTTGGCCACATCGTTCAGCGTGAACATGCTGGCGATCGACCACGGCCGGCCGAAGACGATGAACCTCAAGGAGTTGATTAATGCATANATTGAGCATCGCCGCGAAGTTGTCCTGCGCCGGACGCGTTTCGAGTTGAACAAAGCCGANGCCCGGGCCGAGACGCTCGAGGGTTTCCTTTGTGCACTGGCTAACCTCGACGAATTCATCCGCATTATCCGCAACTCGAAGAACCGCGACGAGGCTCGCGTAAAGCTGCTTGCGTTTGAGTTCCCTGAAAAGGTCTTGGAAAAGTGGGGCATCAAGATCCGCAAACCGGATCGCATCAAGGGCGGTTACTACCTGCTCAGCGAAGCTCAAGTAAACTCCATCCTCGATCTACGCCTGTATCAGTTGACCGGCCTCGAGCAGGACAAGATCAAGGCTGAGTACAACGAACTACTCATCAAGATTGAGGACCTGATGGACATTCTCGCCCGCGAGGAACGCGTGCTTACCATCATCAAAGATGAACTCACGACNATTAAGGACAAGTACGCCACCCCACGCCGCACGGATCTCGTGCCGGACGAAGGCGACATGGCGATCGAGGATCTCATCGCCAACGAGGGCGTCATCATCACACTCACGCACAACGGCCTGATCAAGCGCACCAACGTCAGCTCCTACCGCTCACAACGCCGTGGCGGCAAGGGCGTCATCGGCATGGGCACGCGCAAGGATTCCGTCGTNCAGGGCGAAGCCGAGGATTTTATCGAGCACCTGTTCACCGCCAGNACACACGACTACCTCATGTTCTTCACCAACACCGGCCGCGTNTACGTGCGCCGAGTGCACGAGATTCCGGACATGGGNCGCGCTGCCAAGGGGCGCAACATCGCCAACCTGCTTGAGCTACAGTCTGGCGAGAAGATCGCCGCCCTCATCCGAGTGGAATCACAACTGGGCGACAANAAAGAAAACCTCACTTGGAAACAGGAGAAATTCCTCTTCTTCGCCACCGAAAGTGGCACGGTGAAAAAGACCGCGCTTGAGGCATACTCCAACGTTCGCCGCAACGGCATCAACGCCATCGGCATTAACGAGGGCGACCGACTCATCACGGTCAAGCTGACCACCGGCCACGACGAGGTAGTGCTCATCACCAACTCCGGCTTAAGCATCCGCTTCAACGAGGAAAATGTCCGCTCCATGGGCCGCACAGCGGCNGGCGTGCGCGGCATCAAGCTTGGCGGTAAGGACCGGCTCGTCGCGGCGGCGATCGTGGCCAAGGACGCCACCCTGCTGGTTGCCGGCGAAAACGGGATCGGCAAGCGAACGAACTTCGACGAGTACCGCACCCAGTCGCGTGGCGGCAAGGGTATCATCACCATGAAGACCACGGCCAAGACCGGCGGTGTTTGCGGCGCACTGGCCGTGAAGGACAACGACGAGATAATGCTCATCACCTTCGGCGGCCAGATGGTGCGCACCGGCGTGGAGCACATACGCATGACCGGCCGCAACGCTCAGGGAGTGAAGCTGATCAACCTGCACGGAGACGACCGCCTGCTCGCCATTGCCCCCGTCATCAGCGAAGAAGAAGAAGGCGATACCGACGAATAAACCGCTTGGCCAAGCGCTTGGCTCGCACATTGATGGCCGAGCCTGCGAACCCGCATATCTTCAAATTAGCGTTGAAGGTAGAGCTTTGTTTCGGCGTCGCGTTGGGTCACGACGAGGTCCGGTTTTTTATCCCCGTTGAAGTCGGCCACCACAGCACTGCGTTGTTCGCCGTAGATCGTGATACCACTTTGCTGCCCTTTTTGGGGATGGAAACCGCCCTTGCCGTCGCCGGTTAACAACAGGCCTCGACCGCTGTCGTAACGGGAGTATCGCGGAGCCACACCGAAATCGTTTTGGGCGAGGAACAAATCCACCGCACCGTCTCCGTCAAAATCCTCCACACAAATACCAAAGGCCGGGGCGAGTTGCGCTTCGTCCGGCAGCGGTTTGAATGTGAACTTCCCGCCTTTGTTGAGGAATGCCCCACTTTCGAGCGCGTTGATCTCGACCGACTTCATATCGGAAATCGACGGGCCAAGGATGCGAGGCACAGAGGCTGCCGCAAAAATCTGGTTCCGCGAGTATGTCCCGCGAACGTGCGGAAACGTCTCCGTGAACACGCCCAGTTTTCGTATTGGTCGCCAACTGTTTTTGGTGGTGTCGACGTAAATCTCGGCCAGTTCGTTGATGCCATCCGCGTCAGCATCGCCGTAGAGCAGCCTCACTGGTTTGCGGAAAAATGAGTACGGGGTGTTGAGGCCCAAGTTGCTGGCAACGATGTCGAGTGATCCGTCGCCGTTCACATCTGCAAGCCGCGCGTCGTGCCACAGGCCCTTGCGTGTGCCAAGGCCAAGCGCTTTGCCAACGGGCACAAACTTGCCGGCCTGATTGAGGAGCAACTCGATGCTGTTCCATTTCCGGGCCAAAACGAGGTCTGTGTCGCCATCTCCGTCGATGTCACCCGCTGCAACGCTCTGGACCAGGCCAAAGCCGGAAAACGGTTGCGCCACGTAATTGCCTCCGCTGTTGATGAACAAAACGGAAGCGGCGGCGNCGGGAAATTGGCCAAGCGCCGTGCCGCCGCCAATGAACAGGTCTGTGTCGCCGTCACCCTCGGCATCGAATGCGGCAGCGGCAGAGGGCGTTCCCTCGAAAGCCAAGCGCTTGGCCAAGCGCAAGGCACCATTTTCAACGAAGTACACAGCGGGCGGTTCNGAGAGATGCAAAAGCATCTGCGTTTGCCCATNGGTAAACGGCAACAACCCGGCCCCTCCAGTTGGCAGCGAATTTGGCGAGCGCTCGAACTGGCCTTGGCCGTAGTTCAGAAGAAGGGTCAACTGCGAATCGTTGTTGTCGGTCACCAACAGGTCGATGTCGCCATCGGCGTCCGCATCCAGCGCGGCGGCGAACGGGCCAGTGTGGTTGAGGCTGCGTGGCAAAGCCGGTTGAAGATCGAAATCATTACGATAGGTCGCAGTGTGTTTGTGGTTTAACTGTCCGCTGACATCGACGAATAGCGTTGCCGAAGCGCTTGGCCTCGGAGGAATCGGTTGTGTGCCGGTTTGTTTGATTTCGTAGAGTCGCCCCTCCGTGGCATTGTCGAGCGTGGTCCTTGTACCGTCGCGCCAATCGACCTCGACGCGAAACGCCTCCCCGGCCTTGGCCGCAAAAGTACGCTGGGCCTGATCCCCGCTGACGTAGCGGCCACCGGTCATCATCTCCTGTGCCTGTTGCCCTTTGCCAAGCGAGTTGGTTACACGAATGCGCGCGCCGGTGCCCTCGGTGTTTTTGCCGCTGCCAACCAAGCGCACGGCCACACGGGGCGCGGCGGCGTTGTTGCGATAAACCAACGCCGGGCCCTTGAGGCAACTGATGACCGCATCGAGATCGCCGTCGTTGTCGAGGTCGCCAAGTGCCATGCCATGTCCGTCGTGTTTATCGTCAAAACCCCACTTGGCCCCGACCTCCTCAAAGCGCGAGTTGCCGAGGTTGCGGAACGCGACGTTGGGCGTGTCGAGCGGCGGGAACAGAAAAATCGTTTTGCGTTTTTGCGCAACCGGGATTTTGCCAAGTCGCCCAATTTTGTGGTGGGTATCGAGATCGTCCGTGTCGAACTCGAAACCATTTGTCACAAGAATATCCTCCCAGCCGTCGAGGTCGACATCGAGAAAAACACTGCTCCACGACCACTCGGACGCTGCCACGCCGGAAAAGTAGGCGGTCTCGGCAAACGTGCCGTCGCCACGGTTGAGGTAGAGGCAATTCCGACGGCTTTGCGGTTGGTGCGCGAAGTTGCCGGGCGCAACCGGATCGCTCGGAACGGTTCCCTCCTGCGTGAGGCGGCGGCTTTGATTTTGGCTAAGCATCTCGACGACGAAAAAATCGTCGTGGCCGTCACGGTTAATGTCGGCAAAGTCCACGCCCATCGCCGAAAAACTGAGCTGTCGCACGGCCAGCGGAGAGATCTCCCGGAAGTTCCCCTTGCCGTCGTTGATCCAACANCGGTCCTCAGTAAAGCCGTCGTTGGCGACGAACAAATCNGGNGCGCGGTCGCCATTGATATCACGGAAAATCCCGCTTAATCCCTGATCCCGATACGGCTCCTTGAGCAGTTTGCCGTCGTNCGTGGTGAACCGCCCGCCGGCCCAGTCGAGCGGGGTAAACTTGCCGGTTCCGTCGTTGAGAAAAAACTCATCCGGCTCGCCATACTCGAACATCTGGCTGTTGATAATCTTGATGCGGCTGGCGAACGGCCCGCGNACGGTGAGCTTGCCGTTCNCGTTGACGATGTCNAGTTTGCCACCGTCTTTTAGCACCGACTTGGCGCCGTAGTTGACGACGTACAAATCGAGATCGCTGTCACCGTCNANGTCGGCGANAGCGATCGAGCTGCTGCCAAACCGAGTGCCGATGCCGGAGGTCGCAGTAATGTCGGTAAACTTACCGGAGCCATCGTTTCGNAACAGTCGGTTCGGTTGACCCATCGCCGTCACAAACAGATCGAGATCGCGGTCGCCATCAACGTCCGCGAATGTGGCTCCGCTGGAAAACTGCGACGGACAGCCCGTGCCAGTGGCGCTGGTGGTGTCCTCGAATTTCCAATCGCCAAGGTTCCGATACATCACGTTGCTGCCGTCGAGCCGGCAGAGATAAATGTCGCAGTGCCCATCGTTGTCGTAATCGCCCATGGCCACACCTGAGCCGTTGAGCAGGTTTTTGTTGGAGATGAGGATGAGCGTGGAGAGGGTGTTGGTGAATTGCACACCCGTCTGCGCCGGATTCATCAGCGTAAAGCCCGGTTGACCGAGGCCCGCACCGGCAAGTGACGCCCAGCGATGCTCCCCAGTAGGCTTCCAGTCCAAGGCCAAGCCGTTGGCCAAGGCCAAAAGGGAGTGAAACAAAACAGGGATGCAACGGGTCAATGTGGTCATGCCAACAGGAGCGCTTGGCCAACCTAGTTTTTTTACCGCCGAAAAAAAAGCGAAAGAGCTTGGCTACTTTCGACGCCAGAGGTTCATCAACTCCTTGCCCTGCCTGTTTTCGTAGGAGCGCGGCACCCAGCGGCGAACCAACTCGAAGCAGGGCAGGAAGTGTTCGTCGAGTTCCTCTGCGGTCGTGCTGAATGGGGGTTCGCCGTCATCCTCTGTGATGATGTAGTTTACGGCGAGGTACGTGCCTCCCGGCCGAAGCCAGCGTTGGGCGGCGCGTTCATAGGCCTTTCGTTGCTCGGGGTTGATGGCGCAAAAGAGGGTGTGCTCGAACAGCAGGTCAAACGGTTGCGGCGGTTCGTCGCGTAAAAAATCGCCCTGCTGGAAATCGATCGCCATGGCTTCATCCGCTGCGAGCTTCTGTGCCATAGGAACGGAGCTGGGCGCGATATCCAGCCCGGTGACCTGCCAGCCGGCCTTGGCCAAGGCGCGTGCGTCATGGCCACGTCCGCAGCCGGGAACCACCGCTTTGCCAAGCGGAAGGTGACCCTCGGCGGAGGCCAGAAAATCCACCAAGCCGAGCGAAGCCTCGCCATGGTCCCAAAATAATTCGTCCGCCTGATAGTGAGACTCCCAATCCCTGTCCTCGTTGATTTGCATTGACGCGGTGCGCAGAGCGGTTAGGAACTTGGCCGAGTTTTTATGAAGAATCAAATCCTGACTGGGCTCATCCTGAGCATGGCAATTGCGACCCCGGTACTAGGCGCGAAGAATAAAGTGGTGGAAATCGGCGAGCGCCCCGAGAGCGTGACCAAGGGCTTCGGCGGCATGTATTACATCACCGTGATGAACTCCCCCGACAAGGAGGGCGACGCGGTGATCAAGGTCCTCGACGGCGACAAGTCGAAGGTCTTCGCCAAGGGACTGAACGAGCCGAAGGGCATCGCCTTCACCGGCAAATATCTCGTCACCGCCGACCAGACGCGCGTGATGAAAATCGACCGCAAAGGCAACGTGAGCGTGTTGGCGGACAAAAAGGATTTCCCACGCGAGGTCAGCTTCCTCAACGACGTGGCGGCATCGCACGATCGCAAGAGCGTGTATGTGACCGACATGGGCGCAATCAGCAAGATGTTCGACCCCGACAAGGAGCGCACACTTTGGCCGCTCGACAGCAAGCAGGCCAAGGAACTGCCGGCACAGGGCTGCGTGTACAAGATTTCGATCGAGGACGGGAAGATCACCGACGCCGTCGCGCCCGGGCAGGCGGATATGCCGGGGCCGAACGGCGTAGGCCGCTCCGGCAAAACCGGCCTGTTAATGGGCGACTTCTTCACCGGCAACATCGTGCGCAAGACGGCGAAGGGCAAACTGCGCGTCATCACCAAGGGACTGCGCGGCGCGGATGCGGTCGACCCGGACGGCAAGGGCGGCATCTACGTCTCGAGCTGGACACAGGGGAAGGTTTGGAAATTGACCAACAACGGCAAAAAGAAGGAAGTGATCCTCGAGGGCCTCAAGTCGGCCGCCGACTTTTATCTCGACCGCAAGGCAAACAAGCTGATCGTGCCGGACATGCTCGCCGGGACGCTGATTTTTGTTGATATCAAGTAGCCAAAGC
>NZFR01000038.1 GCA_002689335.1 Verrucomicrobiales bacterium
CGGTAATGATCATGATTTTGGTTAACGCGAGGGTCTCAGGTTTTGTTTCATCGGATACATCCACAATTTCCAGATCGACGACGTAGTTGGGCGCAAGGGTAATGAATTCAGTGTTACCGAGTTTTTGGTAGTGTGTATCGAATGTGAAGCGACAACCGGCGGTGGCAATCATCGCCAAGGTCAATATCAGCAGCCGAATCTGTCCTATTTTCACACATCGAAACTAGGCGTGACGCAATAGCCGCTCAAGCCATTTTTCCAATTTGCGTAGCACGCTTTTTCGGAATCGATGAGACGAAGCGCTCGCTGCCAAGCGGAGATTCCCGTAGGCTTGGTTTGTGAAAATGAATTGGATGAAATTCCTGCCGTTGGTGGTGGTGGGCGTGCTTCATAGCGGTTGTGCTTCGACCTCCTCGACAGTTGCGCCTAAATCAAATGAGTCGACTCCAGCGGTGATTAACGATCGTGCGATCATCGGTCAAATGACCGCCGAAGCAACGAAATTGATGGATTCGGACTCATTCGTCGAAATGAAGACTTTGATTGAAAAGTTAAAGGAAGAACCGAAAGCAAAACTACGATTACCCAAAAACAGTTTGGCCACTGTACAGGAAGCGCAAAAGGCGGTGGCTGTGATTGGTGGGGTTTACAAGTGTAACATGTGTCCAAATTGGCATGTAGCTCCGGCAAGTGGATTCTTCATTACCGAAGACTTAGTCGTAACAAACTATCACGTTGTCGAGAACCCAGAGCGATCAGGTTTGGCTGTAAGGGTTTTTGATGGACGTTTGTTTATGGTTGAAGATGTAGTGGCTGCAAGTGAACGATACGACTTGGCAGTGTTGCGTTTGCCAAAGACAGGTGTTAAGCCAATTTCACTTGGTCTATCCGCTCCGGTTGGAGCCAAAATTGATTTAATCAGCCATCCGAACCGAAAGTTCTACACGCTTAGTGAGGGTAGGGTAGCACGATATTTTATGACCCAAAGAAACCGTAAACCGGTTCCGGCGATGGCGATCACCGCCGACTTTGGCAAGGGCTCAAGCGGAGCACCGGTGCTCAATGAAGACGGCCAAGTGGTGGGGGTCGCAGCCAGCACCGAGTCGCTCTACTACACGGAAAAGGATGGCGTGCAGAAAAACCTACAGATGGTTTTTAAAAACTGTGTGCCGGTCAGTCAGTTGCGCGAATTGATTGGGGGCTAATCTCAGTCCTTGCTGGGAACGCGGATGCTCTCGACTAAATCCTGAACTTCCTGCGGGGCTTCGTCTGCCGTCTTCGAGACGGCAAAGGCCACGGCGAAGTTGACCAACGCTCCGATTGCGCCAAACGCATTCGGCGTAATGCCAAAGAACCAGTTCGCTTCCATGCTGCCAAGAAAAGTGGTTCCGGGAATAAACAGGATGCCTTTGTGTTGGAACACATACAGCAGCGTGACGCTCATCCCGGCGATCATGCCGGCAACCGCTCCCTGGCGATTCATTTTCTTGGAGAAAATGCCCATCATCAGCACAGGGAAGATTGACGATGCGGCCAAGCCAAAAGCGATCGCCACTGTGCCAGCGGCGAAGTCCGGTGGGTTCAGGCCGAAGTAACCGGCAAGGGCAATCGCGCCGACCATGGCAAAACGGCTGGCGTTGAGTTCCTTCTTTTCAGAGATATCCGGCCGAAGAATCCCTTTGAGCAAATCATGGGAGATGGCAGAGGCAATCGCTAGTAACAAACCGGCGGCAGTCGAGAGGGCGGCAGCCAAGCCTCCAGCCACGACAAGGGCGATTACCCAGCCGGGGAGGTTCGCGATCTCCGGGTTGGCCAGCACGATGATGTCGTTGTCCACCGTCACCAGTTCGTTGCCATTCCAACCGTCCTGTTTAAACGACTCGTTGGCGTCATTGTAGTACTGGATGCGGCCGTCTCCATTTTTATCCTCGAATTTGAGCAAGCCGGTTTTCTCCCAGTTNTTAAACCACTCCGGTCGTTTTTCGTATTCGAGATTCGACGCAGCTTCGCCGACTGGCCCTGTTTGAACGGTTTCGGTNAGATTCAACCNAGCCATGGCCGCAACAGCCGGGGCGGTGGTGTAGAGGATGGCGATAAAAATTAACGCCCAACCTGCAGAGAGACGNGCGTCNCTNACCTTNGGCACNGTNAAAAANCGGATGATCACATGNGGCANACCGGCNGTGCCGATCATCAGCGTCATTGTGTAGACAAACATGTTTAACGTGCTTCCGCCTTTGGACGTGGTGTATTCGTTGAAGCCCAAATCCTGAATCACTTGATCCAGTTTTTGGAGCAGCGGCGTGCCATCGGCAGTTGTGCCGCCCAAGCCAAGTTGAGGGATTGGGTTGCCGGTCAGATTGANTGAGATAAAAACGGCGGGAACTGTGTAGGCGAAAATCAAAACCACATACTGTGCGATCTGCGTATANGTGATGCCCTTCATCCCGCCGAGNACGGCNTAGAAGAAAACAATCCCCATCCCAACATAGAGGCCGGTGTTGTAATCGGTTTCAAGAAAACGTGAGAAGGCAACGCCGACCCCTTTCATCTGCCCGATCACGTACGTGACAGACACGATGATGAGACAAATCACGGCAACGACCCGNGCTGTTTTTGAATAAAACCTTTCCCCGATAAACTCCGGTACAGTGAACTTNCCGTATTTNCGCATGTATGGGGCNAGCATCAAGGCCAANAGCACATAGCCGCCGGTCCAGCCCATGAGAAACACCGAGCCGCCNTAGCCAGCGAANGCGATCATTCCAGCCATNGAAATGAATGACGCGGCGCTCATCCAGTCGGCAGCCGTGGCCATNCCGTTTGAGATGGGGCTNACGTTTCCNCCGGCCACNTAAAATTCCTTTGTCGAGNCAGCCCGGCTCCAGATCGCGATACCGATGTAGAGGGCAAATGACAGCCCGACGACGATGTAAGTCCAAGTTTTAACGTCCATTGGTGANTCTTTCCCTTACTCNGTGTCTTCGAATTTGAACTNGCGATCGAGTTTGTTCATCAATTGGACGTAGACAAANATCAGAGCCACGAACACATAGATTGATCCTTGTTGCGCCATCCAAAACCCAAACTTAAACCCACCAAGTTTGATTTGGTTCAATGGTTCGACGAAAAGAATGCCGCAGCCGAATGACACGACAAACCAGATGGACATGAGGATCGCGAGGATTCGGAGATTCGCTCGCCAATAGGCTTTGCGGCGATCCTGCAGGTTGGGTTCGTTTTCCATGTTATTTTAAAAGTGGTCGCTAACAGCATTCCAAATCTCGTCGCTGACGGAGGCCGGAGGTTGGTTGGCGTTGATGGTACGGAAGCGCTGCGGTTCAGCCTTAGCCAAGGCGTGGAATCCGTCCAGCACTCGTTGAAAAAAAAGGTCGCCGGACCGGTCGAATTGGTCGCTCGTTTCGTCGGNCTCACGTTGGCGCTTGGCCACTCTTCCGGCACTGACCTCAAGCGGAATATCGAGTAGCAGCGTGATGTTCGGCTTGGTGCCACCCACNGCCAGATCGATNGCGTTTTGCACCTTGGCCAAGTCGAGTNCGCGCCCGTAACCCTGATAGGCAAGGGTNGAGTCGTAAAACCGGTCGCAAAGCACAACACTGNCCTTGGCCAAGGCGGGGCGGACCACCTGCTGGACTAGCTGTGCCCGACTCGCGTTCATCAGCAGTAATTCGGTTTCGGGTGAGATNGGAGNATNGCCGGGGGGNTGTTTNACGGTTTNACGAATCGCTTCGCCGATGTNGGTTCCGCCTGGTTCGCGAAGTTGAACGATCGAGCGACCCNCCTTGGCCAAGCGCTTNGCCAGGCGCNCGATTTGNGTGGATTTGCCACAGCCTTCGATGCCCTCAAATGTGATGAACACCCCGCTCATTTAAGGGGAAGATCTTTGGCTTGCAGTTCAGTTTTCGCAGCGGCTTCAAGGGCTTGCTTGGTTTTAATTTCGCGAGGGAAAATTCTGGTGAGGTATATGACGAGTGATTTGATTTGGGAGTCATCCAATGGGCCGCCATGTTTTTTTGCGAACGCTGGCATCAGTGTGCCCGGCTTGCTGTCGCGGATCCATTGATCCCAGTATGCGCGATCTTTTCCCTTGGCGATGGTGCGGAGTTCGGTGACGAAAGGTGCTCGTTTTTTCGCGTCATGGCAAATGCCACACGCTGTGGCGTAGAGTTGGCGGCCTCGTTTTCCTTCGGTTGGTTTTACGTGGCACTCGACGCAGTTGTTTTGAAAAATGGCCTGCCGGTTTTTTGCCGCCAGTTTCAAATTNGCTGCGCGTTCTTCCTCAGTGCGTTCTCGAANGGGCGTGTCGGTTGGNGAATTNGNAGCGTCTGCGCCGACGGCGACTTTGGTGGTGAGTTTCACCGAGCCTTTGTTTGTGACGATCGTGGTTTCTTTTTCGATAATGCCAACCTTGCCACGGACGTCCATTGTGATGGGGATGCTTCCTTTTTGTCCCGGTTTGATGATCCAAGGCCGCTGGGGCAGTTTTGCGACGGTGCAACCACAGGAGGTAAATGCATCGTTAATTTGGACGTCGTCTGTTGTGGTGTTTTGAAAGTTAAATTCGAACGAGATGTCCAACTCATCCGGTTTGCTTTGGTGCCGTTTTCCGAGCGAATCCCAGGTGAGAATTTTCTCAACAGAAGGTTCCTTTTTTTCGCCCTTCTCAAGGTATTTCACGTTGCCAGCGCTAGTCGCAACGCCGGATGTGGATAAGAATAGCGAGAGCGTAATAAAAACGAAAAGGCGCATCATGTTGGTTTGGTTGCCGTCAGATTCAAACGGCGATACNGGTTTTATCCGTGAATTTGGGATTGGAAAGCAACTCTGGATTGATTTTCATTCGGGAAGAATTCTTCGGAATAATGAAACACTCGACTCTTAATCGCCTCTCGGCGAGGGGGCGTGATTGTGGAATAACCATCACGTTTAGCGTGACATTTCAACACTAACCCAGCGGGTGTCGGGGAGAATGAATTTCTTGATAAGCACCCGCACAGCGTTCGGTTTGAAGTCGTTTAAAACAAGTTGGCAAATGTCATCCGCCAAGGCTTCGATCAGTTTCCAGCGTCTTGCTTGGCCAAGCGTTTTCACTGCTTGGCTTACGGCGTAGTAATCGATGGTTTCCGCAAGGTTATCGGTGGCCCCGCTTGGCCCCAAATCTAGGGTCATCTCGATAGTGATGAGCAATTTCTGAGGTTCGGATCGCTCTTCCTCCGGTACCCCTACGTGAAAGTGTACCTCCAAGTCCTCGATGGCGATTTTGTCAGTCATGAGCGGCAGTGTGATTGCGCGAATTAATGGTGTCGAGCAGTACTCTTGTAGGTTGATTNAAATCAAGTTGCTGTGCAGTTTCTTTNGATGCCCAAAGATATTCCTGCGCCTCTTCGTTCAACACAACTTCGCTTTCACCAACGGTGTGGCAGATGTAATTGAGCAGGATAAAATGTTCGGGNCGAAAGAATTCGTCAGATTCGATNGAGTCCTGNACCAAAACGAATTCGATGTCCCGAATCTGCAGGTTTGTTTCCTCTATGATCTCGCGGCGAAGTGCTTTTTCGTATGATTCCCCATACTCAATTTTCCCTCCGGGGATGCCCCATTTGCCGGACCATTTTTCAGTTCGAATCATCAGGACTTGGCCAAGCGCATTATAAATCAACGCGCCGACGGTGGCGATGGGTGAGCGTGCCGGGGAATCTTCTCGAAGTTCGAGAGAGTTCGTTTCAAGAGTGCGCTGAAGATCGGCCAAGTTGGCTGCGATGAACGTAGGGTTGCTTTGTTGCAACTGTTCGAGCGTGTTGTATCCGGTGAGCAATGCGGCAGATTGGATGCCGCCGTGATGCGCGGTTTCGACGTCGTGTTGCATGTCGCCGACGTAAACGGTTTGGTCGCGGGCCAACTCGTTTTCATCGAGAATCTCATTAATTTTTTTCCGCTTGTCCCAAATACCTAGGTAGGTGCGATCGAAAAATCCCTCCATTTTTGCGTTGGCGATTTGTGTCGCGAAATATTCCGGATTTACTGTGCTGAGTACGAAGCAACAAATTTCTTTTTCGCGACAGAATTCGAGGAAATTAACAGCATGCGGTAACGCCAATACGTCTCCGCTGACTTTGCTGAAGCAGCTATGGAACCATTTTTCAAGTTGTTCGAGCGGAACATCCGGAATGTGACGATCGTAAAAATTGGTGAATGGCAATTCGAAATCGGAGCGGAATTCGTCGAGCGTCAGAGTTGGGGCGCCTGCCTGTTCGAGGACGTGGTTGGTCGCTTTCCAGACACCGGGGAGGTCGTCTACAAGCGTGCCGGACCAGTCAAAAATGATATTCCGAATCACGGGGGCGTACCATACACGAGTTGTGCTGTCGAAGTAAGTTCGATTTGACGGAAGAAAACCGTTGCGGCGGAAGGGTTTGCGGTGGGACAACTGGGCCGGTGCCAGAGGATAAACAAGCCAACGACTTGTTGCAGCAGGGGATTCGATGTTCCGAAGAGGGTGACGTCGACCGGGCGTTGCAGTCTCTGGACGATGCGCTGGCATTGGCTCCCGGTAATCCTATCATTCATTATAACCGTGGCTTGATGCTTCAAAAGGTCGGTCTNCTTGANGAGNCTCTGGNTGACTACCGATCGGCGACTAATTCCGNTCCAACTCTGAGCCGGGCGTGGGTTAATCAAGCGTTCGCATTGATNGCTTTGGGGCGTTACNCGCAAGCCATCGAAGCAGCCGACCGANCTATCCAACAACAGAATTTAGAACCCTCCGCTTGGTTGGCCAAGGGCAACGCGCTTAAGGGAATTCATGCGCTTGGCCAAGCGGCAGAAGCGTTTCGCCAAGGGNTGCAACTAGCACCCGANGCGAAGGAGTTNAAAGCCAGCTTGGCCAACACCTTGAGAGAACTTGGNCAAGCNNAGAAATCGATCGTCCTCCTCCGCGAGACTATTGCGCAGTTTCCTGATTTCGCCGAAGCCCAGCGGGATTTGGCNCATGCGTTATTGTTGAATGGTGAGTATCTNGAAGGTTGGAAACAAAACCGGTGGCGCTGGAAAACCCANTCNTTAGCCGGAGGCCAGNGGCATNAGTCTATCCCCGAATGGACNGGGCAGACGCTGACAGGAAAANGAATACTGCTTTGGGATGAACAGGGGTTTGGGGATNCCATCCAATTCGTTCGGTTTGTGCCTTGGNTNTCTGAACTTGGGGCGGAAGTGGTGCTTGAGGTTCAGTCCGGTTTGGTNNGGTTGTTTCAAANCGTACGNGGGGNANNAACCGTGGTCGCTCGCGGNGAGNANNTGCCNGAAGTGGATTATCAAGTCTCGCTTTTNGACTTGGGTGATGTATTCAAAACGGATCCNTTCGCCATCCCTAACGAGGTTCCNTATNTTGATGTGCTTGCGCAAGAAACCAAAGGGGAAAGATTNCGNNTTGGCATTTGTTGGGCAGGAAATCCAATGCACGACAACGACCGAAATCGATCGTTGGATCCCGAGTTGTTGCAGCCGGTTTTTTCGTCGGAAGGAATCGAGTGCCACAGTTTGCAGGTGGGCGCTCGAGAGGTTGAAGCAGAGAGTGTTCCCGATCTAACGGCACTACCCTTTTCACCAACTGATTTTTTTGACACTGCAAAACTTATCGCTTCGATGGATGTGGTCATTTCCGTGGACTCGGCCATCGCTCACCTCGCCGGTGCGCTTGGCAAAGAGGTGTGGATTCTTTTGCCTTTTGCACCAGACTGGCGCTGGATGCTCTCTGGTGAAGATTCATCGTGGTATCCCTCGGCAACGTTAATCCGCCAAAACCGGGCTGGAAATTGGGGGGATCCGATCACAAAAATTCTTCAAAAACTTGCTGTTCGACTTCCTGAAATAGAGCTAGATGATTGATTTGCAGTTA
>NZFR01000039.1 GCA_002689335.1 Verrucomicrobiales bacterium
CAATAAGCAAAACTTAACTGCACCCGTGACAGACCAAGCTCTTCGATCAGCACATCGGTGAAAACACTGAAGCCCATCGTCTGGCCCGGGATGCTGAAAATCGAGCCGATCGTCGCCGCGAACACGATCACCCAGCCATAGAAAATTGGAAAACGACTCGGCGTGAACGGCGTCCGCACACCCCAAAACCCGCCCGTTTTTTTCGGAACCTGAAACTCAGTCACCCTGCCACCTGCCCTTCACGGTAGAGGCACCTGCCCTTCCCCTCTTAAATACGCCACCAAGTCACGCAACTCCTGATCAGTAAACGTCAGCACCAACCCTTCTGGCATCATCGAAAAATTTTGCGGCTCAACCGATTCCACATCCTGTTTGGCCACAGACACCTCTTCGCCCGGAGTCGCCACGGTGATCGATTTCCCCTCGCGACTCCGAATCACCCCCACCAAAACTCGGTCGTCCTTCAGTCGCACTATCGTCGTCCGATAGTCGTTTGGAATTTCCGCATTGGGATCGACGATATTCGAAATGATGTACATCAGATTTTTGCGGTCCGACCCGGTAATGTCCGGCCCGATCTCGCCCCCTTCCCCATACAGTTTGTGGCACTGAACACAAACCCGATTAAACAGCGCGCGGCCCTTCGACAAATTATTCGGCTCACTCGTCCGCAACTCAGCGATGCGTTTGTATTTTTCGATCTCCTTGAGCTTGGTCTCTGGCGTTGAACGGCTCACTCCCCATAGCTGATCAATTTTTTGATTCAAGGCAGTGTCCCCATGAGCCCGCAGTTGCCGAATCAAATCCGCCGGCAACGCCTTCGCCGAAATCGTTTTGTTTTCCACGGCAACCATCAGCGCTGCGGCATAAGTTCGCCGGGATGCCAATGTCGCAAGCGCATCCCGTTTGGCTTCCGGTTTCATTTTTGAAAACCGTGCAAGAATCGCTCCCGAAGTTTTGGGATCCTCGAACGCCGCCAAGCCGCGCAACGCCGCCCGCTGTAACGCGCTATCGTCCAACAAGCCAAGCAGCACGCTCGTCAGTTTCGCATCCTTCGCCTCGACCAACGCTTCCAGTGCACGTTCGCGCTTGGCCAAGCCGAGCGATACGTCCTCCAACTGCGACCGCAATACATCCAACGCCGCTTGGCTTCCAAATTTCAGAGACAGAGCCAACGCCAACTCCGCTACTTCTGTGTTNGGGCTCTTGGCCAAGCGNTTGGCCAAGGCCGGCCACCCTTCCGGTTCCGGCATATCCCGCTGGCCTTTCAANGCCGCCGAGATTCCCCTCAAAATATCCAACTGAAACTGCGCCTCNTCCGAAATGGCCAACACCTCAATCAGCGGATCAAGCGAACTGGAATCATCCGCCCGACAAGGCAGAATCACGAACAANAANCCAAGCGCTGCAACAAAAAATCGGTTCATNAGGTAAGAGATTTTCGTTTAATCCNAATGGGCAATTTCACACCGCGGNCTCGACCCTCACACCTNCCCNCCCGCTCATGAGGCGAATNTAAAGTGAACCCCTTTTTTCGCAAGANTCTCACTGTTGAGAGGCCATGCGGCGGGTAATGAATTGGCGGACTTTGGGGATTTTGCAAGNTNCCAACAACTGCNCCCCCGCCNTGGCATCAGCTGCGACCACGGGCTCGGTCGCATACCAGTACATCAACGGCAAATTGGGATCGTCGACGTCCTCCCCGTGTGCGAGCAGCGCCTTGAGCAAAGGCAGGCGTAACTCAATCGGCACTCGCTGGGCAGCACTGGCAAGATACAATCGAACGAGCGGTGATNTATCCTTCATCGCCAACTCGGTGAGCATCGCCACNCCAGCNTTTGTTAACTGAACATCATTCATGAGGAGTTGAATTGCCCACGAACGAACATGCTCATCACGGTCATCAAATAATGCCATCAGNTNATCCNANNCGACTCCNTCTGTCACGTACAACGNCCACAAGGCACGGAGNCGTTTNGGTGTGCTCTTGTTTTCGTTGAGTTGTTTTTTTAGCACCTCGTCCACATCCCCAAACCACCCNCTACGGCGCTCGCGCCATGCAGCGTAATTCTTATTCGGATCAGGAGAAACCGGACTCCACGTTTTGTGCGTGAAATCCAGTCGTTCATGCATAACGCGGCGGGCGTGCCGCACGAACCAATCGTTGTCGTGCAATTGCAACTCGGCCAATTCCTCGATTTTGAGTTTGCCGATATCGCCCTTCCACGGCTTCGGTTTCCCGTAGGTGATTTTGAATATTCGCCCGGTGTGTTTCCGAGTGTTTCGCGTGTGATGACACTCACCCGTATCTGAAAAATCGCTGACGTATACCCCTCCATCCGGCCCGTAAGCGAGACTCACTCCAACAAACCAGGGATCCGCCGAACGCACCACATCCGGGGCATGGCTAGCAATGTAACCGCTGTCATTCCGGGTGAGTANATCCATGTTCACGCGTCGGCCGTGGATGTTNTTCATGAACACTTGGCCGCGATATTTCTCCGGCCAGTTATCCCCGAGATACACCATCGTGCCACAATGCGCGTGTCCTCCACCGACTTTGTCTTCCTCCGGCGTACCGATCCCAGCGCGGATCACTTTGGAGTTCGAGAAATGAAGATGATCGGCAATCGTGGCAATCCGTTCGTAGGCATACCGACCCGTTGGGCGGTTTCGTCCGGGCGGATAAAAAGCACCTTGGACAACATGAAACAGGTGCGGGTTGACGCAGTTGCNAATGAAGGCGTGCCCGTAGTCGTTCCAATCGATACCCCACGGATTTGTCGTACCAACGGCGAACGACTCCCATTCATGGCGAACCGGGTGATANCGCCAAACGCCACCTTCGAACCGCCTCCGTTTTTCCTTCGGCGTCCTCGGCTTACCAAGCAAGGACCAGTTCGTGACGCCGTGCGTCCCGTACAACCACCCATCCGGCCCCCATCCGAAGCCGTTCGCGATGTTGTGCGCGTTGGCGTGATTACCAAAACCATCCAGCAACACCTTTGGTTCCCCATCCGGCACTCCGTCGTAATCTTCGTCCGGGATAAAATAGAATTTGGGAATCGACATGACCCACACGCCGCCGAACCCCACCTCGATGCCACTNACGTATTCAAGTTTGTCATAGAACACGATTCGTTTNTCGTGCCGCCCATCGCCGTCGCTGTCCTCAAAAACAAGAATCCGGTCGTTTTTACCGGCTTTTTTGTCGGGGTAATTTTTTGCCTCCGCCACCCAAAGCCGACCGCGATCATCNATACAAAAACCGATCGGCTGCGTCAGATCCGGCTCGCCGGCAAAAAGTGTGACATTGAACCCTTTCGGCACCTGCATCGTCCGGGCCGCCTCTTCCGGCGCCAACGGTTTTACCACCATTGGCTGCGGACGTTTTTTTGCTGCATGCACCGTCACGCACAAAAGAAGGAACATCAGCACTTTGAAAAACATGGNNAAAGTTTAGGGAGAATCGGAAGACTCGCAAGCTTCACNCCAGCGGNATCACGGTAGTTTTANCCAAACCGTGTTCGCGAGAATTAACTCGAGTAACAACAACGCCAACCCCGCAAGTACGAAAAAATGAAACAGTTCGTCGTAGTGAAAATACCGTTCNACCTCGACCTCCGNTTTTTCCATGGCATCGATCTCGTCGTAAATCTCCCGCAACTTGCCGGTCGTGTCCGCCCGGAAATATTTCCCGCCAGTCTGCTGAGCGATTTTACTCAGTGTCTCTTCATCAATGTTCACTTCAACATTTCGATACCGCTTCCGGTTAAACACATCCGTGTATGGCATGGGTGCCACACCGCGCGTCCCCACCCCNATGGCGTACACCTTCACGCCAAGCAATTCCGCAGCCTCGGCGGCTGTCAGCGGGTTGACNGTGCCTGNNTTATTCTGNCCGTCNGTCATCAAGATAATGATCCGACTATCGGAGTCGAGATCGCGCAAGCGGTTTAATCCTGCACTGATCGCAGAGCCGATCGCCGTCCCGTCCTCGATCGCACTGCTTCCGGCTTCGAGCCGCTCAAGGTTTTTAAGGAGGAAGTCATGATCCAACGTCAACGGAGCCGCGATGTACGCGCGGCCTGCGAACGCCACCAACCCAATCCGATCCGCAGGTCGATCCTCAACGAATCCGTTGAGCACCTCCTTGGCCACCGTGGCTCGATTCACTCGCTGGCCGTTCAACTCGAAATCCTCAGCCAACATACTCCCCGATAAATCGAAAGCCACCGCGATGTCGATGCCGCTCGCCTTGATTTTCTCTGTGCCCTCGCCCCATTGCGGCCGCGCCATGCCGACAACAAACAGCAACAACGCCGTCCAACGCATAAGGCCAAGCAGGAGGCCCGACCTTGGCTTGGCCAAGCCGGTGATGCCCCGCACCAATTGCAACGAGGAAAACATCAACGATGGGCGGCCTCCCAGCCAACGTCGACGCACCCATCCGATCAGCGGGAACAAAACCAACAGCAGCAACCACCATGGACTCTCGAGTCTCATCGACCGNNCGACTCCTCTTCGTCGTCCGCATCCCCATCGCCCAAGCGCGGTTGAGTTTCTCCAACCAGACGACTGGCCGACTCATGTAATCGCCGCAGTTCAGTCTCAGGCGGCTCTGCNTTNGCAAACTTCACCATGTCGCATTCGCCNAGAAANTCGTGCAGCAAATCCTTATGCTCCTTGGCNAAGCGATGACTCGACTGCAGTTCAAACAAAAACTCCTCCGTCGTCCGGTCAGGCGCATGCAGATTGAATCGTCCCTCGAGATAAACGCGCACGATCAGCGAGACCTCTGTACAAAATCGCTCTGCGTCATGGATCAAGCCAAGCGCGTCCTGCAACCGCTTCCACGCAATGACATGCGGTGGCGGAGGCGGTGGCGGGGCCAGTTTTTCAGTGCGCTTGGCCAAGTGGCGCCGGACAAACCAGACGGTGACCGCGACAACCACAAATACCGCCATCGCACCCAAAACCCAAAACACCCACTCGTTGCCAGTAGGAATATCCACTGCCCCCTTGATGCCTCGAATATCCGCGACCTCACCCGTCGCCGGCGCGTTCGTCGCATCAACCGGATCAGGCAAAACCAGCGCCGCAGAGTTGGTGTTTGTCGTGGGCATCAGGCAGCCAAATACCGGCGCTTCATGCGCATCTCAAAAAAGTGTTCCAGCGCCTTCGCATACGACTGATCGGTGCGCAACTGGATGGAGTCGATGCCCGATACGCGAAACAGTTTCACCAACTCCTCCTGCGCGTTACCCTGCCGCTGTGCGTACGCCTCGCGACGGCGATCGTCTCCGGTGTTAATCTCCACGATTTGACCAGTCTCCGCGTCCTGCAACACAACCCAACCGACATTGGGCAGTTCCAGTTCGCGAGGGTCGGTCACCTGCACCGCCACCACATCGTGTCTCCGATTCGCCTGCCGCAACGCCGTTGCCGACGTCTGCGCCAGCGTCTCCGACAAAACAACGTGCCGGCGCAGATGCGCGTCCATCAACTGACGGGTTGGATTGGTTTGCCCGAGAAAATCCGAAACACAAACCGTGATCGCCTTGCGCGGCACCACCCGCCCGAGAAACTCGAGTGCTCCGTTCAAATTCGTCCCGCGATTTTCCGGTTCGAAAAACAAAATCTCACGGATCACCCGCAACACATGAAAGCGCCCCTTCCGAGGTGGGATAAATTTCTCAACCTTGTCAGTGAACAAAATCAACCCAACCTTGTCGTTGTTGCGGATCGCGGAAAAGGCGAGTACCGATGCCAACTCAGCTGCCACCTCGCGTTTGGTCTGCTCGACTGAACCGAAAAAACCGGAACCGCTAAGGTCGACCAACAGCATCAACGTCAACTCGCGCTCCTCGGAATACACTTTCACAAACGGCTGATTCATCCTCGCAGTCACGTTCCAGTCGATGGATCGAATTTCATCGCCCGGCGTGTACTCCCGCACCTCCTCAAAGTGCAACCCCTGCCCCTTGAACGCGCTATGGTACTGCCCTGCCAGAGTCTCCGTGACGAGACGCTTGGTTCGCAGTTCAATTTGCCTGATTTTTTTTAAAATCTCCTTCGGGATCATGGTAGCAAAATCGCGGCGAAGATTTTACCCGAATTCCTGCCGAGTGTGTAGTCTGCACTTGGCCAAGCGGGCCACAACCCCAGCGAAGCCGAACACAAGACAACCCCAGCCGAACACATCCCCGTGCCGATTATAAAACGTTCGGCCAAATGCTTGGCCAACCGGAATTTCGAACACAGCAAAACCAGCCCCGTAAATATCCCCGCTTTCCTCCCCGAAAAACCGGCGCACCTGCCCGAAGGAATCCAACCAACAGGTCAAACCGTTGTTGCAACTCCGCACCGTCGGCACACCGTTTTCGATGCTACGGAACACAGCGTTGGCAGCGTGCTGCCATTGCGCCGCCCCCTCGCCAAACCAACCGTCGTTGGTCAGGTTCACGAGCAATCCTGTTTCCGCAGAAACATGTTCGCGCACTCCGTGCGGAAAAGCGTCCTCAAAACAAATGATCGGGGCCATTGTTGTTTTGCGCCCACTAATCGGGAATTGCACAGCGGCTTTTCCGGCGGAAAAACTAGCCCCGATCGGCGACAAATATTTCATGAACGGCAGCGCTTTTTCGAACGGAATATATTCACCAAACATCACCAACTGACGCTTGCGATAAACCACCGATTTGCTGCCATCGACCGGCACCAACGCAGCGCTGTTGTAAAAACGAATCTCCCCTGTATCGTCATCCTGCTCCGCATCATCCACCCCCAAAACCAATGGTGTGTTTGCCTCCGTTAACATCCGCTCCACGCTTGGCCAGTTTTCCTGCGTTACCGGGGCACTCGACTCCGGCCAAATCAGCAAATCCGGTTTGGAGAGCAGTGCCAATTCGGAAAGTTCAAGCACCTTGACCAAGCGTTCTTCAACACTCCCCGACGCCCAAATCAACCGTTGTGGAATACTCGGTTGCACCACGGCAACCTTCAGCGGATCNCCCCCCTTCGTTAANGGGCCCACGCGATAAAAACCAAATGCACTCANNCCCACTAANAACAAACTCGGCAAAACCATATCGCCCAACCACGACCATGGGTTNGCCGNGGCTCGGCGGAGTTGCAGTACCGCAAAAAGCAGACTCACCGAAAACCAAACGATCAAAAACGAAACACCATAGACCCCGGTAATCGAAGCGATTTGGATGAGTGGCTTGTTTTCAAATTGTGTGACGCCTAGAAAATTCCACGGATACCCACCAAGNAAACGAGCCTGAATCATCTCAATACCCACCCATAACGACGCTGCGAACAACCCAAAGCCGAACCGCTTGACCCAAGGCCACTGCTGCTTGGCCAAGCCGCACCGGAACCACACACCACAAAGCCAAGCCCAACCTGCCGGAAACAATGCGGCCGTTACACTTAACGCCAACCATCCCCCGACCGCACCGCCCGTGTGCGGGATGTTCAAAAGAAATCGTAGCGAANCCAATCGAAAGACCACTGCCGCCAGAAAGGCCAAGCCGAATAATCGGCGCCCCTCCGTTCCAGCCAGCACCGCGAGTAACATCCCNGGCATCAACCAAGCGAACCCGTANAATCGNGGTTCAGGATACGCCAGTGCCCAAGCCAAACCCACCAGTATCGCCAACACCCATCGCGCTTGGCCAAGTTTTNGNATCCCACTCAAGANCGCGAGATTGCCCGAGCCACCATGGCGAGTCCAGCACTCGGCTTTTGGCTTGCGAAGCCGCCACCCTACCGTCACCGTTTCCGGCATGAAGCCTATTGCTGGTTTGCTTAAGAAAACTCTCACGGTGGCCGTCGCGCTGAGCGCCATGACGGCGACCGCCTATGCCAAAAAGATCAGTATCCTCTACGTGGACGGACAGAACAATCACAACTGGGCGGCCATGACNCCGTTCATGAAGGCACAGATGGAAAAGACCGGCATATTCAAGGTTGACGTCATCACCTCACCCCCACGCGCACCTCGCCCGCCGAAAAACCTCAGCCCCGACCAAAAAGACAAAGCCGCGAAGGCCGCCGAGGAAATCCGCAAAAAATTTCAAGCCAAGTGGGATGCCTTTCGTCCGGCATTCAAAAAATACGAGGTCGTTGTGAGTAACTACAACGGCGAGGATTGGCCCAAACCGGTGCAGACGGCATTCGAAAAATACATGAAAAAGGGCGGACGCTTCATCGTGGTTCACGCCGCCAACATCTCGTTCCCGAACTGGCTCGAGTACAACAAAATGATCGGCCTCGGTGGTTGGGGCGGTCGCACTGAAAAACATGGCCCGTATGTTTACTACGACGATGCCGGCAAAGTTGTCCGCAACACGCAACCCGGACGCGGCGGCAGCCACGGCCCACAACTCGCCTTCAAGGTCGTGCTACGCAACACCGAGCATCCGGTTACCAAAGGCATGCCCAAGGAATGGCTTCACGCTCAGGATGAACTTTACGACTCGCTCCGCGGCCCGGCCGNAAATATGGAAATTCTCGCTACCTCCTACAGCGANAAAAGCAAGCGCCACGAACCGATGATGATGACCATCAAGTACGGCAAGGGCGTCATTTTCCACACACCGATGGGCCACGAAAACGGAAAGTCCATCCAGTGTGTCGGTTTCATTGCGACGTTGAACCGTGCTGCCGAATGGCTNGCCACCGGAAAAGTCACTCAATCGTTACCAAAAAATTTCCCGACCGCTTCACTGGTCTCANTCGCAAAATAATTTCGACATGAGCGACAAAGCAAACACAACCGCCACCCTCGTCACCTCCAAGGGNGAGATGAAAATCGAACTCTGGCCTGATGTTGCCCCCGGCACGGTGGAAAACTTCACCAAGTTGGCCAACGATGGCTTTTACGATGGAACCTGTTTTCACCGAATCATGGCCGGGTTCATGATTCAGGGGGGCGATCCACAAACCAAAGACGAGACGCTTGAGGATCTTTGGGGAACCGGTGGCCCNGGCCACACTATCAAGGCTGAGTTCAATGACCGCCCTCATGTACGAGGGGTGATTTCCATGGCCCGCTCNGCGAGCCCTGACTCCGCCGGCAGCCAGTTTTTTGTCTGCCTCGACAANGCTAATTTCCTCGATGGCCAATACACCGCGTTCGGCGCGTTAACCGAAGGCGACGACACGCTTGGCTCGATCGGCGACACACCGGTTGGCACGAGTAACAGCGGTGAAAACAGCAAACCCAAAGAGCGCGTCGAGGTCACCAGTATTCGCGTTGCCTAACTTGGCCAAGNGCACCCACCTCTAGGCGTGAGCGAACCGGCCGACACCTTAATCTTGGCCAAGCTGCTCGTTGTCATGGGCTGCCCGGAGGCCAAGTCGACCGAAATGGCGCAGCAATTGGCCAAGCGCTCAGAGCAATTGGCCAAGGAGCGCAACCAAAGCCAAGCGGAAGCCATGGCCTATCTTCTCAACCTAATGAAACAGGGCTGGGCTGCACAGGAAAAAGCCGATGCCGATTGAAAACCCTAACATCGAACCTTGGCCATTGAAAGACAGCGAGATCGCTGCCGATTTCAATATTTTCAAGGTTCGCTCCGACAAACGTTCTTCACCTCGTACCGGGGATGACCACAGCTTTTACGTCATCGAATCCGTCGACTGGTGCAACGTCATTGCGCTGAGTGAAAAAGACGAGTTGGTCATGGTCGAACAGTACCGGCAGGGAACCAACCTGATCGAACTCGAGTTACCGGGCGGCATGATTGANCCCGGTGAAACACCAGACGAAACCGCGCNACGTGAATTGCGGGAGGAGACNGGTTACGCTGGCGGTGCCCCCGNGCCAGTCGGGTTTGTTTACGCCAACCCTGCGATCATGAANAACAAAGTGCACACGNTTATGATTCAGNATGTGCACCTCCAACATGACACCGATTTTGACGACGGTGAAGACCTGTCCNNGCGACTCGTCCCGCTTGCAGATATACCCGGACTGATCNNAGATGGNACCATCAGCCACTCGCTGATGGTTGCCGCGCTGTNCCGATTNCAGCTTTGGAACGCCGNGCGCTAATCGCCGCGCACCTCGTTCTTCTTCNGCTCGAGTTCCTCCTCGAGCACCTTTCGGTCGCTGGCCAATTGCTTGGATAACTGCTCGATCTGCTCGAACTCCCCTGCCGCTTCAGCCTTGGCGATTTCACCGTTCAAAAGCAGTTCCTTGTCCGCGATTTTCGCTTCGTAAATTTTGGACAACTCGGACAGCTTTGCCTTCTGCTCATCGCTCAACTCCTGTGTTGGAGATTCCTTCTCCAATCGTTCCATCGCTAATTCGAATGCTGATTTCATCGTTAAACTATTTTGAGACTCGGACGTANACCTCGCCATTTTCCACNTTGGCTTGAAAACACTCGACCTTGGCCCGTGAGTTGGTTTTGCATTTGCCGGTTTTCAAATCAAACGNCCAGCCATGNAGCGGACAGTACACTTTGCCATCCTCGACAAAGCCCTCACCCAACGGGCCACCCACGTGCGGGCAAATGGCATCAATCGCCAGTACCCCTTCCCCATCGCGAAACAAACCCACCTCGCGGTCACCGACCGGTCGCTGGATCCCTCCATCATCCCGCAGTTCCCCAAACTCGGCAACTTTCACAAATCCGTCACTCATCTGCACCCCCTTCCGATTGGCCTTTGTTTCGGTTTTTTCGCCACGGCATATCCGGAAACTTTCCGGGTAACTTGAACGTCTCTGCTTTTGGCTTGGCTATCTGCAACTCCCCTTCCTCCTCAGGCGATGCTCCGGCACCGGCCTGTTTCCACGAAGCAATTTTCGACTGCAGCCCATGGTGTTCAGCTGCCTCTTTGTTGCCAATTTTCACATAAAACAGCGAAAGGTTCGTGTGCACCATCTGGTCATTTGGCTTCATCTTTTCCGCCTTATGGCCTTCCTCGATCGCACGCTCAAAATGCTCCAAGCGGCACAGCGCCATACTCAGGGACATCCGCGCGTCGAAGTGATTTTCATCCGTCGCCAGAATCGATTCGAAACCCTTGGCCGCTGTCTCGTAGTCACCCTGAGTAAACGCGAACGTAGCCTCGTCAAATTGTTCCTGTAACTCGTCCATCAAACCAAGCGCTTGGCTAAGGTAGTCACAGGCACCGTGTTCAGCAAGCGTGCTTGGCCAAGCGACAAAAAAAGCCCCGGCGTAAATGCCGGGGCTTGGAAAAAATGACGGTCTATTTCTTGACTTTGGCGATATGCTTGGCCGGGTCCTTGGCGAACCCACCGAGGCAGTTACCGCAGCAAAATCCGATCACGAATTTCTTGCTGGCATCCACGGCCTTGTCCTGAAAGATGCACTTATTGTTGTCGGAACCGTTGAGCTTGGCCACATGCTTGGCCGGATCCTTGGAGAAATTACTGAGGCAGTTGTTGCAGCAGAAGTTAATCGTGTACAGCTTGGTTGGGTCGATGTCCTTGCCACTCACAGGACATTTCTTGTTGAACGACGCCTGCTTAACCTCTTCCTTCTTTTCCTCCTTCGGCTCGACCTTGGCGAGTTTNAAGCCAAGNTTCACGTCGACATTNGGTAGTGCCTTTTTCAACTCGGCCGCTCCCTTCTCGGTGATGCCGCTCTGCCAACCGTAGACTTTGCGCAGAAACTTCATGTTCTTGAGGCTAGCCAAGCCGGCATCGGTGACCTTCGTGTTGTAAAGGTTAATCGACATAAGATTGGTCAACCCTTCGATGTTCTTTAACGCGGCATCGTCCACCGCCGTGCTGGCNAGGCTGAGCTTGGTCAACCGCTTGCTGTTCTTGATCGTGGCCAAACCAGCGCCGGTGACNTTCGAGTTGGACAGGTCNAGTTCACTCAGNTTGGCGATGNCGGCCAAGGGGGCGATGTGCTTGTCCTCCACGTTTTTNCCAATCAATCGAAAGTTCGCATAAATCAACTGCGTGTCCTGCGCCAGCGCCATCACCAGCGGGGCGGCANCCTGATCGCCGATACCTTCNCCAGAGCTNAGCTTGGCGATGGCGGCTTTTTCNGNGTCGGANACCTCANCGGCCTTGATNTCNGGCACNGGCAGGCGGCTCGCGGNGGCCTTGGCCTCGGCNCGTTCCCTCTCGCTGAGGAGCACGAGGCCTTCCGGCCATTTGGCTCCCTCATCGATCCATGCCTTGATCCCGTCGATCTGTTCCTTGCTTAACGGATCGCCCTTGGGCGGCATGATGTCCTCATGGTCTGCCGGGAGGATGATCCGTTTGAACAATTCGCTNTCGCCNGNTTNGCCGGGTTCGATCACGGAGGCAGCAGCCTTTAGTGAATCCAGGCGCAGGTCGCCCTTTTGTTTCTTNGAGCCGTGACAATCGATACAGCGCGCCTCGAATACCGACTGAACCGATTTGGCAAAATCCACCTCGGCGCGNAACCCGTTAAGGCCAAGCGCACCCAAAGTCATNATAANTACAATTGATTTTCTCATCGTCAAAGTGAGTCCTCAGNGAANTATTCCCGCGAGNGTCGCGCTTGGCAACNGGAAAATTGNGCTTGGACTGGCGTCAGTAGGTNCGTCGAAGGTGCGATGGCAGGATATTCAACTCCGCCCGGTACTTAGCTACGGTGCGGCGTGCGATCTTAACGCCCTTTTCCTTGAAGGTCTTCACCAGTTCCTCGTCGGAGAGCGGTTTGGTCGGATCCTCCTTTTTGACCANGTCGTTGAGCATCTCCTTCACACTNGTGTTCGCCAAACTCGAACCGTCTTTTGANGCCAAGCCGGCGGTGAAAAAATATTTCATCTCGAGCACCCCGTGCGGCGTCTCGATGTATTTCCNGGAGACCGCACGACTGACGGTTGTCTCGTGAACCCCCACAACCTCGGCCACCTGCGACATGGTCATTGGGCGGAGGTGCGATGCCCCGTGNTCCATGAACTCNGCCTGNCTCGTAAGAATCTCGTTNGCGATGTTGACGATGGTGGACTGCCTTTGATGGATGCTCTTGATGAGGAATTTGCCGGAACGAATCTTGTCCCGAATGTAGTCTCGCACCTCACCTGAAGTCGCCGCCTGCGCCATCAAATCCTTGTAGGCATTGCTGATNCGTAATCGNGGAATATGCTCGTGGTTGGAGGTCACCTTCCACTCGCCNTCATCACCGCGGCGGATGAATATCTCCGGCACAACGTACTGCTCTGTGTCCGGCATGAACTCGCGCCCCGGCTTTGGCTCCAGATGACCAATGCGCTCGATTGCTTCCTGCACTGACTCGACAGTTTGGCTCATTTTCTTGGCGATCTCTTTGATGCGCCGCCGCCCCAACTCATCCATGCAGTCTCGAACAATTTGATAGTCCAATGACTCCGCGCGCTCAGCCCTCTCCAGTTGAAGCATTAACCCCTCACGCAAATCCCGGGCACCCACACCCGGTGGATGAAAGGCCTGAATTACAACCAGCACCATATCAATTTGCTTCGCCGATTGGCCGCTCGAAAACACTAGTTCATCGACACTTGTCTGAAGAAAACCGGCGTCATCAATGTTACCGATAATCAACTCCGCGACCTTCATTTGGTCCTCGTCCAACTCAGACAATCGAGCCTGTTCCAACAGAAATCCCTGCAATGACTGACCACTCGTAACCGAGTCGAGCATGAACTGCCGCTTTTCGTCCTCATCG
>NZFR01000040.1 GCA_002689335.1 Verrucomicrobiales bacterium
AGTTTTTCGTAAATGTCGTCGCTCATGATGAGCACGCCCTTCTCCACGCATACGTCGCCAAGTGCCTTTATTTCGGCGGCGGTGTAGACCGACCCGGTTGGGTTGCTCGGTGAGTTGAGAATGAACAGTTTGGTGTTGGGCGTGATCGCCTCTCGAAGTTGTTCGGGCGTGACTTTGAATTCGGTGGCGTCGGTGGTCTCGAGAATCACTGGCTTGGCTCCGGCTAGCTTGGCCATCTCTGGATAGCTCAGCCAATACGGGGCCGGGATGATCACTTCGTCGCCGGCTTCGCAGGTCGCGTAGATTACATTAAAACAGGAGTGCTTGCCTCCGCAGTTGACGATGATCTGACTTGGCTCGTACTCGACGCCGTAGTCTTTTTGAAATTTGTCGGCCACCGCTTGGCGAAGCTCCGGAATGCCGCTGCTGGGGGTGTATTTGGTGAACCCATCTGCAAGCGCCTGAGCGGCGGCATCCTTGATGTGTTGCGGTGTGTCGAAGTCCGGTTCGCCGGCTCCGAAGCCGATGACATCTTCGCCTGCTGCCCGCAGTTCCTTCGCTTTCGCCGAGATGGCCAGGGTCAATGATGGGGCAAGTGATGCCGCCCGACTGGATATCGGATAGTCCATTTTTGTTGAGTTGAAAAACTTGGGTCAACCACCAACCTGCGCTCGGGCTTCTTCTGCCAACGGCGTGCTCAGATAGCGTTCACCGGTGGAACAAGCGATGGTGACGATAGTCTTGCCTGCATTCTCGGGCCGCTTGGCCACCTCAAGCGCGGCGCAGACGTTGGCGCCGCTGGAGATACCGCACAGGATGCCTTCCTGCTTGGCCAAGCGCCGTGCCATGGCGAACGCATCGTCATTGCTGACTCGGATGCATTCGGAAATCTGTTCTACCCCATCCTCTCCCTTTAGATGNAGGTTGCCNGGGATGAACCCNGCCCCAGTGCCTTGAATTTTGTGTGGCCCCGGCGNGGGATCTTCGCCAGCCAAAGTTTGGGAAATGACCGGCGAGTCGGCTGGCTCCATGGCTATGGCCTGAAACTCCGGNTTGCGCGGCTTGATTACCTCGCAACACCCGGTCAGCGTTCCGCCTGTCCCCACTCCGGCTACGACGATGTCCACAGCTCCGTCGGTGTCATTCCAGATTTCTTCCGCGGTGGTTTGGCGGTGGATCTCCGGATTGGCCGGGTTTTCAAATTGTTGAGGAATCCATGAGTTTGGAGTGCTAGCCGCCAGCTCATTGGCTTTTTCGATAGCCCCCTTCATCCCTTTTGGTCCTTCCGTGAGNACTAACTCGGCTCCTAGCATTGCCAACAAAGTGCGGCGCTCTTGGGACATAGTCTCCGGCATGGTTAGGATCAACTTGTAGCCCTTGGCCGCCGCCACGAANGCGAGCGCGATCCCGGTGTTGCCACTGGTCGGCTCGATGATCACCGTGTCATTGGTAAGGGAGCCGCTCTTCTCGGCATCCTCAATCATCGCCATACCGATACGATCCTTCACGCTTGAGAGTGGATTAAAGAATTCGCACTTCAACAAAACCGTCGCGTCCACCCCCTTGGTGACTTTGTTCAAGCGCACCAAAGGAGTCCGGCCAATGGTCTCCACAATATTGTTATATATATGTCCCATTTTATTAAAACTATTTAAGATTCCGACATGGCTAAATGGGCGGAATCGGGTTGAGGTTATTTCTTGGAAGCCGCTTTCTTGCGCTTGAGGTAAGCTTTGCGGCGCTGACGTTTGATAAGTTTATTGTGTTGTTTGCCCATGATGTTAAACATTCTCCGCGCGATTGCGGCCGGGAACTATGCGGACACACAGATTCATGTTCAAACACTATTTTTTATTGGCTTTAGCCATCGCAGCCGGCTTAGGGCTTGGTTGCAAAACAGGCAAAAACAAAAAGCCCGGAGAGGACTACGCACTGATAAACATATACCTCGAGCAAAACAACGACGGGACAAAGTTCTCCAAACTCGTCTCGGTATATCGCGCCGACCCCGATCTTTTTTACGTGAACAGTAAACCGTTCCTCGACACCGCCGACCTGGAGCGTGTCACATTGATGGACGCCATCGGAGGGTTCGCATTGCAATTTCAGTTTACCCGTCACGGCACGGCTGTGTTGGAAAGCTATACCACGTCGTCCAAGGGCAAACGCATGGCGATTTTTTGTCAGTTTACCGATTCCAGAATGCTTGCTGCTCCGATGATTACAACTCGAAAAACTACCGGAATTTTAAGGTTTACGCCCGATTGCACCCGAGAAGAGGCAGAAAAAATCGTCATTGGCCTTACCAACGCTATCAAGGAAATCGAGAAAAACAACTGATGAGCCGGGTTGCAGCGCTTCTTCTTTTCCTCGTGTTTGTCCAAGGGGTAGATGCGCTTGGCCAAGCGTTTCAACTCCCCACCCCAAACCGAACAATCTTCGAACCCGGCCGCGAAGCTGACTACTTTACACCGACCGTGGGACGCACTTGGCCAAGCGGTACTTTTGGCTGTGTTCGATCCGAGGGTTGGCAGATGCACGAGGGTCTCGACATTAAATGCATCCAGCGCGACAGCAAAGGAGAGCCGATCGATCCCATCAGTGCCGCTGCAGACGGAACCATCGTTTACATAAATGCAAAACCCGGCTTGTCTAACTATGGCAATTACATCGTCATGCAACATCAGATCGAAGGACTGAAACTGTACACTTTGTATGCTCATCTTAGAAAAATTGCCGATGGTTTAAGGCTGGGGCAATTCAAAAAAACGGGTGAGATCATCGCGACGATGGGCCGAACCGCCAATACTCGACAAGGGATTTCGCGAGAAAGAGCCCACCTTCATTTCGAAATCAACTTCCTCGCCAATCAGTCCTTTCCCATTTGGTACAAAAAAACATTTCCCGGGCAGCGTAACAATCATGGAATGTGGAACGGGCAAAATCTGATTGGTATCGACCCTTGGAAAATATTTCTCGAACAAAAAAAAGCTTCGTTAGAAAAACGATCGTTCAGCCTTCTCCAATTTATCAAAACGCAACCGACTCTTTGTCGAGTGCGGGTCAAATCACAAAGCCTGAAGTGGGCAAAACGATTCCCTCAAATCGTTGAGGAGAACAAGAACAGCGAAGTCATCGGAGGCTACGAGTTGCACCTCAATACCAACGGCCTACCAATAAAAATCATCCCCATTGCTGTAGAGGAAATTAACAAGGATCTCGTCACCCTATTTGAAGTGAATCCTGAAGTTTATAAGGCAGACCCCTGCCGGAAGATCGTTTTTAAAAAAGGACAACAGTGGATTCTCACGGCTAAAGGGAAAACACATATCAATCTAATTACCCAATAAAATAAGGGGTAAAACATAGNATATGTCCAACTTGATATATTATAATTAATTATATATTATGTATTTACTTCTTTCGCTTTCGTCATTCCCCTACCTTCTCTGAATGGATAAAATCGGCATTATCGGAGGCAGTGGCCTTTATGAGATAGAAGGATTCGAAGCAGAAAAATGGGATAATGTGGAGACACCATTTGGACGTCCATCTGATGATTTACTTACCGGAAATTTAGAGGGTCGTGAGGTGGTTTTTCTACCTCGTCATGGACGAGGCCACCGCATCCTTCCAAGTGAACTAAATCACCGAGCAAACATTTGGGCAATGAAGCAACTTGGTGTTTCATGGATTATAAGTGCCAGTGCCGTGGGTTCGCTTCAGCAACAGTACGCACCCTGCGACATCGTTTTGATCGATCAATTCATCGACAATACAAAGCAGTCTTCCACTCACACTTTTTTTGGAAACGGGATAGTAGGACACATTCCATTCGCCGAGCCAATTTGCGAAAACTTAAGAATGGTATTACGGCAAGTGTCGGAGGGAGTTGATGTGAAAACCCATGACCGAGGGACTTATGTTAACATGGATGGGCCAGCTTTCAGTACACGAGCTGAATCTNTACGAAATCAAAAACTGGGATTTGATGTGATCGGAATGACAAATTTAGGGGAAGCTCGTTGTGCGAGAGAGGCGGAAATATCNTACGCAACACTCGCCATGGTGACTGACTACGATTGCTGGAAAGTCGAAGAGGAACCGGTTTCTGTTGAAACAGTGATTGCGAGCTTAACCAAAAACGTCGCAAATGCCAAAGCCATTATAAAAAATGCAATCCAGTTCATCCCTCAGTCGCCCGCTTGGCCAAGTCAGAAGGTTTTGGATAATGCGATAATGACGGAGAGAAGCGTTTGGCCAAGCGACACCGTAGAAAAATTAAAACCGGTCATAGACCGACTTTTGTAACGTGTTCCACGTGGAACATTAGAGGTCGCCACAACAGGTGTTGTGAGGCCCAGGTTGATCGATATGCTCAGTTTCGGGGGAATTTTCCTGTTTCCCACGCTTTATCCATACCATCAATAGGGAAACATCGGTTGGGTTAATTCCTGAAATACGGGAGGCTAAACCAATGGTTGCTGGTTGAATTTCTTTCAGCTTTAGGCGCGATTCGGTTCGTAAACCGGGGATTTTGTCGTAGTCAATCCATTCAGGAATTTCCTTTGATTCCATTTTTTTAAACTGCGTAACTTCCACTTCCTGCCGTTCGATGTATCCTGCATATTTAACTGTAATCTCCACTTGTTCGGCAACCTCCGGTGTGAGTTTAGTTTCAGACTGTGGAAGATCGGCGTGAGTGTAGTCATTCCGTTTTAGCAATTGCTCCAACGAATTTGTTCTGATCCGAGTATTCTTGATCCGGTCAAGTTCGGTTTCAAATGATGTTTTCTTCTGCTTAAATGTTGAAAACTGGCGGTCAGAAAGAAGTCCGATTTGTCTGCTGATCTTACAAAGCCGTAAATCGGCATTATCTTGTCTGAGAAGAAGTCGATACTCCGCGCGCGATGTAAACATACGATATGGTTCAGAAGTTCCTTTCGTGATGAGGTCATCAATCAAAACCCCTATATACGCTTGATCTCGCCTTAAAACCAACGCTGGCTTGTTTTGTACTTTTAGCGCGGCATTGATTCCCGCCATCAAACCTTGAGCCCCGGCTTCTTCATAACCCGAGGTTCCGTTTATCTGTCCCGCAAGGAAAAGGTTTTCACAGGGTTTTGTTTCTAATGTGTTTTTCAACTGAGTAGGAAATGCAAAATCATATTCAACGGCGTAGGCAGGCCTGAGGATTTCTGCGTTTTCACAACCAACAATGGTGCGCACCATCTCATACTGAACATCAAAAGGTAAACAGGTTGAAAAGCCGTTTACGTACATCTCGTCGGTGGAAATACCTTCGGGCTCTAAAAAGATTTGATGCCTCTCCTTGTCCGCAAAACGAACTATTTTGTCCTCAATAGAAGGGCAGTACCGAGGCCCAACACCCTCAATTTCCCCGGAATACATCGGCGACTTATGTAGATTTTGCCTTATGATTTCGGCGGTTTTACTGGTTGTGAAGGTGATATGACATGGTATTTGGCCGTTTAAACGGTCCAAAGTGGAACCGGGGGGGTATTTTCCCCCAGAATGTCCAATATCCTTCGGGTTTACTCCAGAATGTTCCACGTGGAACAAATCCTCTTTCCAGAAGCTGAAGTAAGGAACGGGCTCATCTCCGGGCTGCAATTCAGTTTTGGAGAAATCAATAGACCGCATCAACAGTCGAGGAGGGGTGCCTGTTTTTAGTCGGCCCAACTCCAAGCCCACAGATTGTAAGGATTCTGAAAACCCGCCAACTGAACTCTCTCCGGCCCTTCCTCCCGTTTGTTTATTCGCCCCTACATGCATCAACCCTTTCAAAAATGTCCCGGTAGTAATCACTACGGTTGAGCCATTGAAGAGGATCTCCATGGAAGTCTGAACTCCCGTCACTTTCCCTCCATGATGTGAAAGAGCAGCGACTTGCCCTTGTCGTATATCCAGATTGGGCTCTCGTTCGCAGACCCACTTCATCCGAAACTGATACGCTTTCTTGTCACACTGAGCTCGCGGTGCGCGGACGGCTGGGCCTTTTTTTGTATTCAGCATCCGAAATTGCAGTCCAGTCATATCGGTGCACTTACCCATCTCGCCCCCGAAAGCGTCGATCTCTCTCGCTAAATGTCCCTTGGCCAAGCCGCCGATTGCTGGGTTACAGGACATCTGCCCGATGGTGTCGGCGTTCATGGTGAGCATCAATGTTTGGCATCCCATACGGGCTGCAGCTAGAGCGGCTTCGATGCCGGCATGGCCTCCTCCGACGACGATGACATCGTATTTTTTCGGGTAAACAAACATTGATTATTTTGAAAAGAAGGTAACCTCGTCGGCCGATTCAGCACTATTTTTTTTGATGTCTGTCGAAGGAGAAGCAGCCAAATGTTGGCAAATATGAAAGATGGATTCCACGTCTGATTCCGCATTAATTCCAATAGCTATGTCATGGGCAGAGAAATCAGAATCACAGTTTTTATTGAGAAAAAAGGCTATTTTTTGCTGAAGATCGATAATTTCACTGGCTGCTTTTTTACCGGCTTCCACTCCGGGTTGGTGGAATGCATTTATATTTATAAGAGATGAATAATAACCAACGGCACGCTCATATAATGCAATTAAAACGCCAATATTATAACTAGAAATATCACTCGCACTGATAGTGATAGATTCTCTTTTGTTTTCATAAAGGGCTTTCCGGGTTCCCTGGAAAAACCCATCGAGGTAGTCGCCGGTTGTGATCCCGTTTTCAACTTGAATGGATTCTTCTTTTCGGTCTCTCAACACGCGGATGAACGTCACAAAAAAATTATGAATCCCATCCCGTAGTTGTTGAACGTATGCATGTTGATCGGTGGATCCTTTGTTTCCGTAGACGGCGATTCCTTGGTTCACGGTGTTGCCTTCAAGATCCAATTCTTTTCCAAGCGATTCCATGATGAGTTGCTGCAGATATTTTGAAAATAGTTCGAGCCGATCTTTGTAGGGCAGGAGGACCATGTCTTTTTTTCCCTGACCATCTCCGGCGTAAAACCACATGGCAGCGAGTTGCGCTGCCGGGTTTTTCTCAAACGATTTAGTCCGAGTGACTTCGTCACATGCGGCTGCTCCGTCTAACAAATCATCGATTTCAATGCCTTGCAGCGCCGCTGGTAAAAGTCCCACGGCGGATGTTTCACTGGTGCGACCGCCTATCCAATCCCACATCGGAAAACGCTGAATCCAGCCCTCGGTTTTCGCGACTTGGTCAAGTTTACTTCCTTCTCCAGTGACGGCTACGGCGTGTTTTGAGAAGTCCACCCCCGCCTNCTTATAGGCGAACTGCATTTCGAGCATCCCGTTGCGAGTTTCCTTCGTACCGCCAGACTTGGAAATCACAANAACAAGCGTTTTCCCCATTAAATTAGCCAATTTAGCCTTTATTTGATCGATACCGTCCGGGTCGGTGTTATCGATAAACCAAGGGGTCATTTTGTCCTCGCCCGGTTCGGTTAAGGCTTTGGCGACGAATTGAGGCCCAAGTGCTGACCCTCCAATTCCGATTACGAGGAGATGTTCAAAGCGTCCGTTTGCTCCGCTGATTTCTCCGCTATGAATTTTTGTCGTGAACGATTTGATGTTGGCCAAGACTTCATCTATGGCAATTCGAATTTCCTGAGTTGGGGCAAGGCTCGAGTTGCGCAGCCAGTAGTGACCTACCATTCGGTTTTCATCCGGGTTTGCGATCGCTCCGGCTTCAAGTTGGTCCATGGCATCGAACGCCTTGGCCAAGCGGGGACGCATCTCCTCGATGAATTCCTCGGTGAAATTCATGCGGCTGATGTCTACACCAAGATTAATAGAGGGAAATTCGGTGTAGTATTTTTTGAATCTTTCCCAGAGTTGTTTGCTGTCGAGTTGAGGCATATTGGTTCGACTTGGACTGCTGCCGAAATGGCAGAACAGGTGAATCGAACATAATCACCGGCCAAAGGCAATCCGATGCTGTGCGCTTGGCCAATCGCTTGGCAGNAGTTNTGAATTCTTGAACCGCCTTGGCCAANTCTTTAGAAGCGTGGACGTCATGCCGGTCAACGATCGCATCCGCAGCAAACTCAGCAAGCTTCCCCACAAGCCGGGGGTGTACCTGATGCGTGACCGATTTGGGACGGTGATCTATGTCGGNAAAGCAAGGGCANTAAGAAAACGGGTCAGTCAATATTTCCAACCATCACGTCGGCAGAGTTGGGATTTGAAATTGGTGGCGCTCATTGAAGCGATCGAGGACTTCGATGTGCACATTGTCAAAAGTGAGCCGGAAGCATTGTTGCTTGAGAGTAAATTAATTAAAGAATTCAAGCCTAGATATAATGTCAGCTTCCGTGATGATAAAAACTTCTTGCTCATCAAGGTGAATCTAAAAGATGAGATTCCGCGATTCACATTTACTCGNATGCGGCAACAGGATGGCGCAAAATATTTTGGACCATTTGTTAGTGGGGGAGCATGTCGCCGGACGATCACGATGTTGCGGAAGAAGTTTAANCTACGTGGCTGCCGGCCGCTCGTGCCGACGGAGCGCGATTTCAAACATTGCCTGTATGGGCATTTGCAACATTGCTCTGCGCCTTGCGTGGAAAAGGTTTCATTGGAGGAGTATCGAAAGCAGGTCGCTACCGCCTGTGAATACCTTGAGGGCCAGACGGCTGGTTGGGAAAAGGAACTCGAGGCGGAGATGCAAAAAGCGTCGGCCGAACAGGACTTTGAGAAAGCAGCGCGTTACCGCGACATGATTCAGGATTTGCTCGAAACCACTAAAAAGTCGCGAAAATTCACTCGAATGCCGGTGAAGTTGCCGGGCGCAATCCACTTCGAGCGTGATCTCACAGAGCTTGGCCAAGCGCTTGGTTTGAGCGGGCCACCGAGGCGNATCGAAGGGTTCGACATCTCAAATATCAGCGGGACGTTCATGGTGGCGTCGATGGTTAGTTTTTTGAACGGCAAACCAAACCGATCGCAGTACCGGCGGTTTCGCATGAAGAGCGTAGTGGCGCAGGATGATTTTGCGTGCATGGCAGAGACGGTGCGGAGACGATATAGTCGGCTCAAGAGGGAGAAGCGTCCGCTTCCCGATTTGATATTAATCGACGGCGGTAAGGGGCAGCTTGGGATGGCATGCCGCGAGTTGGCCAAGCTTGGATTGGAACAGGTCCCGATAATCGGCTTGGCCAAGGAATTTGAAGAGATTTTCCAACCGGGTGAAAGCAAGGCGCTGCGGCTTGGTCTTGTCAGCGGGGCGCTGAAATTGCTGCAGCGTGTGCGGGATGAGTCGCATCGTTTTGCCAATACTTATAATGCGGAGTTACGCTTGAAGAAAATATCCGAAAGTATTTTGGATGACCTCCCCGGGATCGGGGGTAACCGGAAGGCAGCTTTGCTAAAGCAGTTCGGATCAGTACATCGGCTCCGGGGTGCATCGCTGGAGGAGATTCAGAAGGTGCCCGGATTTGGGAAAAAGTCGGCCATCACTCTTAAGGCGTTTCTTGAGACGCGAACCAAGGGCGGGCGTTGATCAGCTTTTTGGCGGGCCGGTGGTGATTTGAAATTTGGGGACAGAATCAGCGATGAACTCGGACATCTTCGAAAAAGTCTCGTCTTCCATGCCGGGTTGGCAGATGGCGAAGTAGGTGATGTAAGACCACCGCTGGAGTTCCCCTTCGGTGAGCAGTCCGCGAGTCATCATCCACATACGGTCGAAATGATCGGTGGCAAGTTTTCCGTCGGCAACAAACCAATAGACGTAAACGCCGCTCAGTTTGATGTCGTTCCCGTTTTTGTCTCGAAACGTTTTTGAGGTGGTGAGTTTCATCACTGGCAGGTCGTACGAGTGCGGCTCGGTAATCGGGACGTTGGCCACTTCGCGGTGGTTGATGGTGAAGCCTTGGCCGGGCAGGCAATATTCTGGTTTGTGGATGGATGTGCGATCCTGCCCCATCAGCACCACACTGTTTTCGATCCACGTATTATCCGGGAANGTGTATCGGCGGCGGCCGTAGGTAGTGTCGGGCGGAAGCCAATCCAACTCCAGCGTGGTGACCGGAGTTGGCGTTGACGAGCACTGCATGATTTTGATTGGTAGGGCAACTCCGTTGGTGCGAACGACTTTGTTTGTCTCGTTTAAAATCTCCATCGCGGCCAAGCGGACCCCCGGTTTTCCGAGGGTTTGACCGGCAGAATTGAGCTGAAAGAGAAACGCAGCGGTGGCTCCGATCAGGGCGAAAAACGTAATGAGAATGGCTATTCCTGATTTACTCATCATGAGCCTCCTTGGGTGACGGAGCGTCGGTCTCGGGCTGCGGCCGATCGTCTTCCTTGATGATGCGACCAAGAGTGAGAACGCCGATGAAGGCTGGGACGTACGGCAGCAGACTAAGGATGCCGTTGTCGTGAACGAAGTCTCCCGCTGCTTGGCCGCTTCCGGGTTTGGCGGTCTCGACCATCTCCGCCGCGAAGATGATCAGTGTCAGCCGGAATACATTCCCGGCGACGGCGAGAGGAAACGCAGACAGAACGATCAGCAAGGTTTTCCAAACTTTTCTGAACGACACAAAGCCGTAGANAGTGAAAAATGCGAGCGTCACGATGAGACTTCGCAGCCCGCTACAGGCAGCTGCGATGGCGTATTTGTACTTTCCTTGATCGTCCCAGATCTGGACGCCTTGTTGAAAAATATCGATNCCTAGCAATGTACTGCAAATCCAGCTGGTGATATCTGCGGCGAGGTGACTCAGGGGCACCGTTACAGTCTCGGCCATGGTTCCCACCGGCACGCCAAAGGCGAAAAGCAGGCAGGGGAAAAAACTGGCCTTCAGCCATCCCGGCCCCCAGACCAAGCCGGTCAGCGCGTAGATGCCGAGATAAAACCCGACGATTGACACCCGGGTTTGCTGGATCACGTAGCCGATCAGATGAATCGCCAAAGCGAACACCACCAGNGCCAGAGCCGGCCACCAGTTTCGCTTGGGCACGGCCAGCAGGTCGTCTCGTTTCCAGTAGCAGAGCCCGAGCACGATCAACGGAATTATGTAACCAAGCTCGTCGTCTTTGGAAGTGCTGTAGGCGTAATTCATCCAAGAGTACAGCGAGTGGGTGTCGACGTAGCCGAAGGTGGAGTTGCCGAGGAATTGGAAAAAAATCAGCCATGTTCCGAGCAGCACGAGAAACAAAGGTTTATCCGGAAGGTCAGCCCAGAGGCGTGAGATTTCATCCATCACGCTGGGTTTTGGGGCTTCGGCTGTTTTCTCCGACTCACTCATCAGCAGGCGTGGTGCAGCTTAAACAGCTGCGGACTAAATCGCGAGCAAACCCTACGCCCAAGCGCGGCGTAGCAACTCGATCGCGTTTCCGCCCATGATGCCGGAGATGTCTTTCGGAGAGTAACCGCGACCGGCGATCAGTGCGGGGAGTTTTTGCAGGTCGGCGATGGAGGCCATGTCGCCGGGTGATTGTTCGAGGCCGAAGCCGCCGTCCAAGTCGGTGCCGATGCAGGCGTGTTTGGCGTCTCCGGCGAGTTGGCAAACATAATCAATATGATCGACCACGTGCGAGAGTACCACGCCGGACGACTCAGGCGTCGTCACTCCACGCTGCCAGCCGGGGACGAGCATCCAGGCATCGAACGCTGCGCCGATCACGCCGTCGCGCTCGATGACCCTCTTGAGTTGCTCGTCGCTGAGTTGGCGATCGCCGGGCACCAACGTCCGACAGTTGCAATGGCTTGCCCAGACCGTGCCCCCAAACAGATTGAGCGACTGATCCAGAGACTCGTCGCTCAAGTGAGTGACATCCAGAATAATCCCCAAGCGCTCCATCTCGCGAAGCAGATCCGGCCCCGCTTGGCCAAGCGGCCCGCTTTCGTCTGTGCCCGGGGCGAANGTGCCNGGGCCGTAATGCGCCGGGCCAAGCGCTCGGAGCCCCGAGGCGTAAGCCTGCTCCAAATGGCCAAGCGTGACGATCGAGTCCGCACCTTCGAGGCTGAGAATGTAGCCGACTGGCAGGTNGTCTNTCGGCCCTGATTCCCACTTGGCCAAGTGCGTGTCGAGCTGTNCCAAATTGCTGATCTGTGCCAGCTCGCCCTGTTGTTCCATCTCGCGATACCAAGCGAGTTGGCCTTGTGTCTGAGCCCATGCCTGAGCCGGNGAGTGCCACCCCGGCAACGGATTGTTGCGCTTGGTGTACCGAGCGATTTGGGTACCTACGCAGAGACCGATATTCCCCCGGCGCATTTCCGGCAGAGACACCGTGCCTTTGGCGCGGTCTGGCTTGTCGGTNTGCCCGGCCTCGCGTTCGTGAACCTCGGCGAGCGGACGCGACAGATCGCGATTCCACTCCAGCGCATTCATCGACAGGTCGAGATGGACGTCAAAAATAAAGGGGGTATTTTCCGGCATGACAACGCGCCTGACGCTTAGCCAAGCGCGTCCACAGTCAACGGCAGAAAGCTGAGCCTGTGAAGCACGGAGTCGCCGCCGGTTAATGCGCTTGGCCAAGTTCGGGTGCTGATTTAGGCTCGCGGTTTGGCTGCCGNCNGGNGGGCCANCGACACGATGGGGAATCCAAACGACAATTCAGCAGAGACCAACAGCGGCGATGAAAAACCGGAGTCGCTCGATTTTATTCGCGAAATCGTCACCAACGATCTGGACAGCGGGAAGCATGGATCAACGGTGACGCGGTTTCCGCCGGAGCCCAACGGATACATTCACATTGGGCACGCGAAGTCGATCTGCCTGAACTTTGGCATATCGCAGGAAAACGAAGGCGGCGTTTGCCATCTGCGTTTCGACGATACGAACCCGGTGAAGGAAGACGTCGAGTATGTTGATTCGATCAAAGAGGACGTTACTTGGCTTGGTTTTGACTGGGGNAAAAATCTATTTTTCGCGTCGGACTATTTTGAAAAGCTGTATGGATTTGCGGCGGAGCTGATCAAAAACGGGAAGGCCTTTGTTTGTGATCTGACACTGGACGAGATCGCCGAGCATCGAGGCACGCCGACGCGGCCCGGTAAAAACAGCCCACACCGGGACCGCTCGCCGGAGGAGAATCTCGAGTTATTCGAGCNGATGCGCAGCGGGGAGTTCGAGGATGGCACTCGCGTTTTGCGCGCGAAGATTGACATGGCCTCGCCGAACCTGCACATGCGCGACCCTGTGCTGTACCGCATCCGCAAAACGCAGCATCACCGTACCGGCGACAAGTGGTGTATTTACCCGATGTACGATTTCACGCACTGCCTGTCGGACTCGATCGAGGGCATCACGCACTCGTTGTGTACGCTGGAGTTTGAGGTGCATCGGCCGCTTTATGATTGGGTGTTGGACAACGTTTCCGTCGATTNTCATCCGAGACAGATCGAGTTTGCGCGGTTGAATTTGACCTACACCGTCCTGAGCAAACGCAAGTTGCTTACGCTTGTGGAAGAGGGGCACGTTGCCGGCTGGGATGACCCTCGCATGCCGACGGTTTCTGGGCTTCGGCGTCGTGGCTACACACCGGCGAGTATCCGGTCGTTTTGCAAAACCATCGGCCTGACCAAGTTCAACAGCCTAACCGATGTGGCCCTGCTTGAGCACAGCATCCGGCAGGATTTAAACGAGACAGCACAGCGGAGGCTGGCGGTGTTGCGCCCGCTCAAGGTGGTGATTACCAATATTGAAGAGGGCAAGATTCAGGAACTTGAGGCGGTAAATAACCCCAAAGATNCCGAGGCCGGGATGAGGCCCATGCCGTTCACGCGCGAGATTTATATTGAACGGGACGACTTCATGGAAGATCCCCCGAAGAAGTTTTTCCGCCTTGGGCCGGGGCGGGAGGTGCGGCTGCGGTTCGCGTTTTTTATCACTTGTCAGGAAGTCATCAAGAACGCCGCCGGAGAGGTGATCGAGTTGCACTGCACCTATGATCCAGAGACGCGCGGTGGCAACGCCCCGGATGGCCGCAAGGTCAAGGGCACCATTCACTGGGTGTCGGCTNCGAAAGCGTTCGAGACGGAGGTTCGCCTCTACGANCGGCTGTTNACNGCNGAAGATCCCAACAAGGAAGAGGATGGTAAAACGTACATNGACCATCTNAACCCGNATTCGTTGGAAGTGATNCGCGANGCCAAGCTCGAGCCCAGTTTGGCTGAGGCGGAGCCGGGCGCGCTGTTTCAGTTCGAGCGCTTGGGNTATTTTTGTGCGGACTCGAAAGATTCGCAGCTNGGCAAGCCAGTGTACAACCGCACCGTCACACTGCGTGACGCATGGGCGAAGCAGCAGGGCAAGTGATCACTGCCCAAGCGCTTGGCCAAGCGCGTTGCCTTTTGGCTGCGAAACACTAAACTCCCCNCGTGGGTCTCGNAGCCACCATGGACGACNTCTGTCAAAAAGTTTGGAANGGTGAACGCATCAGCGAAGCTGAGGCCGTTGAGTTGTATCATTTGCCACTGCAGCAGTTGGGTGCGCTCGCNGACCGCCGCCGCCGCTTGGCCAAGGCGGATGCCTACGACGGCCAAGGCAACGACATCGTTACTTACATCGTTGATCGCAACATCAACTACACCAACGTCTGCAATGTATATTGTAAGTTCTGCGCATTTTGGAGGTCGGAAAAACAGGCGGACGCTTACGTCATCACGCACGACGAAATCGACAAAAAGATTGAGGAAACCNTCGCGCTCGGGGGCACGCAGATTCTCATGCAGGGAGGGCACCACCCCAAACTCGACAAACAGTGGTACCTCGATTTGCTCTCGCACATTCGAGACACGTTTCCGCAAATCAACATTCACGCGTTNAGCCCGAGTGAGTTCATCCATTTTCGGGATGTGTTCGATGAGCCTCTCGAGACGTTGATCAAGGATTTTAGAGACGCCGGCCTTGGCTCCATCCCCGGCGGTGGCGGGGAGATTTTGGTGGACGAAGTTCGCAAACGNATTGCGCCCCTCAAGGCAATGAGTGACGACTGGCTGGAGGTAATGGAGATCGCCCACCAACTCGACATGGCCACCACGGCGACGATGATGTTCGGCCACGTTGAGAGCATCGAAGATCGCGTCGAGCATCTCGACCGGGTGCGCCGGCAGCAGGATNAAACCGGCGGTTTCACCGCATTCATCGCGTGGACCTTTCAGGCGGAAAACACAAAGCTCAAAGCACCGACCGTCGGCGCAAACGAGTATTTGCGCATGCAGGCGTTGAGCCGAATTTATCTCGATAACGTACCAAACATCCAAAGCTCTTGGGTGACCCAAGGGCTAGAGATTGGCCAAGTGGCGTTGAAGTACGGCGCGAATGACTTGGGCAGTATCATGATCGAGGAAAACGTGGTTTCCGAGGCAGGAACGACGTTTCGCATGGGGGTGGCCGACATGCAGCGGTTGATCGAAGGCATTGGNTACACAGCGCGGCAACGCGACAATTGGTATCGCTTGGTCGATGGCCAAGCGGCTGCGGCATGATGAAATCGAAACAACAAAACAGGACAGAGCGATTGCCCCGCTTGGCCAAGCGCTTGGTTGAAGTGGCGCTGGGTTTGGCATTGATAACGGCTGTCGGCTGTCGTTCGCCGAAGGAAGGCAAGGAGACGTTCAGCCTGAACGATCGCGTTAAATACAACGCCGCCTACGACGAGGAACTCGATTTCATTTTTAGCCTCTCTGAGAAAGGCAAATGGGAGGAGGCTGAGGCTGAGGTGAATCTNCTGCNGCAAAAACATCCGGAAGACGCCACGCTGCAACGAATCAGCGAGTGGGTGAGTACGCAGAAAAAGCTGCTACGCCAACAGGCGGTCGAGGACCGGATTCGGAGCATCGATGCCAAGCAAACCGGGATGAACCCGTCACTCAAGGAGTTGTGGACCGAAAGCAAGGATCGGGGGCTGCCTCCGCGGAAGGATTTGCGCGATGCGCTTGAGATGATCGAGGCCACGCCATACGTGCCAGAGACGTTCGGCCAACAGACCACTAAGAAAGGATTTCTGTTTGATGCTAACAGTGAACGCGGCCGCATGTCCGAANTGCTCAAAAGCAAAGTCACAGTGCAGGTGGATAATCAGCCGATTCAGCAAATCCTATTCGACCTCGGCAAAACACATGGCATCAACTTTGTCGCGGATCAGGAGATGGAGCCGCTCCAACAAAAGCTGACACTCAATCTCGACAAGGTAAACCTCAGTGAATTGCTGGCCTATATCGCGCGGAACACCGGTGTAAAATTTCAGGTGGGGGCAGATTTGATCTGGGTGATCGACGGCAAGGCGTCGAAGGAACTGATCGAAGAGACCCGGTTTTATCGACTGCGTAAAGGGTTCATCGTACCGGCGCAGTTTGGGCCAGACGAGGTCGTCTCGGTGACCACCACGCCGGAAGAAGGCCCGAGCGTCACAAAGGAAACGGCGACCTACGAAAAATTCGTCAACGACAGCAAGTCTCAGAATCCATCCATTGAGGAGGCGATAGAGAAATTTTTCAAGGGCGAGTTTATGATCGATTACGAGCGTAACCTGATCGTCGCTACAGGCACGCCGTCGCAGTTCCAGTTGCTCGAAAAAATCATCGCCGAGTTTGACCGCCCGATCCAGCAAGTGTTAATCGAGGCACGCTTTATCACCATCTCCGAGGCTGCGTTTCTCGATCTTGGTTTTCGGTGGGCCTCGAGTATTGCAAACGGCGCGATCAAGGATCAGACCGGCATCAGCAGGGGCACGCTCGGCGGTGAGGAGGGCATGCTCACGCGTGTAACGTTGCAGGATGTTTTTCAGGACAGCGACATCCTCACGTCGACTGATCTTTCAGCGGCGCTCACTGCGTTGGAGCAAAGCGGCGAAAGCCAATTGCTCAGCGCGCCAAGGTTGACGCTGTTGAACAATCGCCCCGGGCGCATCAACGACGGCGAGGTCAACTATTACTACGAACAGTTTACCATTGAGGAGACCGTGCTCGAGAGGGTGTCCACTGCGCGATTGGTCCCAACTGGCAAGCCGAGCAAAATCACGGCCGGAGTTTCACTCGACGTGGTAGCCAGCATAGGCGGTGACGGGCAGAGCATCATGTTGGCCCTTCACCCGGTGGTGAACCAAAACGTCAGCTACGTTTCGCTCGATGGCCAGACCGTCGAGGAAGTCGATAAAACAGATGACAACCGCATGCAGATTTTCCTCCCGAAATGGCGCACACAGGAGTTGGCTACACGCGTCGTCGTGGGTTCCAGTCAAAGCATCATGATGGGCGGGGTGCTCGAGCGCGAGCAGCGAACGGTTGTCGAGTCGGTGCCCATCCTGGGGAACATCCCGGGCTTGGGGGCATTGTTCCGCAAACGAGCCACTTTAGATCGCCCGCGTTATCTGCTGATTTTTGTGACGGCCACGCTGATCGATGAGGACGGTTCGTTTATCACTTACGATAAACCGATCGACGTCTCCCCGACCCCGGTTCGGGCTCCTTCCGCTTTGGGGCCAAAAAGCCCAACAGCATTCCCTGCGCCGCCTATGCCCAAGCCGGAGGAGAAACCAAGCACACAGGCGACCAAACCCAGCTCCAGCCCGACCCCGCCGCAGTAGCCCCCGTCTTGGCCAAGCGCTTGGCCAAGCGGCATCAGGCTTGATTTTTTGCGGTCAAGCGCGACGATGGCTTAGCCCGAGAACGGGCTAACAACGCAACCCAACGCAATCAAATGTCCAAGATCGAGCGTGCGCTCATATCCGTTTCCGACAAGACCGATCTGGTTCCCTTCACGGAAGTGCTCTCCCGAGCCGGGGTGGAGATTCTCTCGACCGGAGGCACTGCTAAAGTGCTGCGCGAAGCCGGTATCGAGGTGATGGATCTCAGCGACTACACCGGCTTTCCCGAGATGCTCGATGGCCGGGTGAAAACGCTGCACCCGATGGTTCACGGCGGNCTNCTGTATCTGCGAGAAAACGACGGTCACGTCGCCACAACCAAGGAGCATGGCATCAAGCCAATCGACCTCGTCGTTGTGAACCTCTATCCGTTTGAACAAACTGTGGCCAAGCCGGACGTCACGCTCGAAGACGCCATCGAGAATATCGATATCGGCGGCCCATCGATGCTCCGCAGCGCGGCGAAGAATCACCAGAGTGTGACCGTGGTGGTGGATCCCGCAGACTATGGTCGAGTGGCGGATCAAATTTCAAAACAAGGCGATACCTCGCTGGAGGTACGACGCGAGTTGGCGGTGAAGGTTTACTCAAGGACATCCGCCTACGACGTAGCGATCGCGCTGCACTTGGCCAACGTATACGCTGTCGACCAACCTGAGACCGGCTTGTCGGACAAACTGGTCGTTCGAGCCGACAAAACGCAGGACCTGCGCTACGGTGAAAACCCACATCAACGNGCCGCACTCTACGGCCGATTTGGAGAATTTTACGAGCAGCTCCACGGCAAAGCGTTGTCGTACAACAACATTCTCGATCTGACGGCAGCGGCGCATTTGATCTTAGAGTACGATGCCGACCCGCCAACGCTGGCCATCCTCAAGCACACGAACCCATGCGGACTGGGTCAGGCGGAGGAGCTTGCCGCCGCTTGGGATAAGGCTTATGCCACGGATCAACAGGCCCCGTTCGGCGGCATCATTGCCTGCAACACAACACTCAAATTGGCCACGGCTGAGCAGATCAGCGAGATTTTTACCGAGGTCATTGTAGCTCCCGATTTTTCCGAAGACGCGCTGAAGTTATTACAGCAAAAGAAAAATCTGCGACTAGTGAAACTGAAGTTGAACCCTGCCAATGCTGTGCCGTGGGATGTCCGATCGGTTGGTGCTGAGTCGTTCCTCGTGCAGGAACGCGACCTCAAAAAAACGTCAGCTGTCGATTTGGAAATCGTTACCGAACGCCATCCGACAGAGGACGAACTCAAGGCGATGCTTTTTGGTTGGCGGGCGGTGAAACACTTGAAGTCAAACGCCATACTTTATGCCGGCAAAGATCGTACGCTGGGCGTAGGTGCCGGCCAAATGAGCCGCGTGGACTCCAGCCGCATCGCGGTCTGGAAGGCGGGTGAGGCAGGGCTCGACTTGAAAGGTAGCGCCGTTTGCAGCGACGCCTTTTTTCCTTTTGCAGACGGCTTGATCGCGGCCGCAGAGGCCGGGGCTACGGCGGCAATTCAACCTGGCGGCTCCAAGCGGGACGAGGAAGTCATCGCCGCAGCCAACGAGCGCGGTATGACCATGGCATTCACTGGGGGCCGGCACTTCAAGCACTAAGCTTGGCCAAGCGAAGGCGTGTTAACCCAACGGTCATGGCATCCTGAGTCGCTGCTTTGGCTGGGGTGCATCCTGATGATCGCGCTTGGCTTGGGCGGCGCAGTCGCTGGGTTGCTTGAAGATGGATCCGTCCAACAGATGGCGGCCAACGTGGCGGTCATGCCGCTGGCTATTTTCGTTTCGATTGTTTCATGGATGGTCATCAGCACGAAGTTTTATGACAGTCCGGTTCGGGTGACCGAAGCCTTTGGCTTAAAACAGGGCAAGCTGGGCAGGTGTCTGCTGCTTGGTTTGGTTGGCGGAGGCGTTATCGTGATCATCGCCCCGATTTTCTCCTTCCTAACCGGCATTGTGATTCAGGCGTTTGGTGAAGCTCCCAAGGGACAGGAATTAGTCACGGTGATCGCCGAGCAGACTCAGGCAGAAGGAGGTATAGTGTTCCTGATTTTCTTCGCGTTCATGGCGGTGATCGTGGCACCAATCGGCGAGGAGATTTTGTTTCGCGGCATCCTTTATCCAGCGATCAAACAAAACGGCTATCCCAAAGTCGCAGCGGTCGGCACAGCGGTTTTGTTTGGGCTTTTTCACTTGAATTTGCTGACGTTTGTTGCATTGACGTTCGTGGGGTTTGCGTTGATTTACATTTACGAACACACAGACAACTTGCTGGCCCCGATCATCGCGCACGCGTTTTTCAACGGAGTGAATGTGAGCATGATTTTGGTAACTTCAAAAGACTTCCCTGAGCCGGGATTGATCTGGTGATGAGCGACGAACCCAAAAATGAACCGGGCAAGAGCCCAAGCGAGTTTGAATTGATTACTCGCCTAAAAACCAAGCTCCCGGTCAACGACTCTGTTCTCACCGGCGCTGGGGATGACTGTGCCGTGATCGATGCCGGTGTTCCTGGCAAATTGCAGCTTCACAAGACGGATGCTGTGGTGCAGGGAGTGCATTTCTCGCGTGAAACGGATCCGAAAAGAGTGGGCCACAAAGCGCTTGGCCGTGCGTTAAGTGATATCGCTGCGATGGCCGGTACACCTCGCTGGGCGACAATCACGCTTGGCCTGCCAGACGGTTTTGATGGAGCGATGGTCGAGACCATTTATGAGGGAATCGGGAACTTGGCCAAGCGCCACGAAGTCGCGATCGTGGGAGGAGAGACAGTTTCGATTCCGGAGCGGTTGGTGATCAGCGTGGCTGTTGTGGGCGAGGTCGAGCGTAACAAATGCGTGCTACGTTCTGGTGCCAAGCCCGGGGACAGCATCTGGGTGACGGGCGAATTAGGCGGCTCAATCGTTGGTCATCATCTCGATTTTACTCCCCGCTTGGCAGAAGCCGGCTGGCTGAAGGAGCACTTTTTGCCCAGCGCGATGATCGACCTCAGCGACGGGCTTGCCGGAGACCTCGGCCATCTGTTGGATCAAGCCAACGCTGGGGCGGAGTTACTTGAAACTGCACTGCCGATCCGTCGCCAAGCGAGGCTGCGTGCGCAAGAATCTGATGCAGCCAAGCCGCCGCTGATCGCCGCGTTGACCGATGGAGAGGATTACGAGTTGTGTTTTACTCAGGAGCAGGGCTCGGCCGTGGCACTNCTCGATCAATTCCGCGCAGAGTTTCCCGAGACGCAGATCAGTTGCATCGGCAAAGTCGTCTCCGAGCCGGGGTTGAAGATCAAACAAAAGGACGGTACGAAGGAGTTTGCTACCCGTGGGTTCGTTCATTTCCAATAGCCCAGACGAGACATTTGCACTTGGAAGGCGCTGGGCGACCGAGGTCGCGGCCGGATGGGTGATCGGATTGACGGGCGATCTCGGCACCGGCAAAACGCAGTTGGTCAAGGGGATCGCTGCTGGGCTTGGCGTGGAGGCCACGGTAAATTCACCGACGTTTGCACTGTTGCAGGAACATGACGAAGGCCGATTGCCGCTGGCGCACATCGACCTTTACCGGATGGAGACTCAGTCGGAAATAGTGGGGGCCGGGTTGGAGCATTTTTTAACAAACCCGGACGGGGTCACAGCGGTTGAATGGTTCGAGCGTTGGCTCACGACGGAGTGGCAGCCGGGCCAGCTGTTGCCGGATTCCGCGAAACCCAGCGAGTGCGTCACATTACGATTAGTGGTTTTGACAGACGAAGGGGAGACCCGCCGGAAAATTGAGTATGAAGATTTTGGCGATTGAGTTTTCTTCCGACCACCGGAGTGTTGCCGTGTTTGGGGACGATCAACTTCTTGCTGAACGAACGGTTCGTGAAGGCCGCAACACAGCGGCGGTGCAATTGATAGAAGCCACNCTTGCGGNGGCGAAAACTGAGCGGAAGCAGATCGAATGTATCGCGGTCGGAATCGGCCCGGGTTCGTACACCGGCATTCGAGCGGCGATCGCCCTAACTCAGGGTTGGCAAGTTGCGACGGGGGTTCAGGTGCAGGCAGTGGACAGCTTGGAGGCGTTGGCGCTTGGACAGCACGTTGCCGGAGCGCGAGGCGAAATTACTTTTGCGGTGGACGCGGCGCGCGGTGAGTTTTATTTGGCCAAGTTCGAGCTGGGTGAAGACGGGATTCGCAACCTTGAGCCAACGCACTTGGCCAAGCGGAGCGAGTTCGAAGCGTTGCTTGCAAGAGAGCAACCGATCATCGGGCCAAGCTTTGCGGAGAAATATCCCGAAGCCAGTGAGCGATTTCCCTCCGCAGAATTTGTTGGACGTTTGGCGGGTCGGCTTACGGACTTTATCGAAGCGTCCGAGTTGGAGCCGGTCTATCTCCGCAAAGTGGATTTTGTGAAAGCACCGCCGCTGCGCGAGATTCCGCCAGCGTAACCAAGCGGCTCAGCTTTCGATGACGTTGATCTCGACCGGTTCGACGCTGACCCCACGGCGTTCCAGCCATGTGACCGCTTTTTTCACGTCGTTGGCCAAGCCGTCCAGTTCGAGACACACCAACCCGATCTCTCCGGTAACACTGGCCTGTCGGACGTTGGTGATGACAGGAAATCTCTGGGACAATTCCCAAACGACAGGCTTAGTGATGAGCCGCTGCGGGAACATCAGCCAGAGGCGCGCGGTTTTGCGCATGTTGGCTGAGGCTTTGGCGGTGCGCTTGGCCGCCGGTTTGGTTTTACGGGCAGCCTTCTTAGCGGTTTTGCGAACCGGCTTGGTTGCCTTCTTTTTGGCTGCCATTTTATTCCCTTAACCTCCCGCGATCGCGGGGATGATACTGACGTCGTCTCCCTCCTTCAAAGGCGTATCCTGATTTTCAAGAAAACGAATATCCTCCTCGTTGACGTAGACGTTGACGAAGCGGCGAATCTCGCCTTCCTCATCAACGATCCGTTCTTTGATGCCGGGGAATTTGCCTTCAAGTTCCTCCACGGCGGCGCCGATGGTGGCGGATTCGACTTCCACGGATTCCTGCTCGTTGGTGAGCTTCCGAAGCGGAGTGGGGATGCGTACTTTTGCTGCCATTCTGAAAAATTGTTACTTAGTTTTGACCTTCAGGTCCGACTCGATCAGTTCCTCAAATTCTCTCAAGCTCGGCTTGATTTCAGCCGGTTCGCCAACCTGACCTTGCACAGCATCGAGCGTTTTCAGTCCGTTGCCAGTCACGCAGAGAACGACGGAATCCTCGGCGGGAATCTTGCCCGAAGCAACCAGTTTCTTGGTGGTCCCGACGGTGACTCCGCCGGCGGTCTCGGTGAAAATTCCCTCGCACTCAGCGAGTGCCTTCATCGCGTCACGAATCTCTTCGTCGCTGACATCGTCCGATGCGCCTCCGGTTTCTTTCATCACTTTCAGCGCATAAAACCCGTCCGCGGGCGTACCGATAGCGAGTGATTTGGCGATAGTGTCGGGCTTGACGGGTTTAAAGAAATCCTTGCCGTCCTTGAATGCAGCTGAGATGGGAGAGCATCCGGTGGCCTGTGCTCCATGCACGACCGGCTTGGTGTCCTTGGCCAAGCCAAGCTTAATCAACTCCTGATAGCCTTTATGAATTTTTGTGAGCAACGAGCCGGAAGCCATTGGCGCAACGGTGTGTTGCGGCAACTGCCAATTTAGCTGTTCAGCAATCTCAAATGCCATGCTCTTCGAGCCTTCNGCGTAGTACGGGCGCATGTTTACGTTGACGAACGCCCAGCCGTATTTCCCGGCGATCTCGGCGCACAACCGGTTGACCTCGTCGTAGTGGCCACTAATGCCCACCACCCGTGCCCCGTAGATCAGTGAGTTGAGTATCTTGCCTTCCTCTAAATCGGACGGAATGAAAACGACCGAATCCAATCCGGCAGAGGCCGCGTTGGCGGCCACCGAGTTGGCAAGGTTTCCGGTGGAGGCGCAGGCTACCGTTTCAAAGCCAAGTTCACGGGCACGGCTCAACGCCACACTGACCACGCGATCCTTGAAGGAAAGTGTTGGGTAATTGACGGCNTCGTTCTTCACCCAAGCCTCTCGAACGCCGAGCCACTTGGCCAAGCGATCAGCTTTCACCAAAGGGGTGTAGCCGACACGAGTGCCCACCGTTGGTTCTTCGGCGACTGGGAGGAGTTCGCGGAAGCGCCACATTGTTTGCGGGCGCTTGGCCAAGGCATCCTTGGTCAGCGACTTCTTAATTTTGTCGTAGTCGTAAGCGACCTCAAGTGGGCCGAAGTCGAACTCGCACACATGCGTTGCCTCGAGCGGATATTCCCGCCCGCACTCGCGGCACTTTAGTGCCTTCATGAATCCTGAATTTTTACTCATGACGTTTGCCTCCGTGCGAAAGGTGGGAGTGAGTGGGACAAAAAAATCCCTTCCCGGTAGACGAGAAGGGGTGAAGAAAGTCTTCGCGATCTCGTCCCATTTGCCCCTGACGTTGTCGTCGGGCTGGAATTGGCACCTCGTCGTTGGATTCGCATTCCAACCGGTTGCCGTGGCGTCACAGGGCCAGATCCCTTAGCCACTCTTAATGAGATGCTGCCGAAGCAGCTNGGGCAATGAAGCGAAAATTAGGCTAAGATGTCAACTTATATTTCACATTCCGCCGAGCTGGAAACCTTTTTTATCCCAAACGGGATTCGCAACCAAATGCGTTCGTGAAGGTAGTACACAGCGATCTTCGCGACGAACTCAATGCCTCCGATCTGCAGCGCCGTCTTGGTTTCGCCGGTAATGAGATAGGCGATCACTATAGTCGAAAACGTTGCGACCAAGCGCCAAGTNAACCCTTTGAGCACACTGCGCATCGANGATTCAGTCACAGNCTGNGATTCGTTTTTCTCCATTTAACTCAAAACAGGCAANCTGCCCGCAAACGGCGAAAGAGTACGACTAATTCCTACTATGTCAATAGAGTATATGACTTTTTCAGCACCGTCTTTTTGATTGCTGCTNGGGCTTGGCCAAGTTTTGCTCTTTCTCATGCTGCGCTTGGCACTTTTTCTCATCGCTTGGCTGGCCGGTTTTGGCTTGGCCAAGCCGGCTGAGCCAACGACAAAAAAGAGCGACCTCCCGCGCATCGCGCCGATTTCCCCATCGGATGCCTTGGCTACTTTCTCGATTCGTGAGGGGTTTTCGGTCGAATTAGTTGCCGCTGAACCGCTGGTGGTGGATCCGGTTGCGATGGCCTTCGATGAAAATGGCCGACTGTTCGTGGTGGAAATGATTGGGTACTCAGAGCACCGGGAAGCTCGCCTTGGCCAGGTGCGACTACTTGAGGATGAAAATGCGGACGGCCGCTTTGATCGATCGACGGTTTTCGCGGGCGACCTCGCTTGGCCAACTGCTGTTGCCTGCTACGACGGGGGCGTGTTTATCGGGGCAACACCCGACATCCTGTTTTTGAAGGACATCGACGGGGACCGAAAAGCGGATGACCGGAGAGTGGTCTTCACTGGATTTGGAGAAGGCGTGAAGCTACTTAACATGCAGTCGTTGATGAACAGTTTTCGCTGGGGTCTGGATAATCGCATTCACGGTTCGGCAAGTGGCACGCCGGGGAAAGTTCGAGTACCGAGCCGGCCCGAATTGGGAACGGTCTCATTTGTACGATCCGATTTTTCGTTCGACCCACGCACACTGGACTTTCGGTTGGAGAGCGGAGGGGCTCAACATGGAATGGATTTTGATAACGTTGGCAGGAAATTCGTTTGCAGCAACAGTCGTCACATTCAGCAGGTGATGTACGATCGTCGGTATGTTGGGACGAATCCGTTTTTCATACCGCCGTCGCTGCTGTTGGATATCGCCATCGACGGAGCGGCGGCACGGGTGTTTCGGCGTAGTCCGGATGAGGCGTGGCGAGTGATCCGCACTCGTTGGCGTGTGGATGGAAAAGTGGCCGGACCGATCGAAGGTGGCGGGCGTCCGTCCGGATATTTTACGGCAGCCACAGGCGTTACGATTTACGACGGCCAAGCTTGGCCAAGCGAGTTTGATGGCGATGCCTTTATCGCGGACTGCGGCAGCAATCTTATTCACCGGAAGAAACTTCGATCGGCTGGTGTCCGCTTCATGGCGATGCGTCCGGAGGATGAGCGGGATCGGGAATTCCTCACCTCAACGGACAATTGGTTTAGGCCCGTGCAAATGGAGGTTGGTCCGGACGGGGCGTTGTACATCGCGGACATGTACCGCGAAGTGATTGAGCACCCGTGGTCCTTGCCGCAGGGGATCAAGCAAAACATCGACTTGGACAGCGGCAATGACCGCGGCCGTATTTACCGCGTGGTGCCCAATATTTTTGTTCAACCAGCCAATGCGGCGCTTGGCCAAGCGACTGACACAGAGTTGGTCGCGATGCTGGATCACCCGAATGGCTGGCACCGCAGCTCGGCGTCTCGACTTTTGTTTGAGCGTCAAAACCAAGCCGTGGTGGACCCGTTGCGCCGCTTGGCCAAGCACGGCAAAACGGACCTCGGCCGGATGCATGCGTTTAATTTGTTGGCCGGGTTGGAGGCATTGACCGAGCAGGATGTGATGGCGGCGATGGTGGATGCATCCCCGAATGTCCGTGGCCACGGAGTGCGCTTGGCTGAGCCGTTTTTACCCAAGCGCAAACCCATTACGGGCGACTCGGCGGAAACTGATTCGCCAATTTTTGAGCACTTAGTTCGACTGTCCGGTACTCGAAATTCGTTTGTCCAAAACCAGTTGGCTTGGACGCTTGGCATGACTGCTTTTCCTGCCAAGACAGATGTGCTGGCGTCGATTTTTCAGCAGGCCGGAACGGACTTTTGGCATTTACCCGGACTGTTAAATGCAGCGACTGAGCATCATGAAAAGTTGATCAATAGACTCGAAGAGGATGCGTCCATCATAACAAATCCGTTCAAGGAAATGATCCTCCAAAATCTTCGTACGATGCAGGAGGGGCGCATGGCCCGTTTTGTTGTTCCGAAAAAACGGACGCCAAAAAGTCTGTCGATTTTTAAGCCAAGCCAAAATGTGAATCCAGACCGGGCGAAAGTGGTGGAACAGTTCAGGCCGGCGCTGGCGAAGAAAGGAGACGCAAAAATGGGGCGCGTGCATTTTCAGCAACGCTGCGCGGCGTGCCATCGACTGGGAGGGTTGGGGCAGAGTGTGGGGCCGGATCTCAGGGCGGCAAGGGCCAACGGCACAGAGCAGCTACTTATTCACCTGATCGATCCGAGCCGTGAAGTCGCGTCGCAGTACGTCTTGCACGAAGTGAAAACAGCCGATGGGAAGGAGACGATTTTTGGGAACGTTCGGTTCATGAACGAAGCGGTTATTCAGATTGGTTTACCGGATGGTAGCGAGCGCCAGCTACTGCGTTCGGCTGGAGATCGAGTGAAGTCGACCGGTCGGTCGTTGATGCCGGATGGTTTGGAGAGTGGCCTGAGCGTGGAGCAAATGGCGGATCTTTTGGCTTGGCTGCTTACGGTTGAATAGCGAAACGCAAAAAGGCAGCGCCGTGATGGCGCTGCCCAGTTGTTGCACGAGAGCCGGCTGTCTTCGAATGTGAAGGACCGGGTTCCCTAGGTTTTCCCTCCTTGGAAAAGTGAACTAATTGATCAGGCGGAGGGCCATTTGTGGCATGACGTTTGCCTGTGCCAACATCGCCGATCCGCTTTGGACGAGGATGTTGAAGCGTGCCATGCGCGTTGTTTCCTCGGCGACGTTGGTGTCGAGGATGCGGCTGTTGGTCGCGGTGAGATTTTCGTTTAACAACGACAGTTGGCCTCGGGTGACGTTGAGCCGCTGGATGTTGGCGCCGATTCGCGCCCGCATGTTGGCCAAGTTTTGGATAGCCGTTTGGATATTGCTCAAGGCGGAACCGGCACTGGTCGTGTTCGAGATGCTGCTGGTCGAAGCCGTGTAGGCGTGGGCCAAACCGGTGGCGACGGTCGTCGAGTTCATGTCCACCGCATTCATCGTGAACGTGTTGGCATCGCTGTCGATCGTGACACCCATTCCCGAAGTGCCAAACAAGGTAACCCCGTTGAACTGTTTTTGCCCTATGTCGCTGATGTAATTCTGCAACTGGGTAAACTCGACGGAGTAGTTCGACCGGTCGGTGTTTGTCTTGGTGACATCCTGCGCCAACATGGTCAACTCACTCATGCGATCGAGTCCCTGTTGGACTTTTTGGATGAACCCATCCTGCGTCTGCGAGAAGGAAATCGCGTTGGAGATGTTGGTCATCGCCGCCGTATTTCGGTTGATTTGAGCCCCGAATTTGATGCTCATCGCCAAGCCAGCGGCATCATCCTCTGGTGAGATTATCCGGGTTCCGGAAGTCAGCCTTGTAAGGGCCTGTGTTAAGTTTCGCTGGGATTCTTCCAGCAGGCGGGCTCCATTGGCGGCCGCCAGGTTCGTATTAATAATCATTCCGACAAATCCATTTGTCGTTTGTCGACAGCATCCGTGCCATCGGTGAACCTTTAGGGAGGGTGATTCACAAACCGTTGAGGAACTGTTCCTCGTGCAACTGAATGAAATATCGGCACGAGGCGGAATTACTTTAGAGGAAAATGAATTATTTTTGTGCCCGGCTCATGCCTTTTTCTTCGAGCGGCCCTTTTTTCGCAATGAACGCAGTGTGTTCAAGTTTTCCACGTCCTCGTGCAGATCGGGCGATTTTGGGGTTTCGAGGCAGGCGGGAGTTTCGGCAAAGCGCGCATCATTNACGATGTGCTTGAAGGCATTTTTCCCGATCAACCCGTGGCCAATGTGGTCGTGGCGGTCTACTCGAGAATCAAGATCTGTCTTCGAGTCGTTGAGATGAAACGCCAGCACTTGGTCCAGCCCGATCATCGATTCCACCTCGTCGATTGCGCCGTCCCAACCCTTGGGTTTCCGGATGTCATAGCCGGCGGCAAAAAAATGTGCGGTGTCGAGACAGATGCCCAGCCGCTCCGGCTGTTTCACCTTTTCAAAAATCTCAGCCAAGTGCCGGATCTGATGCCCAAGGCAGGTGCCTTGGCCGGCGGTGTTTTCCAGCGCAACGCGCACAGGCGATTTTTTTGTAGCTCGAAAAATTTGATTGAGCGCTTTGGCGATTCGTTTCACGCCGGAGGCTTCCCCTTGGCCAAGATGAGCCCCCGGATGTAACACGAGGAACGGTATTCCGAGCGTGGTGGCAAATTCGATTTCCTGCGAAAGCGACTCCATCGACTTGTCGAGATTGTCGCCATCCGGCCCGGCGAGATTAATGAGGTAGCCAGCGTGGCCGAACACAGTCCCGACATCACCCTTGGCCAGCTCTGTGGCGAAGCGCTCGGCATCAGCCGGCTTGGGCGGTTTGCCGAACCACTGCATATTGCTCTTCACAAAAATCTGCGTGCTTTCGCAGTCGACCGAGCGAGCGCGTTCGATGGCTTTCCAGGCGCCGCCGGCAGTGGACATGTGGGATCCGAGTTTCATTTTGTATCGCTAGGTTAACCGAAGCGGAGCAGCAGGATGCTTGGCAGNGGTAAAACCGTAAAGTGTCGAGTGCCGAATCCGCTTGGCCAAGCGAAGGTAGCTTTCTAATCTTGCTTGGCCGAGCGACGAACGCGAATGAGCAACCCAAGCGACAATCCAAGCCAGCAATACGCGGAAAACCCGGTGGTGTTCGATGAAGTGGTTGTTGGCATTTTTCGCACCTCAAATGAAGGCAAATATATTTATACCAACCGCCGCTTGGCGGAGCTGTACGGCTACGGCTCTCCCGTGGAGTTGATCGAGGCGATCGGCGATATCGAGGGTCAGCTTTATGTCGACCCAAACCAGCGGGAATTATTTCTCAACCTGATTCGATCTCAGGGGAGGATTGAGCAGTTTGAATCGGAGATTTTTCGAAAAGACGGTTCGCGAATCTGGATCTCCGAAACGGCGCGTGAGGTGAGGGACAGCGACGGAAACTCGCTGTTTTATGAGGGCACGATTCAGGAAATTACCGAACAAAAACGGGCGGAGCTTGAGTTGCGACGTTCAGAAATTTTGTTCCACTCTTTGGTGGAAAATCTACCGCAAAAGATTTTCCGCAAGGATGCCGGCGGGAAGTTCGTCTTCGTGAACAACGGGTTTTGCGACGAGCTGGGCAAAACGAGACGCGAGATTATCGGCAAAACCGACTTCGATTTTTTCCCGGCCGACCTCGCTGCGAAATATCGGGACGACGATTTGGGCATCATGGAGAGTGGTGAGTCGCTCGATACCGTCGAGGAACACGTTGCCGCCGACGGGGAAAAAGCGTGGGTGCATGTGGTCAAAACACCGACATATGATGAAGCCGGCCGCTGCTCCGGGGTGCAGGGTATTTTTTGGGATGTCACACAACAAAAGCGAACCGAGATGGCGTTGGCCCATGAACGTGACCTGCTCCGCACGTTACTCGAAAGCATCCCAGACCGGATTTATTTCAAGGACAGCAACAGTCGGTTTTTGATGATCAGCCGGGCGTTGGCGGCAGACTTTGGGTTGGAAGACCCGGAGGATGCGGTTGGGAAAACCGATGCCGATTTTTTCAGTGTTGAACACGCCAAGCTCGCGTTGGAGGACGAACTGAAAATCCTGAAAACCGGGCGCGCCATCATCGGTAAAACCGAGAAGGAGACGTGGAATGATGGCAGTGTCGGCTGGGTGTTGACCACCAAAATGCCGATGAAAAATCCGGACGGAAAAATCACCGGAACCTTCGGAGTCTCCAAGGATATAACGCCGCTCAAGGAGGCGCAGGAGCAACTTGCGCATGCCAGAGATGCCGCGCTGGAGTCGGCCAAGGTGAAGGCGGAATTTCTCGCCAACACCAGTCACGAAATTCGCACGCCGATGAACGCCATCATCGGNATGACNGGCCTGCTGCTTGACACTTCGTTGAACGAACAACAACGCGATTTTCTCACGACCATCCGCGACAGCGGCGATGCGTTGCTGGGAATCATCAACGACATTCTTGATTTTTCAAAAATCGAAGCGAAGAAACTGGAGATCGAAAATGTGCCGTTCGACTTGCGTGAAACCGTCGAGAGTACGATCGACCTCTTGGCCGAGCGGGCGCAGAGCAAAGGGCTGGATTTGGCCTGCCTTGTTTTCGAAGACGTCTGGACGAAGGTGGTCGGGGACCCCGGCCGGTTGCGACAGATTTTGACCAACCTCGTTGGCAACGCGATCAAGTTCACGGAACAGGGGGAGGTAATCGTGAAGGTGCAATCCGTTCGCGAAAACGCATCGAACGTGGAGTTGTTGTTGGAAATCATCGATACCGGCATCGGGATTCCCGAGGAGGCGCAGGCGAGATTGTTTCAGCCTTTCACGCAGGCGGACGGTTCGCTCACGCGGCGGTACGGCGGTACGGGGTTGGGCCTGACCATTTCCAAACAGCTCTCTGAAATGATGGGCGGCCAGATTGGGCTTAAGAGCAAGTTGGGACAAGGTTCTACATTCCGGATTGAGTTGCCTTTCCAAAAAGACACCAGCGGAGAATCGACTACACCGCAAGATGAGTTGTTGGCCGGCTTAAATGTACTGATCGTTGACGACAACGAAACCAACCGGCAGATTCTTAATCATCAACTCCGCTCCTGCAGAATCAAAACCACCGAGGCGGATAGTGCGGGGGCCGCGATGGAACTGCTACAGCAACAGGCTTCAACGGACAGCCCGTTTCAAGTCGTCATCCTCGACTGCCAAATGCCGGATGTCGACGGCCTCTCGTTGGCCAAGTCCATNAAGGATGATCTACTTTTTACCGACGTAAAAATCATTTTGCTTACCTCAATGGGGCAGCCGATCAACAACGAAGTTTGGCAACAATCCGGGATCGACTCCTGTTTGGTGAAACCGGTGAAACAAACGCGACTCCTCGAAAACATCAGTCGAGTACTCACCGGGAATGGCGACATTAATACAGGCGGAATCGAGCAACCTATTGAGGCGAAATCTCTGCGTATCCTCGTCGCGGAAGACAACCGTGTGAACCAGAAGGTCATCCTCCTGCAGCTAAAAAAACTGGGCTACGCGGCCGACGCAGTTGCCAATGGGCTTGAGGCGGTTGAGGGAGTGCGGAAGATTCCGTATGACGTTGTGTTGATGGATTGCCATATGCCTGAGATGAACGGCTACGAGGCGACCCGCGCGATTCGGCAGATGTCTGGGCGCGCGCAACTCACCCGGATTATTGCCGTTACCGCCAATGCCGATCCCGAGGAGCGCCGCAAGTGTCTCGACGCCGGCATGGACGATTATCTGATCAAGCCGATCAACCTCGAGCGATTGGGCCGAGCGCTTGGCGGGATTGCCAGCGATGTCGGTGCGGCTCAAGGTGTAGCGACCGGTTCCGATGCTGACGCTATTCTCGAGGGGCTAAAGTCGTTTGGCGATGCGTCGGTGATCGTTGAGTTGATCGATCTTTTTCTGATCGATGCTCCGGGGAAAATTACTCAAACGCAACAAGCGATCGAAGAAGACGATGCCAACGAAGTGCGCGAGGGGATTCATGCCCTGAAAGGTAGTGCCCGAAATTTNCACGCCGAAGCGTTGGCCCGAGCTTGCGAAAACCTCGAGCGAAGTGCCAAAAAAGGAAAACTCAACTCAGCCCCCGCAGACCTCAGACGCATCGAAGAGGAGTTGCAAAAAGTTGTGGCCGTTCTTGAGAAGCAAAAATCAGAGCTTGGCCAAGCTGGTTAACCCCTCCTTTGTTTCTGGAGAAACAGCCAGCCTCCCAACCCCGCGAAAGCAATCCCGCCAAGCGCTTGGCCAAGCGGAGCCCCGAACACCACCGTGGCATTGAACCACATAAAAGCCATATACCCGTGGATGGTGCCACCGAGCCAAGCGGGCCGCTCTTCGTGGCTGTGCTTGGCTCGATGCCACCAAACGCAGTCCGCTAACCAAACGAGGGTGAAGGCGTAGTTGAGATAAAGCCCCACGCCTGTTTCAGTTCCGGTCCTCTCAGCGGTTTGTTTGGCTGTGGCGGCGAGTGCCTTGGTATGGCTCCAGTCATGTTCAAAATGAAAGGCGCAAACGAAGTGGGCGAAGAAGGCCACAAGGCCAAGCGACCAGAGGCTTAGGGCGCTTGGCCAAGCGCTTGGCTGCCGCCGTCCTTGCCACTTGGCCAAGGCGCCAACGTAGCCGGCGAAGGCCGCGAAAGCCGTCAATCGAATCGCCCAATCTGCACCGCTCACGGAGGTGGAATAATTGACGAGGACGGTAGGCGCGAGATTTTTTGAAGTAAACGGATTAACCCCTTGACGGAGAAAAAAAATAGTTTCACAAATTGGCGTGCGCGAGGAGGTTCCGCTCGATTAATTAAACGAATCATGAAGGTAATCCTGTTTCAGGGTTCGACCGTTTCTCTTCAAATTCAGCCGATCATCGGCCATGTCGTTTTTGTATCACCGTGCTTCGCGGAACCACGCGTGTTCAACAAACTCAACCCATGAAAAACTTAAACAACATCATCCCTGTCATCGGGGCCGATCGCATGAAGCGAATCGGCGTCTATTCAAACGCTGCCACAATCACCGTATTTCCCATCAAATTTAAATGAGCTTGGTTAACCGAATCCCGATCGGAAAGGAGTGCCCCGATGTAATTAATTGCATTGTCGAGATCCCGAAAGACACCAACGCAAAATACGAATACGATGAGGCGTTGGACATCTTCCGGCTGAACCGCTGTCTCTACAGTTCGATGCGATATACTTCGTCTTACGGGTTTATTCCGCAGACGTTCGCGCTAGACAACGATCCACTTGACATTGTCATCTACAACAACATCCCCATCGAGACGGGAACGTTGGTGGAGGTGAAGCCGATCGCCGTTCTAGATATGACCGACAATGGCTACGAGGATTACAAGATCGTTGGCGTTCCTTTAAGTCATGTGCCCGAATACAAATCGCTCCGCGACCTCGACGCCCATTGGATAACCACAACCGCTAATTTTTTCTCCCACTACAAGAGCCTTGAAAACAAGGAAGTTGTTGTAAACGGGTGGCGCTCCAAGACCGCCGCTAAGAAGATCATCAAAAATGCTCACAGTCGTTGGTGCAAGTTGCTCCACAACGGATGATTCTACAAAGGGTTGGGGCCGAATTAAATGGCACCCTCGATGCGATGCCCCGCGACAAAAATAGCCGTGAGTGATCCGTTCAATACGGTAATCCGAAACGCAGAAGATTCCGGCGCGCTTGGCCAAGCGGTAGAACTGCTTGGCCAAGGACAGCTTGTGGCAGTTCCAACCGAAACGGTTTACGGCTTGGCAGCGAATGCACTTTCTTCCGAAGCAGTTGCCCGGATTTTCGAAGCCAAGGGCCGGCCATCGAACAATCCGCTCATCGTGCACGTGGACTCCGTCGAGATGGCGCGTGACTGTGTTTCCGCTTGGCCAAGGGGAGCCGATCGCTTGGCCAAGGCGTTTTGGCCAGGGCCNATTTCAATGGTGTTGCCCAAAGCAGAAAAAATCCCAACCGTAGTCACTGCAGGGGGTGACACTGTGGCCGTCCGTCGCCCAGCGCATCCGCTCATGCNCGAGGTATTGACTGAGTGCGGATTTCCTCTGGCCGCTCCCAGCGCAAACCTTTCAAATCGAGTTTCACCAACCCGGGCACAGCACGTGGCAGAGCAACTCAGCGGTAGAATCCCGATGATCCTCGACGGAGGCGCGTGCGATGTCGGCATCGAATCCACCGTGATCGACTTGACCGGCGAGACTCCTGTCATCCTGCGCATGGGCATGATACGCCCGGAACTGGTAAGCGAGATATTGGGGGATGTCCGAATGGTGACCGAGTCGACTTCAGGCGCGACATTGAAGAGCCCCGGTCAACTGCGGCGCCATTACTCGCCGATGGCCCAAGTGATTNTGGCGGAAGAGCCTTGGNAGGATGCTCTGGGTAACGCCAANACCGATACCCATGTCATTGCGTATGAACCGGTTGCGGCTAATTGGAACGCCGAAAAGTGGCACCAACTGCCCGCTACACCGGAAGGATACGCTCGTGAACTTTACGAAACATTTCACCGGTGCGACGAAGCNGGGGGCGAGAAAATCTTNGTACAGCCGCTTCCCGAAGGCTTAGAATGGGACGCGATTCGCGATCGCATATCGCGGGCAGCGAGCTGAAGCTAACCTGTTGATTATTAAAAAAGTACGAGCGCCCCTTCCGGGACGCCCGTCAACCCAAACAACCAAACCAACCTCCTTTGACTGAGGTACAGCCATC
>NZFR01000041.1 GCA_002689335.1 Verrucomicrobiales bacterium
CCTCGAGGTATTCCTGAGCGTACGCATCGAACCTTGGCTTCTGGACCATCGCGGGGAGCTGTTGGTCGTTGCGCTTGATGACCATGCGTCGAAGCTCATCGGAGGCAGCCGCGACCGAGGTCGCCTCGAGCGGGACCCGCCTCACTTTTCGTTGACCGTCGGCGTCTGGGAGGGAGAGCTGAGCGTAGAAAGTATCGCCGCGCTTCCAGAGTCCGCGGACTCTGCGCTTGCGGCCGTCGTAAACTTTCTGGTAATTATGCGCCCCCTGACTGGGCGGGCTAATTTGGGTCTGTTTTTTGTTGCTGGGAATTGCGGTGGGTTTCACGCTGTAAAAGTAGCACAAAACGCTTCCGAGATGAAGCTGAAGAACCCAAAAAGTGCGTATTTGTTAGGTTTTTTTGGACGCGCGCGTGGCGGAATTGGTAGACGCGCCGGATTTAGGTTCCGGTGCCTTCGGGCGTGAAGGTTCGACTCCTTTCGCGCGTACCATTTCTACCTGACACGATCCCAAACCAAGCGCTTGGCCTAGCCCTGCCTTTGGTCATTCTCCCTCCCCCTAGTCCGTTGCTCGCTTGGCCAAGCGAAATAAATTCCTTTTTTTGCCGGCAGTTGTTAGCTTTAAATCCATTAGATATGAGGTTTTTTGCATTTGTTGCAGCTACTATATTGCTTCTTGTCAGCCCAAGCATTTGGGCAGCACCAATCATTTCCGAATTCATGGCGGTCAATCGCTCCACGATGGTGGACGACGACGATGATCGCTCGGACTGGATCGAGTTGTTCAACCCAACCGGCAGTTCGGTAAATCTTCAGGGGTGGGCGTTGACGGACGATCCAACGCACCAAACCAAGTGGGTGTTCCCAAACATCACGCTTGGCTCGCGGGATTACCGTGTTGTGTTTGCCTCTGGCAAAAATCGGAAAGGTATGCACGCACCCTTGCATACCGATTTTCGACTCAGCCGAGAAGCCAGTTATCTCGCCCTGCTCAACGCGGATGGCAAGGTCGCATACGAGTTCGCGCCCGAGTACCCGGAACAGTACGACGATGTATCGTTTGGTAAAGGCAACACAAAGCGGAACGAAGTGATTTTGCTCCGGGAAAAATCCCCCGCACGCGCGCTGGTGCCTAAGACCAGCACGGCCGGCAAAGGCTGGAAGGAGCTGGACTTCGATGACAGCAGTTGGAAAAAGGGTAAGACCGCGGTCGGGTACGACTACGGCAGCCGCATCGGACTGAGTGTCTCCGAGATGCGCAACAGCACGGAGTCGGTGTACATCCGCGTGCCGTTCACGGTGACGGATCTGTCGCAGATCGAGGAGGTGGTGTTGCGCCTGAAATACGAGGACGGTTTCGCGGCTTTCATAAATGGCAAAAAGGTCGCAAGTGATAACGCGCCCTCTTCATTAAACTGGAAATCTGGCGCTCCACAAAACAGACCAGACTCGATTGCCACCACCCCGGTAGAGTTCGGTATCGCCGGGTTTTCGGATGTGCTTAAGTCCGGAAAAAACATCCTATCCATTCAAGGGTTAAACAACCAAGTTGCAAGCTCTGACCTGTTAATACACCCCGAGATAGTTGCGTACAAAAAAACAGAGGTGAAAGACTCGTTCGGATTCATGTTCCAGTCCTCGCCGGGCGAACGCAATAACAACACAGTGACCAGTGTGGAGGCGGAGGTGGTATTCAAGCAGCCCAGTCAGGTGTTTCAGACATCGATGGAGATTGAGCTGGGCAAGCCAGATACCGCCAGCGCTGAGTCGCAAATCCACTACACAACCGACGGTTCGGTGCCGGACGGAGCATCGACGGTTTACACGGACAAGCTTGCCATCAACAACACGACCCCGATTAAGGCGCGGCTGGTGCATTCCGACGGCAGCATGGGGCCGGTCGGCAGCGCGACGTATTTCGAGACCCAGCGCAGCCTGAATAATGCCTCATCCAACCTGCCTTACATCATTCTGGAGAATTACGGAGACGGCCGGCCGCCCTCGGGCGACTACCAGGTGGCGTCTATGGCCATCATCGAGCCTAGTAATGGTCGCAGCCGGTTTCGGAACGAGATTGCCGTGGCCAGCCAGGTTGGCATCAAGACCCGTGGCTCGAGCACGGGCGGACGATCTAAGGCATCGCTCTCGCTTGAGTTGCATGACGAGTTTGGCGATGACAAAAACCTGTCTCTTATTGGCATGCCAAGCGAATCGGACTGGGTACTTTGGGGACCGTACAATTTCGACCTCTCGCTGATGCACAATCCGTTCATCTTCGAGTTAAGCCGCCAGATCGGCAGGTATGCACCGCGCACACGATTCGTCGAGGTGTACCTGAATACTAACGGCGGGGCACTCTCCTCTGGTGACTATTTTGGCGTCTACGCATTGATGGAAAAAATAGATCGCGATGCAGACCGAGCTGATGTCGAGAAATTGTTCTCGGAACACAAGGCCATACCGGAGGTGTCGGGAGGGTACATTCTTAAGATCGACCGAGCCGACCCGGGCGACTCCGGCTTTAGCGCTGCGGGGCAAAACATCAAGTACGTTTATCCGAAGGAGGAAAAAATGGAATCTAGCGCCTACGACCCTCACGAAAAAGCTCTTCGCAAATACCTCAATGATATGGGTACTGCCCTTAATGCCACTTATTACCGCGATCCGGTTCGAGGCTATGCGAAGTATATCGATGTGGAGGCAGCTATAGACCATCATTTACTCAATGTCGTCGCTTTCAATGTAGATGCACTTCGGCTCAGTTGCTATATGCATATTCCTAGAGGCGGAAAGCTTACTTTCGGCCCTATCTGGGACTTTGATCGAGCTCTCGGTTCAACAGACGGAAGAGACAACAACCCCAAGACATGGCGATCTACTTCTGGAGATCGAGGTACTGATTTTTTCAACTACCCTTGGTGGAACCGCATGTTTAGGGATATAGATTTCTTCCAGAAATACATCGACCGTTTTCAATCGCTACGCAAAGCACAATTTAGTGAGGACAATATCAACGCCATCATAGACCGAATGGCCGGCGAATTGTCCGAGGCACAAAAACGCAATCTCTCTCGTTGGAACCAACGGCCTCGAAGCCAAAACGGAGGAACCTACGAAGGGGAAATTCGGTACATGAAATCGTGGCTCTCAGATCGGATCGAATTCATGGAGTCACAGTTCGTCGATCCACCGAATAGCGATGTCCCNGCCGGCTTCGTCCAACCCGGCACGATCATNACGCTCAAGTCACCCGAGGGTGGCAAAATTTATTACACACTCGACGGAACCGACCCGCGCAAATCTAGGGGCGGTGTGGCAGCCAAGGCGCTACCCTACAATTCGCCGATCGTGATTAACGAGAGTAAACTTTTGACCNCCCGAGTTTACAAGTCGAACCACCGCGCCCGAACCGGTTCAAATAACCCGCCGCTAACCAGCAAATGGTCTGGGGCGATCACGCATTTTTATTCCATCGCACCAACCCCGGAGGCCCGTGATCTTGTCTTCTCCGAGATACACTATCATCCGCTTGACCCCTCGGCGNATGANCTGGCCATCGATGCCACATTCCGGTCATCTGATTTCGAGTTCGTCGAACTACTTAACAACAGTGAGACGGCACTCAACCTCTCTGGCTTGGCCATCAGTGGGGAGATTCGGTTCTCATTCCTTGACGGNTCGGACAAAATTCTCGAACCCGGNAAGCGCTTTTTGATCGTGCGAAACGCCCAAGCCTTCGCCGCCCGATACGGCAACGGACTCTCCGTGATCGGTGAGTATCAGGGAAAACTCAGTAACGGCGGCGGCCTNCTGGAACTCACCACCCAACGGGGCCGGAGCATCCTCAAACTCAACTACCTCGACGACTGGTTTCCCACGACCGACGGACAGGGCTTCTCGCTCGTGACCAAGACTGTCGTAGAGCAAAATGAAAAGCTGGGCAAGGAAGCCTGGCGGCCCAGCTGGAACCCGCAAGGGTCACCCGGCCAAGCGGACGAGCGCACCGAGATTTTCTTCACAGCAATTCGGGCGAGAGAAAACGAAGTGNTGCTCACGATGGAACTGCCCAAGGATACCGGCGTCGAGGTTCAGTACATCGATGCGCTTGGCCAAGCTCTTGGCCAAGTGGAGTGGAAATCATTCAAGGTCATCGCNCCGTCAGACCAAGCGCAGACCCTCACCGTCACCGACCGCTCGCCCCTTGCTCCAAAGCGCTTTTACCGATTGAAAATCCAGTCCGGCGAGTAGCTGCTACTCCTCCTTCGGCGGCAGAAAACGGAACACCTCNCTCTCGAGGCGTCCCTCGATTTTGTCCCCCGGTTCCGTGCCAAAACGGGTCACCACCACTCGGCCGGCCAGATTGCCGATCGGTTCGTGTGANCCGTCGGCGAACACATTCCCCTGCGCCGGACTGGCAAAGATATCGAGCCGATACGGGACGCCATCGCCATCATCCAACCGCTTCTGCGGGAAGTTAATNTCAATNGCGGTTGGCTTCCCTTCTGGCGTGTCTTCGCTGGAAATACGAAGCGTGACCGAGTGCCTTCCGTTTTTCCGAACACCATAATTCACCTGCCCGAAGTCCAAGTTTTCCTTGCCCCATTTCACCGTGATCTTGCTCGTACCGAGGGCCGAAACAAAACCGGAGTCCCCCTTCTCGCCGTCTCCTATCTTCAGCGAAAACGATCCGTTGCTGTCGGCCACCTTAACCAACTCGCTCATCAGNGGTCGCTGGTCGAGCGTCCAATCAGGCGTTTTGCCATCGGCGAATTCACCCAGCACTTCCTCGCGCCGACGTTGAATGAATTTTTTGAACGCATCCGTTTTTTGATTCACCCATTCTCCACGGTCCACCCGATACGGCTCGATCATTTTTTGCAGAGCATCAATCTGTGCGATCAACTCCTCTTCTTTCCATGTTTTGTGGATGAGCTTTTCCATCGCCTTAAAATAATCTTTTCTAGCCTCGGGATGGCGATAAAGCCTCCGGGGAATTGCGGAGTCGGCTTTGACTGATTTTGGTGGGTCAAAGTCGCGACTCCAAAACATGTTTCTATCCGTCCCGAGGTGATCCATGCCCCAAGGGAGAAAATGCAACCGGTCGGACTTGGAGTCGAAGTAGACGAAGTAATTATTTCGGTTGCTGACGTAGCCATCCCAGTGGCCGGCAAGCACTTCCATCGCCCAAAATTTGTAAAACTCATCCACATCCAGATACTTGCCCAAATCTTTGAGCAGTTTTTTATCGCCAGACCTCAGGCCGACGCTGGCTTTGTGCAACACATCATCCGCTTTTTTGGAGCCAAACTTGCGCTCAAACCGGACGAGCACCGGTAAACGAAAATCGCAAACCGTCCCCTCGTAAAGTGTTCCTTTCGCACTTTTGAACGCTCGCCGAAAAAGATGTTTGTCGAGCGACTCCACGTTGGAGTAGATCCCCAGCGAATTACCGTTAACGGTGACGTGCGCCAGATTGCAGTAAGACGCCGGCATCCCCGCCGCGCGGAACAACTGATAGCCGATCAACTGATGAATCCGCGTGGCGTCCTGCCGGTTGTTGTTCAGCGTGAGCGTGTCGACACCAGCGAACATCTTCTTTTTGTCGTAGCGATCGATCTGTATTTTCAACGACGGGCGGTTGACGTCGAGTGAGCCAACGAAGCCCTTTTTTCGGATCGCCACTTTACCGACCTTGGCACCGTCAATCGTCAACTGAGCCGGCACGTAGTCAAACGGCTTTTTCTGGTCGTTCGGCGGAATGTCTGTGCGCAGCGTTTTCACCAGCAACCGGTGCTGTTTGCGCATCATGTCCCAATCGGCCTCTTTTACTTTGAGATCCACTTGGACAAGTCGAGAGGGGTCGAAGAATTTTTTAAAACCGTATGGTGCAACGTCCTTAGCTGATACAACTTCGGCGAGCAATAGNCCGNTCAGCAGCAGAGCTNGCAAGCGGGTCATNATGTTTGTTTGGAGATGGGTTATTTTTTGAACTTCAACCCGAGCTTGAGCAGCTTGGGCCAGATAACCGCGCGGCAGTAAGGCGCGTTCGAGTTCAGGTTGAAATAATTCTGGTGGTACTCCTCGGCCTTGTAAAAGGTCACCGCCTTGGTGATTTCCGTCACGATCGGCAGCCGAAATTCTCCGGACTTATTCGCCGCCGCTTTGGATTTCACGGCCACTGCCTTGTCGGTTTCGCTGTGGTAAAAAATTGCCGAACGATACTGCGTACCGATGTCCGCGCCCTGCCGATTGAGCGTGGTCGGGTCGTGCGCCTTCCAGAAAACAGCGAGGACTTTTTCCAGTGAAATCTTCTCGGGATCGTANTCCACCTTNACNACCTCGGCGTGGCCNGTGCGGCCGGTGCAAATCTGCTCNTAGGTCGGGTTCGGNATTTTGCCGCCCATNTANCCGGAGGTCACCTTGGTAATCCCTTCGATACGCTGGTACACCGCCTCCACGCACCAAAAACAGCCNGCGCCCAGNGTGACGACGCCNNTNTTTTTCGGTTTCGTTATGGGTTCCAATGACTTCGTCTCGCTCACGANAGGTTTGGTTTTCTTGGNCNGTTTCGAGGTGGACTTGGGTGACTCAACGGTGAATCCGGANGCCACAAAACCAAGCGTTGCCAANAGACAAANAGCGTTTCGTATGGTTCTCATGATCGGTCAACTTNCTTCGGCNANNAGANTAGNCGCNCGCTTGGCCAAGCGGAAGGCAAAAACTACGGCGTCACGGTCCGGTAAAACCAAGTTTGGCCACCCGCCGGACGCGGCACGCTGACCTCCACCGGTTTGGCCTCGCCCTCGACCAGTTTGAAAACGGTCCATCCGCGTAGATCATTCGACTGCTCGATGCGATACAACTGCCCCTCCTGCCCGCCGATTTCCAGTATGGTTCCCCCGCCCTTGGCCAAGTTCGATGTGAGCTTCGGCGGTTTTACCGGCAGCGGCAGTAAACCGGATTCGAGGATCAGGCCGGACCGGCCGACAATGACAAATCGCCGATCTCCAAACGCCACGCCGCCCAGAGTGGTCTCCGTGCCGGAACTACGCCGCATCCACGCCTTGCCGTCGAATGAAGTCAGTAGCGTGCCGTTGGCTCCGACCGCCATGAACATCCCGCCGCCGTATGTCACGTCGTTAAGCCATTCTTTGGTGCCGGACTTGGCGGTCGACCACTGTGACCCGTTGATGGAGTACAGGATCGTCCCCTTGAACCCCACGGCCACAAACCGGCCGCCGCCGTAGGCTATACTCTCCAATCCGCTGGAGGTCGGCGTCGTGCGTTCTTTCCAGTCGATGCCGTTTGTCGATGTGACGACCGTCCCCCGGATGCCAACCGCTGCGTAGGTGTCGCCGCTGTGCGTAATGTGTTTGAGCCAATTCTTCGTCGCGCTGTCGCGAAACGTCCACGATTCTCCATCCGCCGAGCGCCCCACTTTGCCACCTTTGCCAACGGCCATGAATTGTTCTCCATCGTGGATTATGTCCTCTAGGTTCACGAAGTCCACCCCCTTGGCCAAGCGCCACGCGCCGCCCTCCTGTGAAAACGCCACCGTACCAAGCCAACCGACCGCCACGCGTGTCCCTTGGCCAAGCGCTCCACCAAACATGCGCTGCCGGTTGCCGAAATCGGTCGCCTTGACCCAGTCCGTTTTGCCGGCGGCACGACCGACCAGACTACCGCCGTCGCCACCCGCAAGAAACCCGCCTTCACCATACGCCGCGAACGACAGGTTACCGGTAGCCGGCAGCGCGGTTGCAGTCCAGGTGTTGATCGGGTCATCACTACCTTCAACAGAGATGCCGGTGGTTGTCGTCGCCGTCCCGCCTACGCCGTCGACCGCCGTGCAGGTCGCTTCAAACGTCGAGCCGGCCCCGAGAAAATAGGTGTGCGAAACGGTTTTACCGAAGCTTGGTTCGCTGCCATCGCCGAATTCCCAAATGTAAAACAGTTCATCNCCANCAGCATCACTCCCTTTCGCCGTCAGCGTGAACGCCTNGCCAACCGCGACCGATTCCGGTGGAGTCANCACGCTNACGACNGGGTTTTTATTACCGGTTGCCGCCCCGTAGACCACGCGCATATCTGCCCAGAGATTTTTTCCTTCGCCCCCCTTGGCCACCGGCGTGACGGAGATATTTCGGCTTGAGTCGTGAAACGTTCTGCCGACCTGCAGCGATTGGTCGGCAGGTTGCATAGTCCCGAACGCTTTGCGGGTATCCGGGGTCATGTCCAAAAGCAGCGAACCGTCGCCGCCCATCCAGTTTCCAGATTTCATCCCCCAGCGTAGCATGATCTCGTTGCCGACCGACCATTGCCGAACTGATATCCAGTAGTCGCGGCTGGCGTTTTTGCTAATCTTGAGCGCGCGCAGGCCGCTGTCCGCCTCACGGTGATCATGCGCATGGATGCGATACGTGCCGGCGCTCGTTACCGATTTTACGGATGTATTCGGGATCCAAGACAGGTAACTTTTGAAGTAGACGTTAAAGTGGCCGTAGGGCGAGTAGTTACCCATGTTGTCGTAGGGGTCGCCGTACTCGTCGAATTCACCATCGCCGATCGGGTCGTCGTCCTGCAGCGGCACCCATGTGTTCGCGTGGTACAGACCGAGGTTGTGCCCAATCTCGTGTTGGATCGTCTCGTTGCTGAACCCGCCGTTGATCCAGATTCCTGTGGATCCCACACGCGCGAGACCGGCCCAGCCATCATAAATACGGCTGAACGCAACGATGTAAAAATCGTAGTCCCGATAGTCGTATTTCGCGTCCAGTTTTTTGGCGGCATCGCGGGCGGACACCAGCAAATCGTAGCGTCGCTCCTCCGGTTTTTCCTGATACCACGCCAGCGTCTCCGGCATCCGCAGCGCGCCCGGCACCAGCGTGGTCTCAATCGATAGTTTGTTGTAAGAGTTGTCCCGTAAAAATTCGTCGGTGCGATTCATCTCAAACGATGCCGCTTGATCGTTCAGCGGATTGCCCTCGCGCCCCTCGAAATCCACACGGATGAACAACACGGATTTATCGCCGGTTGTCCACGACGCGGACGGCTTCTGCTTGGCCACCGACCGCTGCCCCATCGGCCCGGGAATCTGCTCGGTAGCGATCAACCTCTCCTGCCAGGCTGATGCCGCGACTGACGTGGGAAAAACGCGACGCTCCCCCGCCAGAGACATCACAACCTGATCCACACGAAAACCAAGCACAACTTTCTCCACAGCGGAAAGCTCACGGGCCGGCTCATTCGCCACCGCCATTTGTCCTCCCATCACGATGCCGTGAACTGGGAGGTTCTTCTTCGAAGCCAAGTGCGCACGGCGACCGTACCAGCGCGGCGTCAGCGCTTTGCCGTTGAGTTTCAGGCTCCGTTCCACTTGGCAAAACCGATGCCCCGGGCCGCCACACGCCACCGTCACCTCGTAACGGGCCAAGCCTTCGGCGTGTTGCTCAACGTGTTGCGAAATGCGTTCCGGCAGCTTGGCCAAGCGTGGCACGGCACGGCGCAGCGCCAACTCAGGCCGGGTGGTGATCATCCGCAGCATCGCCGGCTGACGCCGCTTAGCCAAGCGCTCGCCCTCCGATTCCATCCCGGGCCGGGCCGCCTCCGGCGCCGACTCGTAGTGGGCCAACCAAACATCAAAATCGCGCAGCGAATCAGCAGCAACCTCGCCCTCGGCGGCGATCAACAAACCAAGCGCAGCAACGATTCGACAGAAAGAGGGCCAACGGGAACGGGTGGGAGAATTCATACAAAAATCTCAGCTTGGTCAGCGAACCAATACATACCAAAAACAACAAAATTTGTCACATTCTTTTCCTGCCGCCCTGCGCTTGGCTTGACTGCGCTTGGCCAAGCGGTACGGTTTCCGCGCTGAAAATGAGCAACACGATTTTTCCCCGAAGCCCCTATGAAACGATGGACGGCTGGATTCATCTTCCCCGCCTCGTCGACAAAATCCGCCTTCACGAAGCCGGCCAACTGCAAGAAGATTATCAACCGAACTATCTCCACAAGGGGTTCGATCTCGCGTGGTTCGAGGCCAGCGGTGTCACGCCGGATACGCTCGTCGAGGTGGTGAAAAACTCGATCACCGACGGACAGGTCAGCGACTGGGTGAAGGCGAACGTGAAAAAAACGGACGCCGACAAGGACGCCCTGCGCACAAGCCTGTTGAGCTACGGTACGGAAGGCGCCCTGCTCGAGCGGTTGATCCAACGCAAGGCCGAGTCCGGCCTGCAGGACCGCGACGACATCCAGTGCATGTTCCAGTACATCGACGCCGACGAAGGCCGCGGCTGACCCAACGTGAAAGCAGCGTTTAAGGAATGGGCCGTCGTGATCGACGCGCTCGGGCGCGGTGAACAAATCATTATCCTGCGCAAGGGCGGCATCCACGAGGGTCGCGACGGGTTTCAAGTGGATCAACCGGAGTTTTGGATGTTCTCCACACTCTTCCACCAACAGGGCGAATCCGTTACAGCCGAGTCCGGGGCGAGGTTCACATCCCTCGCCGCAGAGTTCCCACCCGAGGACACCCTTCGCCTCAAATACTTCGCCATCGTCGCCGACTGGCGTAAACTTGAAAACGAGGAAGCCGCCCTTCAACTGGACGGCCAGCATATTTTGAAAGAAAACGTGATCCGCGACCGGTTCTCGTGGGGCCGCGAACTGGGCATCTTCGCCCTTGCCGTTCGCGTCCATCGTCTCCCGCAACCGATCGACCTCCCAATGCTCAAGGAATACGGCGGCTGCAAATCATGGATCGATCTCGCCGAAGAACCCACCACCGAAGGCGCCACACCGGTTCTCGACGACGCCACCTTCGAAGCCAAGCTCACCCAATTCCAATCCGCCTTGAGCAAACCGAGGGCGTGAATCGGATGAGGCGGTGACCGCCCTGCCCTGCTGTCGCTCCTTACTTCTCCGCCAAGGAAAACGAGACGATCTCCTTGTCGTTGCGTACCAGAATATTGCGATTGGCAAAAGCCGGATGGCTCCACACCACCTTGCGGTTCATCGCCTTGCCGGTCGGTTCGATCAGGTGTGCCTTGTCGATCGGCTCGTAGCCCTCGGGCGACAGCTTCGCAATGATCAAGTCGCCCAGTTCGTTAAACAAGAAAAACCGGTCCGACGGCGCGTGCTTCACGAGGAAGGCNTTNCCCCAGCGCGTCTCCTCGCCGCCGCGCGTCGCCGTGAGATCNTCCCAGACCCNCTCGCCGGTATCCACNCGCAGACANCGCAACTGCCCGTAGCTGCACACGCCGTAAATGTGCCCCTTCTCGATGAACGGCGTCGGCATGATGCTGTGCAACTTGTCAGTGTTCTTTTCGCTATTGCGACTCCCCTTCCACGCCATTGTGGCGGTCGGCTTGTCCTTGGCGAGGTTCATCATCATCGGCCCGTTGTAAAATGCCGTCACAAACAACTGGTCCCCGACCTGCCTCGGCGTCGGCACCGACAACCCAAACCGAAGCCGGAATGGCTGGGTCCAGTAAACCTCCCCCGTGTCCGGGTTCAGCGAGTTGANCGACTCCGGATGCCAGATNATNAACTGCTCCACACCACCNGCCTGAATGAGTGTCGGCGGACANTACCCCGGCTCACGCGCGGTCAGGCTACGCCAAACCTCTTTACCAGTTAGCTTGTCGAAGCACACCGCGGTCGAGCCTTTGCCGCGCGCGAGGCAGATCAGGTGACCACCCCGCACCAGCGGATGCCCTGTGAATCCCCAGACTGGCGACTTTACTCCGTACTCTTTCTTAAAATCCTTCTGCCAAAGCACCTTGCCCGACTCCGCGTTCAGGCAAAGCAGATTCCCCTCCGCACCCAGCGTGTACACCCGGTCGCCATCCACCGTGGCCGTGGCGCGTGGGCCGGCCGGATAACTGACCGTGTAACCGCAGTCGTACTCGTGCACCCAAAGTTCGCGTCCGGTTTTCTCATCGAGACAGATCACCCGCTCCGATCCCGGGATCATGCCGCGGTCGAACTGGTTGTCCGGGTTCGCCGTGCCCTTGGCCAACTGCCGGTCCATGATNAACACCCGGCCATCGGCCACCACCGGNCCGGCATANCCGCCNCCGATCGGCNCACGCCAATTCACCTTTGGCCCGCCCTCNGGAAATTTTTTGAGGATGCCCGACTCACGCCAAACACCGTCCCGNTTGGCCCCNAGCCACTGAGGCCAATCCCCGGCCATCGCCGAAAAACCAAGCGCTTGACCAAGCGCCAACAACAAAACCCATTTCAACTTCATAAATTCAATATTAAAACACGCACCTCAATCCACATACANCGGATGGTTAATTTTTTTGTACAACTCGCGAAACCGCGATTCGCGATGATATTTTTTTAAGGAGGGAAAATTACCGTACATGGTCACCCATGATTCTCTGGCTTGGATTCCCTTTTCCAACCACTGGTATCCTTGTTCAGATTTACCCAGCAGAAAGAATGATTCTGCAAAGTGGCAATTATTTAAAATCCCATCGAAGGATCCCAGCAAATCGACCATTTGCTCTAACGCTGCTTCCCTATTGCCAATCTTTAAGTAAACCTCCAACAGGGTTTTTCGATGCATCGGTTGGTCAGGAAAATGCTTAATTAATTCCTTTAGTAAGGTTACGTCCTCCTCTGTATTGCCCCCTTTTAACTTCGCATACTTAAACCAAATTGCGGTTGAAAAATAAGGATTCATTTCATGAGCTCGATTTACAAATTTAGACGCTTCTTCAAATCGGCCAGCCACAACATAGACTTGGCCGATACTTGATTGGATAACCATGGACTGAGGATCCAAATCGGCGGCTTTTTTCACGGAAGCAATCGCTTCATCGTGCTTCCCTAGGTTGGACAAAAACAATCCGAACCAATGGTTCGCCGTGGCGTAATTCGGATTCAACTGAATCGATTTTCGAAAACTGGATTCTGCAGCGGCCCAGTCATATTCGTAGTTTACAAACACCCAACCGAGTGAAGTATAAGCACCTGCCAAATCCGGGTTTATCTTTATGGCTTTCTCAGCGTAAGACTTCGCCTGCGGCATAGCTTCATTGGCGCTGGCAAAATTATACGCTGATATCAGACCAAACGTATCCGCCAAGCCTACGTAGGGGTCAGCATAGTTCGAATCCAACTCAATCGCCCTCTCAAAATGTTTGATGGCGTTGTCGAATCCCTGCTTACTGCGTTTGTCCCATTCGCGGCGACCAGCTTGGTACTCCGCTTGGGCTTCGGCGTTTTCGGTTGCTTTTTGGGCAAGCTGTTTTGCCTCGGCATCGTCCAAGCCTCCTTTGAGTTCGCTGGCAAGTTGAGTCGCGATCTCGTTTTGCAGATCTAAAAATTCGTCCTTAGTTTTGATGAAAGTACTGCCCCAGCCGAGCGCCTCGGTGTTCGCATTCACTAATTGAATGTTCACTTGCACTTTGTCGCTGCTCGTCTGGATTTCCCCTGTCACAATTGTCCCCGCTCCCAGCGTTTGGCCGATCTCGCGCGGTGACAGTTTGCTGTCCTCATATTTGCGCGCCGATTCCTTCGCGATCACCACCAAGTTTTGTAGCGGCTGCAGCTTGCTAGTCAGCGTGGAGACCAAGCCGTAGCCCAAGTCGGCCGTCTCGCCTGAGGTGCCGATCGTCTTAAATGGCAGTACCACCACCCGGTTAGTGTCCAACTTCACCGGCTTGGCCAAGGGTGGCGATTGCTCGGCTGTGCTTGTGGTGTTCGTTTGCGCTTGGCCAAGCGTAGCCGTTGTCTCGCTCCCGCTGCCTCCCAAAAAGAATACTCCCGCTGCCAACGCAGTAGCTCCTGCGACGCCTGCTGCGATTTTGACCCAAGCGGCCCGCTCTCCCTTCGTCGCTTGGCCAGCGGTGGAATGGCTGGCTCCGTGGTTGGTTCGCTTGGGCGCACCGGCTGCTGCCATGCTGGCTTCCTCGCTCACCGTCACCCCCAACTTGGCCAAGGCGCGGATCACCGATTGCTGCCCTGCCTCCTCGTCGCCCTCAAAAAATTCCACTCGCTGGATACCCGCGAGCTGATACGCCATCGATTCTGGGATCTCTGCTAAGGCGAGGTACACCGGCAGGATGCGCTTGCGGCCTTCTGACGCGAGCGCCACCTCCTTCACCACGTTTTCGGAGTCAGCCGAGTTTTCGGAGATGGCCAAAATCAGCACCTTGCAGTTGCGGATCGCGGCGACGATTTCCTGACTCCACATCGTCGCTCCCTCGATACTCATCTGGTCGATCCCCACCGACACCCCGGCCGCATCCAGTCGATCGACCAAATCCAGAATCCGATCCCGATCGCTCGACGCGTAGCTGATGAAAACCTCGGCACTCATGACTTACTCATCGACGTACATCGGATGATTGATCTTTTTGTACATCTCACGAAAGCGAGGCTCCTTCTGCCAATCTTCAAATTCTTTTATAGCTGCCATTTCAATCGCAAGCACTTCGTAGTTTGCTATCGATTTCTCAAGCCAATGATATGCAAGTTCTTTTTTACCTAGCAAATAGTACAGTTGCGCGACAGCCCCACAATTCTCAGTAGTCACTTTAGGATAACCCACGATTTCGGTAAATTCATTAAGAGCAGCCTCTCGAGTTCCTTTTTTCAGGTAGAGCTTAAACAATCCCATTCTTGGGTTAATAGGGTTCGAATTGGCCTCTAAAGACTCTTTGAATTTTTCGATACCTTCATCAATTTTTCCGGAATTTAATTTGATATATTTAGTGTTTAACGGTCCATTGAATAAAGGAGACATTTCAAGTGCTTTGTTTGCAAAAACCAATGACAATTCATTTTCATCTGCCTCGTGATATCGCAGTGCCAAAACAGCCTTGAT
>NZFR01000042.1 GCA_002689335.1 Verrucomicrobiales bacterium
TGGAGGACAAAAGGAAATTGCCGAAATACTTATCGCCAAAGGTGCGGATTTGAATGCGAAGGAGGATGATGGTTTGACTCCACTTGATTGGGCCATCAGAGAAAAAAACACGGAAACCGCCGATCTCCTCCGCAAACACGGCGGCAAGACGGGTGAAGAATTGAAAGCTGTGAGGGATTAATTTGTTTGGAGAAATTGGGGGCAATAATTGGGGGCAGTAGTCCCTTTTTTTACCCCTGCAAATAAAGCGTTCCCCTGTCTATACATTAAGGAATATATACATTTTGATGTTTTTCCCGAATGTATTAATGGGTGAATAAAGAACTACGAACCATGAGGTTGGGGGTTCGAATCCTCCCGGGCGTACCACTTTTCCTTCCTTCGTTACTTTCGAATCGTTGTCCGATCAGACAACCAAATCATGTCCTCGTTGTTGGGCGAGGCGACATTCAGCGGCATCAAACGGTTGTTAATGGGTTTGATGGTTCGAGGGTCGAGCCACTTTTTTATTTCTGCGTGCCCATCGGCGAAGCTCAGCCCGGCGGCGCTATTGTGATAACTGGCTGGGTAGTCGATGATCCGGGCCGAGTTGGGGCTGCGCACCATCTGGTTTGCGAAACCGCCTGCGTTGATGCTGTCGGGGTGTTCATCCAGTAANACGTAGAGGTTGGNCGGGCNCGGGTTCAGAANGTCACCCGTTTTTATATAGACTTTGTATTGGTTGCCCGGCAACCAGCCTCCCGGGCCCCCCATCGCCTGACTCATTCCCATGCTGCGTATTCGCAGTTGCCGTTTTCCCCGGATCGTCACGTAACTAGTGTCTGCCGGGCATTTATAGACTGAGGCTGAAGGCAGATACGGAGCGAACTTGGCGCGCTTTGGGTCCAGTAATGTTTGGATGTCCGTATTGTCGCGGTTGTTTGGGTTGTAATCCAGCCAGCCGGCCACCCAAGCGTATTGTTCCGTTCCCGAGTTGCCGGGTTTGGTTAACCTGTCGTCGTTGTCGTCCGGATACATGAGGTGGGCTAGTTGAAGTTGCTTTAGGTTATTCATGCANGAGATGCCTTGTCCTTTTGCCTTGGCTCTCGCCAGCGCGGGGAGGAGGAGTCCNGCAAGGATTGCAATGATGGCGATGACCACCAGCAGTTCGATCAANGTAAANCCTTGCTGTTTGCTTGATGTTNGAAAATNGATTGGATCGGTCATNNTTTTTCGCATCTGAAAGAAAAGGTTTTANCNGCCTATAGCTACTGGCTCCATCTGGGGTTCACTCAGTTCACTGAAAACAAAACAGGCCAGACCCAAGGTTAAGATGAATTTTANACAGNGCCCATTCTCACAACGATTTTGAGTCAGTTCAAGCCTACTGGTAATTCGGCGGAAAAAAGGCTTTTCAAGCTGGGTGGCTTGGGTAGTTTTTCCCGCATGAAGTCCCGTCCTTTATCAAGACGTCGTTTTCTCGAGGCAACTGCTGTTGCCAGCGCCCCGTTTATCCTGCCGTCCGGTATTCTGTCGGCCAAGGTGAAGCCCAATAACAAGATCTCCGTTGGGTTCATCGGCATGGGTATACAGAATCGTGGTTTGCAGAACCGCTTCATGGCCGACAACAACGTCGTTGCCGTCGCGGTTTCCGACTGCGACACCAATCGCCGCAACGCCGCCCAAAAGCGGGCGAACGATCGTTACCAAAACAAGGACTGCAAGTCGTACAACGATTACCGAGAAATCATTTCCCGCAAGGACATCGACGCCGTCTGCATCGCCACGCCGGATCACTGGCACGCCATTCAGACCGTTGAAGCCGTCAACTCCGGCAAGGATGTCTATTGCGAAAAACCGCTGACCCACAACGTGCACGAGTCGGTGCAAGTGATGAAGGCCGTGGAAAACAAGAAGGCCATCCTGCAGACCGGTTCAATGCAGCGTTCCTCACGCGAATTCCGCGTTGCCTGCGAACTCGTCCGCAATGGGGTGATCGGCAAGGTCAAGAGCACTGCAGTCAACATCGGCAACGCCGGAATCCCCTGCGATCTGCCCACGGAGAAAGAGGAACCGGGTCTCGATTGGAACCGCTGGATCGGTCCCGGCCCAATGCGAGGCTACAGTTCTGTGCTTAGCCCTCGCGGCGTGCACGGTCACTTTCCGAACTGGCGCAACTACAAGGAATACGGGGGCGGCATGGTCTGCGACTGGGGCGCGCACATGATCGATATTGTGCATTGGGGATTGGGTGTGGACGACAGCGGCCCGGTGGCCACCATCCCGGCCGAGAACCCCAAGGCGTTGAAAGGCGCACAGCTGGTTTACGACGGCAANATCCCACTGATGCATGGGACCGGCATGGGCTCCAGCTTCTNCGGCACCGAGGGCCGTGTAGAATGTCATCGTGGCAGGATCGGACTTTGGTTGGGCGACAAATTCATCGCCGGTAAAGCCAACCGCGGCGACCGCAACGCGAACCTCTCGAAAGAACTCGACAAATTGGAATCGGAATTCCTTAAGGACGCCAAGGTGAAACTTTACAGCAGCAGCAGTCACATTCCGGATTTCCTCAACTCCATGCGTACGCGCAAGAAACCTTGCACACACGAAATCATTGGTGCGCGCACCTCGATCGCCTGTCATCTGCTCAACCAGACGTACTACAATCATGCGGCGATCAAGTGGAATCCGAAGAAAAACACCTTCGCTGCCGGAGGCGATCCCGCTTGGCTAACCCGCGAATACCGCGGCGAATTCAAGGTCTGACCTTGGCCAAGCGCAGAACGCTTTAACTTTCAAAACAGGGAACGAGCCCAGTGCTCATTCCGTGTTTTTTTATGCGCTTGTTCAAGTGATCAACTAAAGGAACTGGGACAAGAATACCCCCCTCTTTTGGTCTCCGCTTGGTTTTTAGGCGATGAGGGGGGCAATGGAGTGGGCGGGGACGACTCCGGTGAGGCGTTGGTCGAGGCCGCCGTAGTGGTAGGTCAGTTTTTCGTGATCCAAGCCCATGAGGTGCAGGACGGTGGCGTGGAGGTCCCGAATGTGATGCCGGTTTACAACGGCTTCGTGGCCCAGTTCGTCGGTCTCGCCGTATTCGGTTCCGGCGTTGACGCCGGCTCCGGCCATCCAGTAGGTGAAGCCTTTCGGGTTGTGGTCACGTCCGCCGTTGCTGCCTTGGAAGACCGGTTGTCGGCCAAATTCGCCCCCCCAGATGACGAGGGTTTCCTCGAGCAAACCGCGTTGTTCGAGGTCGGCCAGTAGTCCGGCGATAGGGCGGTCGATTTCCGGGCAGTGGATTTTTAAATTTTCGTCGACGCCGTTGTGGGCGTCCCAGTTTTGTTGCTGGTGACCTCCGCCGGAGTAGAGTTGCACGAAGCGTACGCCGCGCTCGACGAGCCGCCGAGCGACGAGACATTGACGCCCGAAATGTGCCGGGGAGATGGCGATGGAGTGGTCCGGTTTTTTGTCGAACAGCCCGTACATCTCCTTAGTTTTTTCTGATTCATCGGAGATGTCCAGCGCCTCGGGGGCGGTGGACTGGAGTTGGTAGGCGAGATCGTAGCTGGCGATGCGGGCGGCNAATTCGCTGTAGCCTTGGCGGCTGCGGATGTGCATGCCGTTGAGGGCGTTGATGGCGTCAATGCGGTCGCCCTGCATTTGGTGTGTGCGGACGGAGCGAGAAGCGAGGTTGAGGATGGGGTTGCCGGAGGATCGCAGTACCGTGCCTTGATAGGCGGCTGGCATGTACCCGCTGGTCCAGTTGGCCGCACCGGGGATGGGGCCGCCTCGGGGGTCGAGCATCACCACGAACGACGGCAGGTTTTTGTTGGCGGATCCAAGGCCGTGGGCGATCCATGCGCCGAGCGCGGGGTGACCCTGCAGGACGCGGCCGGAGTTCATCTGAATNTTGGCCGAGCCGTGAGCAAACGAGTCCATGTACAGCGACTTGATCACCGCGAGTTTGTCCATCTGTTTGGATAGGTGCGGGAAGGCATCAGAACACCAGAGGCCGGATTGGCCGCGGCGTTCGAACTTTCGGACGGGGCCAAGAATTTTCTCCTTCCGAATCGCACGGCGGCGCATCTCGATATCGATGGTTTTGCCATGGTTTTTGACCAACTCTGGTTTGTAGTCGAACAAATCCATCTGGCTTGGCCCGCCGTACATGTAGAGGTAAATGCAGGCTTTGGCCTTGGTCGGAAAATGGGAGTTGCGCGGCTTGAGCGGGTTGGTGTAGTCGGCCAGTGCTGAGGCAGGGGCGGCAAAAACTTTGTCGCCGGGAAAGATGCCGGACAACGATACACCNGCCATCGCCGTACCGAAGCGTTGCACGAACTCGCGTCTGCTGAAGCGTTGTATCAGGTTCGGATCCATCGCTAAAAATCGGTTGAGGAAACGTAGGTGAATCTCATGGCCCCGTCAANGTGGCCAAGTGGTTTGGGCTGTGGGTCAATCGACATAAACAAATTCGCTGATGTTAAACATGACGGAGCAGAGATCTTTCAAGGCACGGCGCTTGGCCAAGCCGGGCTGCGGCGAAGTGGTGAGTTTGCCGTCAGCAGTCTTTGCGGGGTGGATTTCGTTGAGCAACACCGTGCGCTTGGCCAAGTGCAGTTTTAATTCGTCNGTTCGCACCGCGCCACCCCAGGCGCGGATGCCGATGTGNCCTTCNCCCTCGAGCGGTTTTTCGTCGGTGGCCGTGAGGAAGGGTTGCTGGTNGTCCCCGAGCCAGAGTTGCAGTTTGCCCTTGNCCANGTCGGCTCGGAATTGGCGCCAGCCNTAGGCGTTGCGCAGTTCACGCTTGGCCAAGGTGGTGGTCTCTTTATCGTGTCGCCGCAGTTGCAGTTCGTTCTTNACGGCGTCGAAGTGGATTTCGTAACCGCGATCCTCGGTGCCGTTGGCGTTGGCACGNAGGAGGAGTCCGGCGTGCTCGACGCTCTGCTCAAAACGAAGTTTGCCGCTGATCACGAAGTCGGCCTGTTTGATGGGGTTCATTAACACGAACGGCCCGCGACCGGGGACGACGTTCATGATGCCCTCGTAGCCGCCGCCCCACTTACCTGCGTGTGCGCGCCAATTGTTATCGGGGGGAATCAGGAATTTTTCCTGCGGCAATCGGTCACGGAAATCGCGCTCGATGGAGCCAGGTAAGTTCGGCGCAAAAACCAACTGATGTCGGACCGCATAGTGTTTTGCCGCTTGCTGTTTGAGAAAACGTCGGCCGAATTCAATTTCATCTGGGCGGGCATCCCGCGCAAGTGTTTGGCGAAACAGTGCGTTGAGGAGGGCAGCATCATCCGCGTTGGCGTGGCGCGACTGCAACTCGCGCGCTAGCCTGCCGGCTTGGCCGGAGACGAAATCGCTGTTGAGCAGCGTGAGCGCCTGCGGGGCAACGGTGGTAACAGCCCGCGCGCCGATCGAGCCCTCGGTGCCGCTGTAGTCAAACACCTCGAGAAACGGCACCATCATCGTGCGCTTGACGAANGCGTAGACGCTGCGGCGGGCCTGTTCATCGGCCTTGGAATAGCCCCANCCCCGACCNGGTNTGGACGCGCCGGCAATCACTTCGCCGCCGAAGTCCGGGAAAAAACCGCGCCCGCCCATCGTGTTGTTGAGCGAGTTGCTGGTTTTCAAAATCGCATCACGAATCGCCTCCGCCTCAAGCCGCCGAAGGTTTTGTCGCCAGACCAATTCGTTTCCGGGATCGACGTCCTGATTGGCCGGGTTTTGCCACGAGGTTCGCCGGTAGGTGGCGCTGTTCATAATCACGCGGTGCATGTGCTTGATCGACCAGTCGCTGTCNATGAACTCCGCTGCGAGCCAGTCGAGCAACGCCTGATTCGGGCAGGGCATGCCGGCTTTTCCGAAGTCATTCGGCGTAGCGACGAGGCCGCGCCCGAAGTGAAATTGCCAGATGCGATTGGCCATCACACGGGCNGTGAGTGGGTGCTCCGGGCTGGTGATCCACTGGGCCAACGCGAGTCGCCGGCCGGTGGTGAACGGGTTGGGAGACTTGGCAATCGCCGGCTTGNTTTTGGCCAGCACCTTCAAAAATTNCGGTTCCACTTTTTTNCTCGGCCGCCCGGCATTTCCGCGAATAAGTAGGTGTGTGTCCTTCGGATTGGCGCTGTGCTCGCGGACGGTCATCGCGTACTCGCGNCCGTCCCAAGGGGGCTTNGCATCCTTCGGTTTGTCCTTTTTGTTTTGCCAAGCAAACACGGTCTGCGGCGGGATAAGCGGCGAGTAGGTGGCGGAGTCCCATTCGTACTTGGGCTTGTCGTAGAAGCNNACGTTTCGGAAAAACGAGAGCATCTCGTAATAGTCCTGCTGCGAGATCGGATCGAACATGTGATCGTGGCAGCGGGCACAGCCAACCGTCAGCCCCATGAANGTCTCCGAGGTNGTCTTGAGCATGTCGTCGAGGCCGTCGAATTCCGCGAGTCGTTTGTCGTCCGGTTCGTCATCCCAAACACCGAGTCGATAAAACCCGGTGGCGATCAGGCTGTNGTTGTCCACGTCAGTCAACTCGTCCCCTGCGATCTGCTCCAANACAAAACGGTCGTACGGTTTGTCCTCGTTGAAGGCACGGATGACGTAGTCGCGGTATTTCCAAACNAGCGGTTTTTCGTCGTCGCGCTCGTAGCCGTTGGTTTGGGCGAAGCGCACCACGTCGAGCCAATGGCGTCCCCAGCGTTCNCCATACTGNGGNAGGCCGAGTAGGTGTTCGATCAATCTTGGCCAAGCGTCAGGCGAGTCNTCGTTNACGAACGACTGCACCTCGTCATAGCTTGGTGGCAGCCCGATGAGATCGAAGTACGCGCGGCGGATCAATGTGGCGCGCGTGGCGATCGGATTTGCCGTGATACCCTTGGTCCGTAGCTGTGACTCGATCAACTGATCGATCGCTGCTTGGCCGTTGCGCTTGGCCAAGCGGGGGCGTTTGATGGGGCGGAATGCCCAATAATTGCGATCTTCGTCCGTAATGGAAAAGCCGTGTTCCTGCTTGGCCGCAGCCGCTTTTGCCCCGCCGCTTGGCCAAGGGGCGCCAAGACGAATCCACTGCTCAAGATCGGTTACCGCCTGTTTGCCGAGTTTCTTTTTGGGCGGCATTTGCAAATCGGCGTTGGTGTANTTGACCGCCTCGATCAACAGGCTTTTCCCGGGGTCGCCGGGCGTNATCGCCTCTCCCGAGTCGCCGCCGGTGAGGATGGCTTCGCGGGAGTTTAGTTGCAGATTGCCCTTCCGTTTTTTATCGCCGTGACACTCGAAGCAATTATCCGCNAGCAGCGGGCGAATTTTGTTTTCGAAGAACTGAATGCTCTTCAGTGGGAACGCCTCTACCGCTTGGCCAAGCGGTACTGTAACCGTGGCCAACCCCCCAAACGCCGTAACAGCGGCTCGAAAAAAACGCACNCCTCTCACAATAAAAAACGCACGATGACAAAGGAAAATCTAAGGAACCAAACCAACGAAGGCGAGAGGAAATTAAAAAGATCAGGATCTCTGGCAGCTTCCTTTTAGGGCGATTTCTGCCGGTTCATAATAATCGGCATTAATTCCACGACAGGTCGTCGGGGCTGTCGGCGAGGAGTCGTTGTTGCCAGTTCATTTGCCGGAGAGTATCGCGCCAAGTGGTTTCGTCCGGATTACTGAATACCAGTTCGGTGGTTGCGGGTTGAATGAGCCATGCGTTGCGCGCGAGTTCGCTTTCGAGTTGGCCCGCACTCCAACCGGAGTATCCGGCGAAGACCTCGATTTTTTGATCGGGGTTGACAGAGTTGGCGAGATCGCTCAGTTCACTATGTTCCTGAACCAGCGAGAGGTTGTTCAGGACGTTTCCCTGAAACATGAACGCGTCGCTGTGCAGGATGTGCGCCGACTGTTCGTCGACCGGACCGCCAGTGCGAACCGGTTGTCGCTTCACGTTGGGAGGCAACTCGAGCGGCAGCACATCGTCGATGCATTTTTCGTTCGGTTGATTCAGAACCAAGCCGAACGCGCCTTCCGGTGTGTGACGGCAAATGAGGATGACCGAACGATGAAAACAGGAACCGTACATCCCGCCGGCATCGAGCAGCAGATGCCCTCGCAGGCTCTGGAATTCTCCGCTCATCCTCCGGCGACAATTTTCACGATCTCCATCGAATCGCCTGCGCCGAGTTGGCGTTCAGCGAATTCCGAAGGAGACACCGCTGAACCATTCAATTCCACAACCACGCTGCGCGGCAGCATGCCTTGTACCTCGAGAAAGTTGTGCAGCGACAGGGGCAGTTGCACTCCGATGCACTGTCCGTTGGCGGTGACGGTTGGTTGTTGATCACTCATCCCGTTGCGGTGAATTTGTCGCGGAACCGCTGGCAAGTCAACAGTGTCGCTTGGCCACGGGCAGGGCGGACGGTACTCTGCCGGTGATGCGACTCCGCTCCGTCGTTGCGCCGCTGCTCAAGTGGTTTTCCGAAAACGCCCGCGACCTTCCGTGGCGGCGGACGCGCAACCCGTATGCCATTTGGGTGTCGGAGATCATGCTGCAGCAGACGCAGGTCAAGACCGTCATCCCGTACTGGGAACGGTGGATGAAGCAGTTGCCGGATGTCGCCGCGTTGGCTGCGGCGGATGAGGATCACGTGATCAAACTCTGGGAGGGACTGGGCTACTATTCGCGGGCACGCAATCTGCAGAAAGCAGCGAGGCTGATCAGCGAAGAACATGGTGGACGCTTTCCCTCCGACTTGGGGGGCGTGTTGGCGTTGCCCGGGGTGGGGCGGTACACCGGAGGGGCGATCTGCAGCATCGCGTTTAACCAACCGAAGCCGATCGTTGACGGCAACGTTACCCGAGTCCTAGCACGGTTGCTCGGCATCGAGGAGTCGACCAAAGCCAAACTGGTGTCAGAATGCATTTGGTCAGCGGCAGAAGATTTGGTCAAACACGCCTTCGCGTTGCAAAAGTCTAGGCAAAGAAATGCCTCCGCATTCAACCAAGCGATGATGGAACTGGGCGCCCTTGTCTGCAGGCCGCGCAACCCTCTCTGTGGCGGTTGCCCCCTAATAAATCATTGCATAGCGCGAAAGGAAAACAAGGTCGAAACCATCCCGGCCTTGGCCAAGCGGGTGGCGGCAACCAAGCGGCGGTTCATCGGCTTCATCATCGTTTGGCGCGGGAAAGTGTTCTTGCAGAGACGGCCAAGCGGCGACGTGAATGCCGGCTTTTGGGAGTTTCCCAACTGGGAAGTAAGTGCCGATGCCGATGCCGCTCAGTTGGCTAAGGCTAACCTCGCGCTTGGACAAGCGGAACTATTCTGCGTACTCAACCACTCGGTTACTCGGTATAGGAATAGGCTTGAAATGTTTTTATTGAGAGTTTCCGGAAAACCCCGCTTGGCTAAGCTTCATGGGGAATGGTTGTCCTTGTGCGAAATTGATAAGTTACCTTTAACTGCAGCGCATCGAAAAGTTGCTAAGCGGCTAAAACCAAGCG